>NZ_JBWKOU010000005.1:0-402852 GCF_059416245.1 Curvibacter sp. GW821-FHT09D12 | reverse complement strand
GCCGCCGAGCCCAGCACCGCCGTCGCTCCTGCCGCCGCCAAGGCCCCCGCCAAGAGCGTGCTCAACGAGTCCCGCCAAATCGAGCGCGCCGCCATGCTCATCCGCATGGGCGCCCGCATGCAGGTCCTGGAGTCTGAAACCACCCTCTCCTACGAGCGCCTCATCCGCCTGTACAAAGAGATCGCCGGCAAATCCCCCTCCAAGGGCCAGCTCCCCTTCTCCACCGACTGGTTCCTCACCTGGCAGGAGAACATCCACTCCTCGCTGTTCTTGAACATCTACGAGTACCTGTCCAAGGCCGCCGACATGGACAGCATCGACCTGCTCACCAAGGCCTGGCGCCTGTACAACGAGCAGGTCCAGGCCGCCGAGATCGAGCCCCTGCTGTCCTTCACCCGCGCCTGGCGCCTGGTCAAGTTCGTCGATGCCGACATGCTCACCATGACCGCCTGCTCGCGCTGCGCCGGCAAGTTCGTCACCGAGCCCTACGAAAACGCCCGCCACTTCCTGTGCGGCCTGTGCAACCCGCCCGCACGCGCCGGCAAGAGCAAGGCCAGCGGCGCCCTGATGGTGCACTGACCCCCACGGTCGCGCACTTCGTGTCACTCCCTGCCCCCCGAGGGGGCCGCAGGCCGCCTTGGGGCGGCCCGGCGCCGGCCTGGACTGTAAGCCCCCACACTCCCTCACTTCGTGTGGTCGCTGCCCCCCAGGGGGGGCCGCAGGCCGCCTTGGGGCGGCCCGGCGCCGGCCTGACTGCTTCGTTCAAGGCTGGCTGAATTCAGAATAGGCTTGGCAGGCCTCTTCATTTCGACAAAACGCCCCGCCGGCTCGCGCCGCGGGGCGTTTTGTCATCTGGGGTCGGCGGCGCCCGACATCCGGCAGCGACCGCAACGGTCGATGTCCTTGGCACAGGTCGCGACACAGCAGCAGCCAGCGACCACCTCGGCAGCTTTGTATCAGCCACCCAGGTATTCAAGGCGCTGAATATCCCACCCCGCCACGGCGCACTATTTAATCCCTGCCAGGGCAGGCACAGCCGGACACCGGTTTGAATTCAAAAAGGCCCCCGATACAAATCCGGCCTTTATATCAACACGCTTACAAAAACCCTGACATCAGCACACCTTGGCCGTCTTCACCACCAGTGCCACAGCGCTCAGCACGATGGCGCTTTGCCATCGGGTAAAGAGATTGAATGCAATATGTTTCTGCACTGTAAATATAAATTTAATAGTTTAAATATGTACCAAGAAAATGTTTGTTTGTATTTTGATACATGCATTTTCATCCGGAATTGAAGCAAATCCGGTGGGTTTATCAAACGCCAGTATTCGGGGCTGAAACCTACGATTCAGACACCCCAACTCTCTGGAGAAAACCCGTGAGCACCATCAACACCAGCAGCATGGCCTATTCGGCCGGGCTGAGCCCCTATGAGATCAACACCAAGGCCTATGGGCCAGTCGTCGCCAGTGCCATCGGCGTGGTCGATGGGGCCTCCGAAGCCGCCAGCGCGGTCTACAACTTCAGCGCCGAGAGCCTGCAGGCGCTCAGCGATTCCATCAGCGGCGGGGTGGACTCGGTCACCTCCACCTTCAGCGATGCGGCCAATGCTGTCGGCCACAGCGTGGAGAGTGTGGTGAACACCGTCACTGAAGCGGCCAGCGAAGGCTTGCAGGCGGTCGAAGGCCTGGGCACCTCGGTCAGCGACACGGCCAGCGAGGTCACCAGCACCGTCACCGATGCCCTGAGCAGCGCCACCAGCACGGTCACCGACGCCGTGAGCAGCGCCGCGAGCACCGTGGGCGATGTGGCGAGCTCGGTCGGCAGCAGCATCAGCGACACCGCCAGCAGCATCGCCGCCTATGTGACCCTCGGCGCCCTGGGCACCAAAAGCCTGCTCGACACCACCGCCTGACGCCCCCCTCTCTCAAGCTCAAGCAGGAGACTCTCCATGAAGGCAAGACTGGCACATCACCGCCCGCCCGCCCAGCGCCGCCATGCCCGCCTGACGCGGACGCTGGCCCGCCTGGGCACGTTGGGCCTGGGTGCGGCCCTGGGCGGCTGCTCCATCCTCAGCCCGATCCCGCTGCTGGAACTGGCCAAAGGCACGGCGAACGTGACCGGTGTGGCCGTGCAGTCAAGCGCCGGCAAGGCCACCGACACCGTCTACCACCTGCACTCGACGGTCAAGACGGTGTGCATCGAATACAACCCCACGGCACCCGTGGCCGACGTGGTGCCCGCGCTGCAGCTGGAGCTGCGCAAGCACGCCATTGAGAGCCGGGTCTACCAGGCCAACGCCTGGAACGCCAACTGCCCGGTGTGGCTGCGTTACACGGCCTACATGGACTGGGGCACCCAACCCTACAACGACGAGTTGCGGCCTTACGTCAACAACATCTCGCTGACCCTGCACAACGACCGGGGGCAGGTGCTGTCGACCAGCAACTACCGCTTTGACGGCGGTGGCTTCAATGCCAGCAAGTGGGCCTCGACCCGCGACAAGCTGGGCCCCGTGGTGACGGCCCTGGTCACCGGTTTTGAATGATGGCCCAGAGCGGCCAAGGAGCTTTCATGTCTCACCTCTCGCTTTCGTCCTCGCAGCGCCTGCTGATTCTGTGCAGCCTGGCCGCCCTGCTGGGGGCCTGCAGCACGCCCACCCCGGTCAGTACCGTGCCCGGCCCGCTGACGGCCGCCCCCTTGGCCCCGCCCCTGAACATCGAACGGGCCAACACCGGCTCCTTGTTCCAGCCCGGCATGACGACCGCGTCGCTGTTCACAGACCGACGCAAGCCCCGCGCCGTGGGCGACACCCTCAAGGTCGACATCTCCGAAAGCATCAACGCCAGCAATGTGCTGACCACCGACAACAGCCGCAGCAACGCGATGAGCACCAAGGGCCCCGGCGTCAAAGGCGTGGGCAGCGGCATCATCCGCTCGCTGCTGAACCTGGACGCCAGCGCCTCGGGCAGCGACTCTTACAAAGGCAACGGCAAGACCACCGACGTCAGCAGCTTCACAGGTCAGCTGACGGCCACCGTGATCAACGTTCTGCCCAACGGCAATCTGGTGGTGGCCGGCGAGCGCAGCGTGGCCCTCAATGGCGGCGTGCGCACCCTGCGCTTCTCGGGCGTGGTCGACCCCAAGGACCTGGCTTCGGGCAACGTGGTGGCCTCGGCCGACGTGGCCAATGCCCGCCTCGAAGTGGCCGGCCAGGGCGATGTCTCCGAAGCCGCCTCGCGCAACTGGCTGCAAAGGGTGCTCACCAACAGCCTGTCGGTCTGGTAAGTGCGAGGGGCAGCGCTCAGCCGCCCCCCCCAACGCAAGAAAGGAAAGGGTATGAAACAACGCTTCATCCGTCTGGGCCTGGGCATGGTCCTGGGGCTGGCCACGCTGGGGACCGCCGCCCCGGCCCTGGCGCTTGATCTGGCCGGCGTGCACTTCGACGACCAGATCGTGGTGGCCGGCAAGCCGCTGCGGCTCAATGGGGCCGGCGTGGGCTATCGCTTCCTGTTCAAGGTCTATGCCGTGGGCCTGTACCTGCCCGAGCGCCGGTTTTCAGCCCAGGAGGTGATGGCCACCGACGAGCCACGTCGCATGGTGATCACCGCGCTGCGCGAACTCAGCAGCAGCGACTTCAACGACGCGGTGATGAACCACTTCGGGCCCCGAGGCGACGAACCCGACGCCCGCGCCGCTCAGAGGGTGCTGCACCTGGGCCGCATCATCGCCAGCAAGGCACCGGTGCTCAAGAAGGGTGACAGCCTGACACTGGACTGGCAGCCCGACCAGGGCATGAGCATGAGCTACAACGACAACGTCACGACCCTGCCCGGTCACGATGTGGGGTTCTACAACACCTTGCTGGCCATCTGGCTGGGCGACAAGGCTTCGGACCCGACGCTGCGCAGCCACTTGCTGGGGCGGCCGAGCGCCTCACGCGCCTCGGCCGACTGAGCTGACTGAGCCGCGTGGCCAGGGCCTCGCCAGGCCGCTCACTGGGGGTGCAGGCGCAGCGAATCAGCCAGCGCGTCGGAGCGGGCCGGCGCCCCGCCCCCCCCCTGGCCAAGGCCGCGGTTGGCGCCAGCCAGCGCCCCCTGGCCTGTCTTGAGTTGCGCCTTGGCCGCCTCCCGATCACGGATGCGCAGCACCACGCCGCCGGCAGAACGCTCGCCCTCCTGCCCCAGCATGGCCCGGGCCGGCCCCACACCGCAGCGCTGGCGCAAGGCATCGATCTGGCTTTGCAGTTCACCGGCCTGCTCCAGGCGGGTCTGGTTGCGCGACACGATCTGGTGCGCCAGGTCGATCAGCTTGGTGTTCTGTGTCCGGCCGCCGTCCTCCAGCAACTGAGCCACCGCGCCCTGCACATCGCCGCCCAGGCTGCGGCCCATCGCGGCCTCGGCCATGGCGTTGATCTGCTGCAGGCAATCGCGCACCAGATCGGCATAGGGCGTGTGGCGCACACAGGCGTTGGCGATCAGTTCGGCCAGCCCCCGGGTGTTGGCAAAGCGCAGCCCCACCTGCTGCACCCAGCCCTCGGCCTCGTTGACACGCAGCTCGCGCTCGGCCAGCACCGACAACAGATTGCAGACGTTGCAGGCGGCCTCGAAGTCGAAATCGGCGTCGTGCAGTTCAGCCGCCATGGCGCGCAGGCCGGCCAGCACCTCTTCGTGACGGCGGTGCAGCAAATGCCCCAGGATGTGCACCATGTCGCGAAAACGACGCACCCGGGCGCTGCCCGTGTGGCGTTCCGCAAAGCGGGCCAGGTCGGCCACGCAGCGATCCAGGCCACGCCGGTCGCGCTCGTTGAGGTGGCAGAACGCCAACAGCACCAGCGACTGAAAGTCGAACAGCTTGGAGTTCACGCCCAGGATGCCGGCGCGGGTCAGCGGCAACTTGGCATTGCTCAGGTCGCCGACGTAATAGGCCATCATGCCGGTCTTCTGCAGGCGTGCCACCGACTCTGGCGTGAGGTCGCTGGCGCGGCGGAAACTGTCCATGGCACCGCCGAAATCGGCCATCTCGACCTGGGCCCGGCCCAGCACGTCGTAGGCATCGGCAAAACCGGTGTCGCGTTCGATCAAGCTCTGCAGGCTGGTCACCGCCTTGGTCGACTGCCCGGCCTCGATCTGGGCTCGCGCTACCCCCAGCTCGGCCCAGGGCGCCGGGCGCAGCGCCAGCACGGCCCGGTACAAGGCCTCGGCCTCTTTGGGGCGGCCCTGGCGCAACAGCAGCTCGGCCCCGATGCGCGCCGCATACAGCCAGTAAGGCCCCTGGGTCTCGAAGCGCTGCTGACACAGGTTGGCCGCCTCGTCGACGCGGCCATGCTCCAGGGCATCAAAGATGGGCAGCAGATGGCGCTTGCGCAGCCGCGCCAGGTTCAGGCGCTCAAACAGCATGGACGGCGTGAAAGGCTTGAGCAGATAGCCATCCAGGGCCGATTCGGCCGCCTCGGACACGGCAGCATAAGAGGCCTCGCCCGTGACCATGAAGAACACGGTGGAAAACGGCAGCATGTGGGCCCGACGCAGATCGTCCAGCAGGGTCTGACCCGAGTAGTGGTGCTCGGCAAAGAACTGCTCGCACAGCACGAAATCGAACACCGTGTGCTCCAGCCGGTTGCGCGCGTCCTGAATGCGGCTGCACTGGACCACCTCGCCCACGCCGAAATCACGCAACTGACGCACCAGGATTGAGCGCGAGGTGGTGTTGCCGTCAATGACCAACGCCTTGGTGTTGGCAATTTCTCGCGAGTTTTCAGTGGCCATGGCTCATAAACAGGTATCGTCTCTATTTGTAACAGGGATCGCGTCAGACCAGAACGCAAAAGCGCGCCGTTCGTGCTCTCGAAACGTAAAAGTTACGCGTTTTTGCGCTCTTTAGAGGCAGGGCGAACATCCCTGAGCAATCTGCGCCAGCCCGTTTCAGAAAGTGCCCCCTTTGACCCTGTTCATCGCCTCGACCGCCGGCCTGCTGCTGCTGCTGTTGTTGTTCATTGCCCTGCTGTTGGGCCGGCGTCGGCGTGAACCGGCGAAACCGGTGGCGCCCGCACCCAGTGCGACGCCCCCCCGGGTGGACGTCGCACCGCCCACACGGGCCGGTCCGGTGGCGGCCACGTCTCGGGCCGTGCTGCCCTTGCCCGACGCGTTGGCCTCGTTCCAGCGCCTGGGGCGCGACCAGCTGTCGATGCCCCGCCAGGCCGCCATCACGGCCGCCTTGCAGCGGGTGGCGCAGCCCTCGCGCGCACTGCACCAGTTGGTCTCGCCCGACTTTCTGGCCCAGGCCAGTTCGGCCGATCTGGCCGAATTGCTGCAAGGCGAACCCCAGGTCACGGCCAAGGTGCTGGCCACGGTCAACTCGCCGTTGTATGCCTTGCAGGCACCGGTGGTCAGCCTGGGCCCCGCCATCACCTACCTGGGCCTGAACACAGTGCGAGGTCTGTGCCTGCACTACATGCTGGAGGACAGCTTCCAGAGCGCAGACCGTGGCCTGCGGCGCTACTTCGATCAGGTGTGGGGGGCCAGCAGCCTGGCCAGCGAGCTGTGCCTGCGTCTGGCACAGGGTTGCCACCTGTCCGACCCCGGGGCCCTGGCCACGCAGGTGGTGCTGTCTTTTCTGGGGCGGCTGTCGATGGCCTCGGTGCTGCCCACTGAGCGACTGCTGGCCCTGGCCCCCTTGGACCTGCTGGAGCGCAGCCGGGCCGAGCAACAGCAGCTCGGCCTGTGTGCCAGCGAAGTGGGTGGCCTGCTGATGCAAGCCTGGCACCTGCCCGCGGCGCTGATCCAGGAGACCAGTGCCATCGACGCCCTGCTCAGCCCGCAGCCCCAGGCCCTGAACCCGCGCGCCGAAGCCCGGCTGGTCGTGGCCTACCTGAGCGCCCGCATCGGTGAACTGATGATGTTCGGCGAGCTGACGGAACCGGCAGCCCTGGACCTGACGGAGGCCGCTCGGATCGAGCTGTTTCCGGTGCGCCGGGCGCTGGCGCTGCCGGCACTGACACCTCTGCCTGATCTGCTGCAGGGGCCGGAATTGAACCGCCACCTGAAACAGATGCAGCAGGCGCTGCAGACTCGGATTTGACCCTCTGATCCCGCTGCGCGGATGATTGTCAGAAATTTACAATAGAGTTACTTTTCAGTCACAATCAGCGCAGATCCCAACCTCCTCACTGGCCCGCGGGCATCCATGCGATACACAGAATCCAAGGCCCGCAGCGCCGAGTTGCTGCGACTGACGCTGGCCAACATGGGCCATCACACAGCCGCCTTCAACCCCATCACGTTCACGGTGTGGTACGAACATGCCGCTGGCATCAACCCGAAGCTGAATGCCGACATGAGCCAGTGCCTGAGCAAGGGCCTGGCCATGGACGACGAGATGATGCTGCGCTTGTACCGCGACCACATCACGCCCGCGGACACGGAGCAGATGGAGTTGATCGCCCACGAGATGCAGCGCCTGATGCGCAACATGGCCGATTCGGCCGCCGCGACGGGCGAACAGGCCGGCAGTTTCGGTCAGCAATTGGTGGAACTGAATGAAGCCCTGACGGCGACTGAGAACAGCCCTTTGAGCACCCAGGTGACACGCGCCCTGGAGGGCACGCTGGAGATGAAAGCCGCGGTCGACACCTTGCAGGCCCGGGTCAACCAGAGCCAGGAAGAAATCAAGCGCCTGCGCCAGGACCTGGAACGCACGCGTGAGGAAGCCATGCTGGACCCGCTGACCGGCCTGCTCAACCGCAAGGGTTTCGACCAGCGCCTGCAGGCCCTGTTGAGCCAGGCGCCCGACTCAAGCGAAAGCCATTGCCTGCTGATGCTGGACATCGATCACTTCAAGCGCGTGAACGACACCCACGGACACCTGATGGGTGACCGCGTGATCCAGGGCCTGGGCGAGATCCTGCGCACCTCGGTCACCCACCCCAGTCACGCGGTAGCCCGCTACGGCGGCGAAGAGTTTGCCATCGTGCTGCCCAACACCAGCCGCGCCGAGGCCACGCAGATCGCTGAAACCATCCGTGCCCGCACCAAGGCGATGAAGCTGCGCAATCGATCCACCCAGGAGGTGGTGCTGACCGTGACCATCTCCAGCGGCATCGCGACCCTGCGCCAGGGCGACGATGCACACTCGCTGATTGCACGCGCCGATGCTGCGCTGTATGCCTCCAAGAAGGGCGGTCGCGACCGCGTCACTTGCCAGTGACGCCGCCGCGAACAGCCTGCGCCCCCGACCGAAAACAGCCGCGGGCGCATCGGATCGTCGGATCCTCGTCGGATCCTCAATAGGTTTCGAGGTGCAGGCGGGCGCCCTGACGCAAGCCGGGGCCCACACTGTCCCAGGCCAGGCCGGCCTGCTGGGCCACATCGCGCAGGGCCAGCACCACCCCTTCCTCCATGGCCTTGAGGCCGCAGACGAAGAAATAGGTGTCCGGATCGGCCAGCAAGGGCCCCAGGTCGGCTGCGCGTTCGCGGATCAGGTCCTGCACATAGCGCTTGGGAGCCCCGGACTGACGCGAGAAGGCAAAGTTGATGTCGATGAAATCCTTGGGCAGATTTTGCAAGGGCCCAAAGTACGGCAGTTCTTCAGGCGTGCGGGCGCCAAAGAACAGCATCAGCTTGCCGCCCTCGAACTTGCCCGACTGCCGCAGACGGCGGCGCCACTCGGTCATGGCGCGCATCGGGGCACTGCCGGTGCCGGTGCAGATCATGACGATGTTGGAGCGCGGGTGGTTGGGCATCAGGAAGCTGGCGCCAAAGGGCCCGATCACCTGGACCTTGTCCCCCACCTGCAGGTCGCACATGTAGTTGCTGGCCACGCCCCGCACGGGCTGGCCCTGGTGGTCTTCCAACACGCGCTTGATGGTCAGCGACAGGTTGTTGTAGCCCGGTCGCTCGCCATTGCGCGGGCTGGCGATGGAGTATTGGCGGGCATGGTACGGCCGGCCCTGGGCATCGGTGCCGGGTGGGATCACACCGATCGACTGCCCCTCGAGCACCGGAAACGGAAGGTGGCCGAAATCGAGCACCACGTGATGGGTGTCGTAGTCCTTGCCGACTTCGGTGACGCGCACATTGCCGACCACGGTGGCGGTGATGAACTTCTCGGACGCCTTGGGGCCGTAGAGGTTGGTGTAGGCATGGGCCGCCGACCAGGGCGGCAGGGTGGCGCCATATTGGGCGCTGTTGAAACGTTCGCCTTCACCAGGCCCCGCCGGTGCGGTGCTGACGGCAGGGGCCTGATCCGGCGCAGTGGCCGCACCGGCCGCCGCCAGTTGCTCGGCACTGAGTTCGTCGGGCAGGTTGTCCCAGCCCAGTTGGGCCTCGACCGTGTAGGCCATCGCGCGCGGCATGTTGCGCCAGTTGTCGATCGAGCCCGTGGGGCAAGGCGGCACACAGGCCATGCACAGGTTGCACTTGTCGGCGTCGACCACGTAGTTGCGCGAATCGTGGGTGATGGCCGCGACCGGGCAGGTGGCCTCGCAGGTGTTGCAGCGGATGCAGATCTCGGGGTCGATCAGATGCTGCCGGATGACTTGGGGTTCGCTCATGTCCATGGCTGTCTCGACTTGTTGTGGGCGGTGGGGCGGTTCTGGAGCGGGATCTTGAAGGCGGGAAAGGGGGCTGGCAAGCCCCCTTTCCTCAAACCCCGGAGGGCTCGGCGAGGGGCATACCCCGCCGCCGGGCCGCCCCAAGGCGGGGTACGGCCCCCTTGGGGGGCAGCGCATGACATGAAATGCAAAGCGTGGGGGCCATTTCAGTTGAAGCGGACATATTCGAAGTCCACGGGCTGGCGGTTGATGCCCATGACCGGCGGCGCGATCCAGTTGGCAAACTTGCCGGTGTCGGTGACACGGCCCATCAGGCTGGCCACAAAGGCCCGGTCTTCGGCGCTGGGCAGCCAGTCGTTCTTCTTGGCTTGCCATTCGGCTTCGGACACCACACGCCCGTCAGGCGACACCTTGACCCCGGCCAGGGAGCCGATGTTGCGGTGGAAAGCCTTGTGCGGCACGGTCAGGCGGAACGGGATGCCGTTCTTTTCGATCACCTTGTTCCAGCGCTCCACGCCGCCGATCGAATCCTTGATGTAGTCGTCGCGCAGCACTTCGTTGAGTGCATTGAGCATGGGCACTTCCTTCTCGACGAGCTGGCCGTTCTGCACGTTCAGCACCTTGTAGCTCTGGCCGCGCAGCTGGTGGTCGTCGGTGCGCTTGCCTTCTTCAAAGCGGCCCTTGAGACCCGTGCTGTAGAAGGTGGCCGCATTGCTCGACTCGTCGGCACCGAACAGGTCGATGGTCACGCTGAAGTGGAAGTTCAGGTAGCGCTGCAGAGTGGGCAGATCGATGACACCGGCAGCGCGCAGCTTGGCAGGGTCGTCGGTCTTGAGCTCGTTCATGACCTGGCAGGTGCGCTGGATCACGCGGCTCACGCCCGACTCGCCCACGAACATGTGGTGGGCTTCCTCGGTCAGCATGAACTTGGTGGTGCGGGCCAACGGATCGAAACTCGACTCGGCCAGGGCACACAGCTGGAACTTGCCGTCCCGGTCGGTGAAGTAGGTGAACATGAAGAAGCTCAGCCAATCCGGCGTGGGCTCGTTGAAGGCCTGCAGGATGCGGGGGTTGTCCTGCTGACCGCTGCGGCGCTCCAGCAGGGCTTCGCCTTCCTCGCGGCCGTCGCGGCCGAAGTACTTGTGCAGCAGGTAGACCATGGCCCACAGGTGGCGGCCTTCTTCGACGTTGACCTGGAACAGGTTACGCAGGTCGTACTGGCTGGGCGCGGTCAGGCCCAGGTGGCGCTGCTGCTCGACCGAGGCCGGCTCGGTGTCGCCCTGGGTGACGATGATGCGGCGCAGGTTGGCGCGGTACTCGCCGGGCACGTCTTGCCAGGCGTTCTCGCCCTTGTGGTCACCGAAGTGGATCTTGCGGTCTTGTTCGGCCGGATTGAGGAAGATGCCCCAGCGGTAGTCGGGCATCTTGACGTGGCCAAACTGCGCCCAGCCCTGCGGATCCACGCTGACTGCCGTGCGCAGGTACACATCAAAGCCGTGGCTGCCGTCCGGACCCATGTCGTTCCACCAGTCCAGGTAGTTGGGCTGCCACTGCTCCAGCGCGCGCTTCAGGGTGCGGTCTTCGGCCAGGTTGACGTTGTTGGGGATCTTTTCGCTGTAGTCGATCGTGGACATGCTTGTCTCCAGGTAAGTGGTCAGTCAGTCATCAAGAAAATCACACCAGGTTTGAGGGGTGTGGCTGCCGTCACCGGCAGATACCCCCTCAAACCCGGTTCCAGTCGAAGGCGGCCTTGTTGCCTTTGCCGTAGACCTTCAAAGCGCCGTATTCGCCCACCGCATTGGGGCGCTGGAAGATCCAGTTCTGCCAGGCGGTGAGGCGGCCGAAGATGCGGGTGAACATGTTTTCAGGCCCGTTGAAGCGCAGGTTGGCTTCCATGCCGGTCAGGGCGTCGGGTGACATGGCCACGCGCTCTTCGATGGCGATGCGCACCTCGTCGGCCCAGTCGATGTCGTCGGGGTTGCTGGTGACCAGGCCCAGGGCGTAGGCGGCATCGGCATCCAGGGCACGGCCGGCGGCGGCGCGCACGGCCTCCAGCGGAGCGACTTCGTCATAGAAGCGGCGGCCCAGGCGGCTCTGGCCGGTGACCATGGGGTACAGGCCGAAGTTGGCCTCGCCCACCGTGATCTTCGGGGCCTGGTCTTCGTCGTCGGGCAGGGCCAGGTGGTAGCTGCGGTCGCAGGCCAGGGCCAGCTCCAGAAAGCTGCCGGCAAAGCACGAGCCCGGCTCGATCAGGGCGAACAGGCTGCGGCTGGACACGTCCAGGCGGCTGAAGGTGCGGCGCAGCAAGCCGATGGTTTCGCGCACCAGCCAATGGCTGGCATGGGCGCTCAGAACGGCGTCCATGGCCAGCACCGCGGCGGCATCGCCCTGGGTGGTGATCAGCCAGGTGCCGATCTCCAGCTCATTGGTGCGCATGGACAGGATGGCGTCCTCCAGTTGGCGCGCCAAGGCCAGCGGGTACCAGGCGGCCCCTGCGGCTTCGATCCCGGCCACATCGGCGGGTTGGGCACCGGCAGGGGCCTTGACCACGAACGTGGCCGTGCGCTTGGCGCGGTCGATGTTCACGCTGACATGGTCGTAGTGCAGGGCATCGGCCTCGGTCCGGCGCTGCAGGGCCACCAACTCGACCCCGCGGCCATCGGCCGGGCGGTCGCTCTGGGCGGCCAGTTGTTCGGCGCGTTCGCGCACCTTCTGGGCGAACACGGCGGGCTTGGCAATGTCGTCAACCAGGCGCCAGTCCTTGGCCTTCTGGCCGCGCACACCTTCAGTGGTGGTGCAGAAGATGTCGGCCAGATCGTGGCGCACATGGCGCTTGTCGGTGACACGGGTCAGGCCGCCGGTGCCGGGCAGCACGCCCAGCAAGGGCACCTCAGGCAGGCTGACCGCGCTGGAGCGGTCGTCCACCAGGATGATCTCGTCGCAGGCCAGAGCCAGCTCGTAGCCGCCACCGGCACAGGCGCCGTTCACGGCCGCCAGGAACTTCAGGCCGCTGTGCTGGGAGGAGTCTTCAAGGCCGTTGCGGGTCTCGTTGGTGAATTTGCAGAAGTTCACCTTCCAACCGTGGCTGGACACGCCCAGCATGAAGATGTTGGCGCCCGAGCAGAACACCTTTTCCTTGGCGCTGGTGACCACCACGGTGCGCACCTCGGGGTGCTCGAAGCGGATGCGGTTGATGGCATCGTTGAGTTCGATGTCCACGCCCAGGTCGTAGCTGTTGAGCTTGAGCTTGTAGCCGGGGGCCAGGCCACCGTTTTCGTCGAAGTCGGCCGTCAGCGTGGCGATGGCGCCATCAAAGCTCAGTTTCCAGTGCTTGTACTGGCTGGGATGGGTCTGGTAATCGACGCGGGGCGCGGTGCTCATGGTGTGTCTCCGTCGGTGGAAAAATAATGCATTCTTGCGAAACTGACTGCATGTTAGTACATGCATTAAAGTGCGTCAAGCAAGATGCAGTAAATTTCCTATCGCCCCACCACCCAGGGTCAGACCGGCAGTTTCAAGGCCTCCCGGACCTGGGTGCGCAACAGCTTGAAGGTGTCCTGCAGCGGCTGCGAGCTGGTGTTCAGACGCAAATCAGCCTTCGAATAAAAGGCTGAGCGCCCCGCCAGGATCTGCCGTAGGTCATTCATGGCCTCGGCACTGGCAGCCATGGGGCGCAGATCCCCTTGCTCGGCCACGCGCTGCATGTGGTCTTCGGGTTCGGCCTGCAGCCACACCGTGGTGCAGTGCGACAGCAGCAGATTGAAGGTGGCCGCATCGGACACCAGGCCGCCGGGGGTGGCGATCACCACCTCGGGGTAGATCTGGATGGCCTCTTCAAGGGCGCGGCGCTCGTAGCGGCGGTAGGCATTCATGCCATACAGGCCCTGGATTTCAGAGATGCTGCAGCCGGCAAACTTCTCGATCTCGCGACTCAACTCGACAAAGGGGTACTCCAGGTCGTCGGCCAGCATCTGGCCCAGCGTCGATTTGCCCGCACCGCGCAGCCCCACCAGCGCCACCCGCGGCCAAGCCGCGCCCGGCGTGTGCCCACTGACACTGCCATTGCCCAACAACTCACCAATGGCCACGCGCACCCGGCGCAGCGTGGCCTCGTCACGGTGCTCCAGCAACTCGCGGATCAACAGCCACTCGGGCGAGGACGCAGTGATGTCGCCGATCAATTCGGCCATGGAGCATTGCAGTGCACCCGCCACCTGCTGCAGCACCAGAAAAGAAGCATTGCCGGTGCCGTACTCCAGGTTGGCCAGGTGACGCTCGGACACATCGGCCGCCAAGGCCACGGCCTTGCGCGTCATGCCTCGGCGCGCGCGCAGGCTGCGCACCCGCTCGCCCAAGGCCACCAGCGAGGCGTGGCGCTCTTCGCCGGCGGCGTCAGGGGCAGCGGCAATGGCGGGCGCCACCGGGGTGATGGAATCTTGCATCTTGATGATATGGGTAAACCCTGATTTATGAACTATAGTGCTTGACGCCGCTCAGGGCGAGCATTAGCCTTCACGACATGCACAATACTTCACCAGACTTGCCGATGCAAGCCTGCATGTCAAACGGAGGCCCGACTGTGGCACAAAATGCGTTCCGTCAAACCCTGGCCCGGCTCACCGCCGACATCGCGGCCCATCTGGCCGGGCGCCCCCTGGACAGCGAACTGGGCACCTGGCTGAACGCCGACCATGGGGCTGACAGCCCCACCTGGCAGACGCTGAAGCAGCAATGCCTGACCGGCGTGGAACAGGGCTGGCTGTGCGAGCGCGAGGGCGGTGGCATCCGCTATGGCCGCGTCTTCAAACCCGCCGCAGACCTGCACGGTTTCTCGGTCGACGTGGTGGACATGCACGACATTGCCGGCCCGCACCACAGCCACCCGCTGGGAGAGATCGACCTGATCATGCCCCTCGACGGCGAGGCGCAGTTTGACGGCCACCCGGCCGGCTGGCTGGTCTACCCCCCGGGCAGCGCCCACCGCCCCACCGTGAGGCCTGGCCGCGCCCTGGTGCTGTACCTGCTGCCCGAGGGCCGGATCGAATTCACCCGCACGAAAGAAGCCGCCCAATGAGCCCCTCTGAATTGCTGCTGAACCACCTGGGTGGCCAATGGGTTGCCGGCCGCGGCACCGGCACGGCCTTGTTCGACCCGGTGCTGGGGAACGAGCTGGTGCGCGTGGACGCAACCGGGCTGGACCTGCGCGCCGGTTTTGCCTTCGCCCGTGAGCACGCCGGCCCCGCCCTGCGCGCGCTGGGCTATGCCCAACGCGCCGCCCTGCTGGGGGCGGCCGTGAAGGTGCTGCAGGCGAATCGCGACACGTACTACGAGATCGCCACGGCCAACAGTGGCACGGTGAAGAACGATTCGGCAGTGGACATCGACGGCGGCATCTTCACCCTCGCTCACTACGCCCGACTGGGCGAAAGCCTGGGAGACCGACCGCATCTGCTCGATGGCGAGGCCACCCGACTGGGCAAGGACCCGCTGTTTCAGAGCCAGCATGTGCTGAGCCCGGCACGGGGCGTGGCCTTGTTCATCAATGCCTTCAACTTTCCCAGTTGGGGCCTGTGGGAGAAAGCCGCCCCCGCCTTGCTTTCGGGTGTGCCGGTGGTGGTCAAGCCCGGCACCTCGACCGCCTGGCTGACCCAGCGCATGGTGCAGGACGTGGTGACGGCCGGTATTTTCCCGCCCGGTGCGCTGTCAGTGGTGTGCGGCAGCTCGGCTGGGTTGCTGGAGGCGCTGACACCATTCGACCTGATCAGTTTCACCGGCTCGGCTGACACGGCCGAACTGATCCGCTCGCACCCGGCGGTGGCGCGGCGTTCGGTGCGCTGCAACATCGAGGCCGACAGCGTGAACTCGGCCCTGCTGCTGCCGGGCGTGGGCGCTGACAGTGAAGCCTTCGAACTGCTGGCCAAGGAGGTGGCTCGCGAGATGACGGTCAAATCGGGCCAAAAATGCACCGCGATCCGCCGCATCTTCGTGCCCCAGGAACACTACGACACCGCCGCCCAGGCCATCAGCGCGCGGCTGGCCCGGACCACGGTGGGCAACCCACGCAACGAGTCGGTGCGCATGGGCGCCTTGGTCAGTCGCGCCCAGTTTGATGCCGTGCAGGCCGGCCTGACCCGCTTGCAGCAACAGGCCAGCACCTTGCACGACGGCAGCCGCCACCCGCTGGTCGACGCCGACCCTGCCGTGGCCTGCTGCCTGGGCCCCACCTTGCTGGGCAGCCGCGATGCCGAGGCCGATGTGTTCCACGACACCGAGGTGTTCGGCCCGGTGGCCACCCTGCTGCCCTACCGCGACCTGGACCACGCCCTGCACCTGGTGCGTCGCGGCGAAGGCTCGCTGGTGGCCTCGGTGTTCGGCAGCGACGACCAGGCCCTGCAATCGGCGGCCCTTGAACTGGCCGACAGCCAGGGGCGGGTGCACGTGATCTCGCCCGAGGTGGGCGGCCTGCACACCGGCCACGGCAACGTGATGCCCCAGTCGCTGCATGGCGGCCCGGGCCGTGCCGGTGGTGGCGAGGAACTGGGCGGCTTGCGCGCCCTGGGCTTCTACCACCGCCGCTGTGCCCTGCAGGCATCGACCAGCGTGCTGCAAGGGCTGTGACCCCCTCAGAACCAGACAGGAGACCGACATGAACACCCCCACAGCGCCAATAGCCAACGTGCCCCCACCGGGACCCAGTTTCAACTTTGCCCAGCACCTGATCGAGCGCAATGCCGGACGCGGCGCCAAGGCCGCCTACATCGACGACCAGGGCCAGCTGAGCTACGGCGAACTGGCCCAGCGCATCCGCCGCCTGGGCTCGGCCCTGCTGGCCAGCGGCGTGCATCGCGAGGAGCGTGTGCTGTTGCTGATGCACGACTGCAACGACTGGCCGGTGGCCTTTCTGGGGGCCATGCACGCGGGCATCGTGCCGGTGGCCGTGAACACCTTGCTGACGGCCGACGATTACGCCTACATGCTGGAGCACAGCCGTGCCCGCGCCGTGCTGGTGTCGGCCGCGCTGCTGCCGGTGCTGCAATCGGCCATGACCCGGGGCGAGCACGAGGTGCGGCGAGTCATCGCCTCGCGCCCCACCGGCCCGCTGGCCGAGGGTGTGATGGACTTCGAAAGCTTTCTGAGCCTGGGTGAGCCCCATGCTGCCCCCGCCGCCACCGGCCCGGATGACCCTGGCTTCTGGCTGTACTCCTCGGGCTCCACCGGCCGCCCCAAGGGCACGGTGCACCTGCAGGGCAACCCGTACTGGACGGCCGAGTTGTATGGCGGCCCGATCCTGGGCCTGCGCGAGGACGACATCTGCTTCTCTGCGGCCAAGCTGTTCTTTGCCTACGGCCTGGGCAACGCACTGAGCTTTCCGCTCAGCGTGGGGGCCACCACCGTGCTGATGCCCGAACGGCCCACGCCGGACGCCACCTTCCAGCGCTGGACCGAGCAACGCCCCACGGTGTTCTTCGGCGCCCCGACCGGCTTTGCCGGCATGCTGAGTTCGCCCAGGCTGCCCGCACGCGATCAGGTGGCGCTGCGCCTGTGCTCGTCGGCCGGGGAGGCCCTGCCGGCCGACATCGGCGAGCGCTTCACCCGCCACTTCGGGGTCGAGATCATCGATGGCATCGGCTCCACCGAGATGCTGCACATCTACCTGTCCAACCGGGTGGGGGCGGTGCGCTATGGCACCACCGGCACGCCGGTGCCCGGCTATGACATCGACCTGCGCGGCGAGGATGGCCAGCCGGTGCCCGATGGCGAACCCGGCGATCTGTACGTGCGCGGGCCCTCGTCCGCCCTGATGTACTGGAACAACCGCGAAAAGACGCGCGAGACCTTCCAGGGCGGCTGGACCAAGAGCGGCGACAAATACATCCACAACACCGACGGCACCTACACCTATGCCGGGCGCAGTGATGACATGCTCAAGGTCAGCGGCATCTATGTGTCGCCCTTCGAGGTCGAGGCCACGCTGGTGCAGCACCCGGCGGTGTTGGAGGCGGCCGTGATCGGGGTGCCCGACGCCGAGGGCCTGACCAAGACCAAGGCCTTTGTGGTGCTCAAGCCCGGCCAGGTCTGCAGCGAAGACGAGCTCAAGGCTTTCGTGAAGGAACGCCTGGCACCGTACAAGTACCCTCGCCAGATCGAGTTTCTGGAGGAGTTGCCCAAGACCGCGACCGGCAAGATCCAGCGCTTCAAGCTGCGCGAACTGGAGGCCTCGCGTCCATGAGCGCGCAGCACGTGCCCGTGGCCTGGAACGGGGGGGCGGTCGAGATCGAGGTCGCCTGGATCAACCCGGACCGCATCACCACCCCGGTGCTGGTGTTTCTGCATGAGGGCCTGGGCTCGGTGGCGATGTGGAAGGACTTTCCGCAGCGCCTGTGCGATGCGCTGGGCTGGCGTGGCCTGGTGTACTCCCGCCCGGGTTATGGCCGTTCGACGCCGCGCCCGGCCTCAGACGTCTGGGGCCCCGACTTCATGCACCGCCAGGCCCATGAGCTGCTGCCGGCCCTGCTGCAGGCCCTGGGCCTCAGCGGCCCGCAAGCGCCGGCACTGTGGCTGTTCGGTCACAGCGATGGGGGCTCGATCACCCTGCTGTACGCCGCAGGCGCCGGCACGGCCTTGGCGGGGGCCATCGTGCTGGCCCCCCACATCCTGGTGGAAGACATCTCCGTGCGCAGCATCGAAGCGGCGCGCCAGGCTTACGAAAGCGGGACGCTGCGGACCGGCCTGGCCCGCTACCACGACGACCCGGATTCGGCCTTCTGGGGCTGGAACCGCATCTGGCTGAGCCCGGATTTCCGCGGCTGGAACATCGCGGCCGAACTGCAACACATCCGCTGCCCCGTGCTGGCCGTGCAAGGGCTGGACGATGAGTACGGCACGCTGGAGCAGATCCGGGGCATTGCTCGCCAGGCCTCGCACACGCAACTGCTGGCGCTGCCCGACTGCGGCCATTCACCCCACCGGGACCAGCCCGAGCGGCTGATCGCGGCCGTGCAGGCTTTTGTCTCCGACCCAGCGCCAGCGCTCAATCGACCAGCGTGAGGGCGTCGAAAGACAGGTGGTGCATGAACTCACGCAGGATCAGCACCGCGGCGGCAAAGGCTTGGCCTTCGGGCAGCCCTTCGGTGACGGCGGGCCGCCCTTCAGAGACTGCACACACGCGGTTGAAAAGGCGCTCAAGGGCGTCCAGGCTCAGGGTGTTGCCACCGCCGGCCTGCTCCACGATCTGACGCAGCAGAGGGTCAGCACCGTGCAGGGCCGTGCCCACCGGCAGGCGCGGCACCAGGCGCATCAGCTCGTCTTCGACCTCGGCAATCGCGACTTCCAGCTCGGCGGGCCGGGGCGGATCATGCCGCCACAGGCGTTCGGGCAGGCTCAGCGTGCCCAGCGGCAGCTCCAGGGTCAGCGCGGCTTGCTCGCCATCACCGACCAGCACCTGGCAGCGCTGCGACCCCAGTTGCAGCAGGCTGATCAGCCGAGGGGGACGGGGTTCTGGCAGGTTCCGCAGCACGGCCTGCAGACGGCGCAGCCCCGCATCGGCCTCGTAGCTGCCGGACAGGGGGCGCAGCAAAGGCTGCAGTGACTCGGGCTCCAGCGTGCGCGCCGCACCAAAACCGGCGATGTGGCGGCCCGACGTGGGGGTGAGGCACACAAAACGGAAATCACCCAGTTCGGTCATGGGAGCGGCCTCAGGGAAGCGACTCAGGTAAGCGGCACGGCACAAAAGCCACTCGGCATGGTCGGGCCCCTCGGCTTGCAGCACCCTGGCCTGAGCCTGCAGCGTGAGCCGCTGCAGATCATGCACCGGCGCACCCGCCACTTCGGCCTGGGTGATCAACAGCGAGACCGCGCTGCGGGCCTGCAAGTAGCGCGTGTGGGCCGCCAGGGCACTCACATGGATCACCACCCAGGGCCCGTCGGCCACGAGGGCAAAGGGCACCATCGACACAGAGGGCTCACCCGTGTCGGTGCAGGTGCCCAGGGCGGCCACACGGGTGTCGGCCAGCAATTGACGCAGTGCACCATCAAGCCGGGATTCATGGGCCATGCCAGGCTCCTCGTTGTTCAGGGATGGGCCGGAGCGCATGCGGTCTTCAGCGCTCGTGGTGGTCTGGAAACAGGGCATCGTCGTGGCCAGCAGCCAAGGCACGGCGGTGTTGCACGTGGTAGGCCGTCACCACCTGATGGGCCACCATGTCGAGCGAAGGCCGGTGATTGCCTTGTTTGTCGGTCCAGACTCTCGGCGTCAGGCTGCCCGACAGGGCCACTGAATCGCCGTCGCCCAGGGCCAACAGGCCGTCCACCACCTCAGTGTCAAAGGCAATCACGTTCACAAACAGATTCTCGCCATCGCTGGCCGAGGCCCGCACCCGGGCCACCGCAAAAGGCTGGTTGTGCCGGTCGATACGCGACTCAGGGGCGCCATGCAGTCGGCCACAAATCAATCCATCAATCATTTTTCTCAATCCTTGCAAGGCATGCGCCACCACGCCGGTGCCACCCGATAGCTTACCCACATGGACGCGCCCCAAAAGGCAACGCCGCTGAGGGCGGTGTATTTTTCAGTGTCGCCCAGGCTCTGGCACAATCGCGCCCGGACTGACGCTCAAGCGGCCCAGTCTCCCACGCCCCGGGGCTCAGCCTGTCTGACGCCCTTCCGCACAGCCTCTGGATATACACCATGAACCGCTGCCTGAACATTTTTTTACACCATGCCCCGCGCTGGGCCATGCTGGCCAGTGTGATGGCCGTCGCGGCCCATGCGGAGGTGCGTGAGTTTCCGGCGTCCGCACTGCGCGGCACGCTGGTGGTCACCCAACCACCCATCGTGTCCCTGGACGGGGTGCAGACCCGGCTGTCGCCGGGTGCCCGCATCCGGGATGCCCACAACCTGATGGTGCTGTCGGGCTCGCTGGTCAACCAGAGCCTGACCGTGAACTACACCCGTGACACGTACCAGCTGGTGCATGAGGTGTGGATCCTGACGGCCGAAGAAGCAGCGCTCAAACGCGCCTCGGCCGCCCCGACCACCAACATCGTCGTCACGGTACCGGTCAAATAAAAAGCGCGTTGACCTGAGCGCGGTGCCCCGTCGACGCGCCGGGACCAAGCCGCCCCAGGGCGCACCTGCCTGCCCTCCTTTTTCTGAGCCCGCCGAGCCTCGATGGCCCGCGCCCCCCCCACGAACGAGAACTGCCATGAGCAAAAAAGTCTTCATCAAAACCTTTGGCTGCCAGATGAACGAGTACGACTCGGACAAGATGGCCGACGTGCTCCATGCCGCCCAGGGCTATGAGCCGACCCAGAATGTGGACGAGGCCGACCTGATCCTGTTCAACACCTGCTCGGTGCGCGAAAAGGCCCAGGAGAAAGTGTTTTCGGACCTGGGCCGGGTGCAGCACCTGAAGAAAAAGGGCGTGCTGATCGGCGTGGGCGGCTGCGTGGCCAGCCAGGAAGGCGCCGAGATCATCAAGCGTGCGCCCTACGTGGACGTGGTGTTCGGGCCACAGACCCTGCACCGACTGCCCGAGATGCTCAAGGCCCGCGCGCGACTGGAGCGCCCCCAGGTGGACATCAGCTTTCCCGAGATCGAAAAGTTCGACCACCTGCCGCCGGCCCGTGTGGAGGGGGCCTCGGCCTTTGTGTCGATCATGGAAGGCTGCAGCAAGTACTGCAGCTACTGCGTGGTGCCCTACACCCGCGGTGAAGAGATGAGCCGCCCCTTCGAGGACGTGCTGGTGGAGGTGGCGGGCCTGGCCGACCAGGGCGTGCGCGAAGTCACGCTGCTGGGGCAGAACGTGAACGCCTACCGCGGCACCATGGGCGACACCGCCGAGATCGCCGACTTTGCGCTGCTGATCGAGTACATCGCCGACATCCCCGGCATCGAGCGCATCCGCTACACCACCAGCCACCCGAATGAATTCACCCAGCGCCTGATCGATGTGTACGACAAAGTGCCCAAGCTGGTCAGCCACCTGCACCTGCCGGTGCAGCACGGCAGCGACCGCATCCTGATGGCCATGAAGCGCGGCTACACCGCCATGGAATACAAGAGCACGGTGCGCAAGCTGCGCGCCATCCGCCCTGACATGGCCATGAGCAGTGATTTCATCGTGGGCTTTCCGGGTGAGACCGAGGACGATTTCAGCAAGATGATGAAGCTGATCGACGATGTGGGCTTTGACAACTCGTTCAGCTTCATCTTCAGCCCGCGCCCGGGCACCCCGGCCGCCAACCTGCCTGACGACACCCCGCACGAGGTCAAGCTGCGCCGCCTGCAGCAGGTGCAGGCCGCCATCGAAGACAACATGAAGCGCATCAGCGACACCCGCTTCGGCACGGTGCAGCGCATTCTGGTGGAAGGCCCGTCACGCAAATCAAGCGCCGAGAACCCCGAACTGATGGGCCGCACCGAATGCAACCGGGCGGTGAACTTCCCGGCCGGCCCCAACCCTCAGCGGCTGATCGGCCAATTGATCGACGTGAAGATCACCCAGGCCATGCCGCACTCGCTGCGCGGCGAAGTGCTGGTGCGCGAAAGCGCCTGAGCCCCCGCCCTGGGCAAGGCGCCCCTGCGGAGGGGCGCCCCGGGCTTCAGAAAGGCATGCCCGGCATGCCTTTCATGCCCTTCATTCCGCCCATGCGCTTCATCATCTTCATGAGGCCGCCGCCCTTCATCTTCTTCATCATCGTCTGCATCTGCTCAAACTCGTTGAGCAGGCGGTTCACTTCCTGCACCTGAACACCCGCCCCGTTGGCAATGCGGCGCTTGCGCGTGGCCTTGATCAACTCGGGCTTGCGGCGCTCCAGGGCAGTCATGCTGCAGATGATGCCTTCCTTGCGGCGGATGTCGCGCTCGGCCTTGTCCATGTCCATCTGGCCAGCCTTGGCGGTGAGCTGCGCCGGCAGCTTGTCCATGAGGCTGGACAAGCCCCCCATCTGCTTCATCTGCTGGATCTGGGACAGGAAGTCGTTCAGGTCAAAGCCGTCGCCACTCTTGACCTTGGCCGCCAGCTTCTGGGCAGCCTCCAGGTCGACCCCGGCCGTGACCTGCTCGACCAGGGCCACGATGTCGCCCATGCCCAGGATGCGACCGGCATGGCGCTCGGCATCGAACACCTCCAGACCATCGATCTTTTCGGACACCCCGGCAAACTTGATCGGGGCGCCGGTGACCTGGCGCACCGACAGGGCCGCACCACCACGCGAGTCACCGTCGAGCTTGGTGAGCACGATGCCGGTCAGCGGCAGGGCCTCCTTGAAGGCCTTGGCCGTGTTGACCGCATCCTGACCCTGCATGGCGTCGACCACGAACAGGGTTTCGACCGGCTTGAGGGCCACGTGCAGCTGCTGGATCTCCTGCATCAGCACTTCGTCTATGGCGAGGCGGCCGGCCGTGTCAACCAGCAACACGTCAAAGTAATGTTTCTTGGCGTAATCGAGGGCCGCATGGGCAATGTCCAGGGGCTTTTGATCCGGGGTGCTGGGAAACCACTCGGCACCGGCCTGGGCCGTGACGGTCTTGAGCTGCTCGATGGCGGCAGGGCGGTAGACGTCGCCCGACACGGTCAGCACCTTCTTCTTGCGCTTTTCGATCAGGTGCTTGGCCAGCTTGGCGGTGGTGGTGGTCTTGCCGGCCCCCTGCAGACCCGCCATGAGGATGACCGCTGGCGGCTGGGTGGCCAGGTTGATGTCGGCGATGCCTTCACCCATGGTCGCGGCCAGCTCGCGGTTGACGATGCCCACCAGGGCCTGCCCGGGCTTGAGCGAGCCCAGCACGTCCTGGCCCAGGGCCTTGTCCTTGACACGGGCAATGAAGTCGCGCACCACCGGCAGGGCCACGTCGGCCTCAAGCAACGCCATGCGAACCTCGCGCAGCATGTCGGCCACGTTGGACTCGGTGATGCGCGCCTGGCCGCTCATCTGCTTGACGAGGCGCGAAAGTTTGTCGGTAAGGGCGGAGGCCATGTTTGATGTTCCGAGAGGGTTGAGCGGGCTGGGCCTGCAGGGCTTGCGCCAGGCAAAGACGGCGGGCAGCGCGCCGGGCACCCATGTGCAAGACGCTAAACTGTGATCCATGATTTTATCCAGTGAGTCCACCGGTCTGGTGCTGCTGGGCCTGGCAGCCGCCGCCGCCTACGCCGTTCCTGCGGCCGCCGCCTCGCGCATCGCGCCGCGCGGCGTGCGCTTTTCCCTGCTGCTGGCCTGGTTGCTGCACGCCGGCGTGTTGATGCTGGGGCTGGCTGGCGAGCCACCCCGATTCGGTTTTGCCCCGGCCCTGTCCGTCACGGCCTGGCTGGTGCTGACGGTGTACGCCATCGAGAGCCGGCTGTTTCCACAACTCCAGGCCCGCTGGGCCCTGGCCGGCCTGGGCGCCTTCACCGTGCTGCTGTCGCTGGTGTTTCCGGGGCAGGCATTGCACGTCAGCGCCTCGCCCTGGCTGCCGCTGCACTGGGCACTGGGCATTGCCTCGTACGGCATGTTCTCGGCGGCCGTGGTGCATGCCTGGCTCATGACCCGGGCTGAACACCGCATCCGGCAGGCTGCCGACCCGCACAGCGGGGTGCCGCTGCTGACACTGGAGCGCCTCACCTTCCGCTTCGTGGCCGCCGGCTTTGTGCTGCTGACCGCCACCCTGCTGGCCGGTTGGTTGTTTGGTGAGGTGCTTTACGGCCAGGCCTGGCGCTGGAATCACAAGACCGTGTTCTCGGTGCTGTCCTGGCTGACCTTTGCCGTGCTGCTGCTGGGCCGCTCGCGCTTCGGCTGGCGGGGGCGCCGGGCACTGCGCATCCTGTACATCGGCTCGGGCCTGCTGCTGCTGGCCTATGTGGGCTCGCGCTTCGTGATGGAAGTGCTGCTGAGCCGGGGGGGCGCATGAGCAAATACCTGTTGATCATTGGCATTGCGCTGGGCGTCTACTGGCTGTGGCGCCAGGGGCGCATGGCAGAAACCCGGGACGCCAGACCGGCGCCCCCTGCGGCGCGACCTGCCCCACGCACCGGTGCTGAGCCGCAAGACATGGTGGCCTGCGCCCACTGCGGCCTGCACCTGCCCCGCAGTGAAGCCCTGGCCGACGGCCCGGGCGGCAGTGCGCCGTTCTACTGCAGCGCGGCCCACCGCCAGAGCGGCCGCCAGGCATGAGCGCTGACGACGCACCGGCGTCCTGGTTCAGCGCACTCGACCCCGAATCATCCGAATGGCTGTCGCCGCCGGGCACGCCGTCCCGGCTGTGGCACGGGTTTCTGACCGCCCGGCTGATGCTGGCCCTGGCCTTGCTGATGCTGCAGGGCCTGAGCAACCTCCTGACCCCGCCGATCAACATCTGGGTGATGGGCTTGGGCGGGGTGTATTTCGGTCTGACACTGCTGGCCCGCTGGCGAGCGACACCGCAGCCGCCCAATCCGGAGATGGGGCCCCACTGGTTGCCCACCCTCGGGCTGGATCTGCTGGTGTTTTCGGGCTTGCAATGGTTGCAGAGCGGCAGCATGAATTACACGCCCCTGATCGTGATGCCGGTGCTGATGGCCGCCACGCTGGGCTCGCGCCTGCTGACGCTGTCGAGTGCGGCGGCCGGCACGCTGCTGCTGCTGGTACAGACCTGGAGCCAGCACCTGCTGACCGGCAACGATGCGGCGGCCCCGCTCATGCAGGCCGGCATCACGGGTGGTGGCTACTTCGTGGTGGGCCTGCTGGTGCATCAACTGGCCCAGCGCCTGGCCCGCGAAGAGCGTATTTCAAACAGCAGCCGGCTGGCGGCCCAGGTGCAGGCCCAGGTCAACACCCTGGTGATCGAGCACCTGCGCGATGGGGTGCTGGTGATCGACGCCCGCGAGGTGGTATGCGCCCTGAACCCGGCGGCTCGTGCCTTGCTGGGGCCGGCGGCGGCCCAAGCCGCGCCGGGCTTCTGGCTGGGCACCCACCCGCAGTGGCAACCCCTGCTGGACCTGGCCCGTGCCACCTTTGGCCAGGCCTTGCCACAAGTGCAGGACACCGAACTGCGCCTGGACGCCCAAAGCCTGGCCCAAGTGCATGTGCGCACGCAGCTGACCCGCAGTGGTCAGCAAGGGGCCGGCAAGCTGTGCGTCATGTTCGTGCACGATCTGCGCGAGCTGGAGGCCCGGCTGCGCACCGAGAAGCTGGCGGCCATGGGTCGGGTGTCGGCCGCCATGGCGCATGAGATCCGCAACCCGCTGGCGGCCATCACCCAGGCCAACGCCCTGCTGGAAGAAGACGTGCAGGACCCGGGCCAGCGAAGGCTGGTGCAGATGGTTCAACACAATGCGCAACGCTTGGCCCGCATCGTCGAAGAGGTGCTCGACATTGCCCGGGTGGAACATCAGCCGGGCGCTGACCCGGCCAGCGCCATGGCGCTGGATGCCAGCGTGGCGGCCTGCTGCCGGGAATGGTGCCAGCGCGATCCAGCCAGGCGACGCGTGCAGCTGGATCTTCAGGCGGGCCTGACGTCGGTCCACTTCGACCCCGAGCACCTGCGCCGGGTGCTGGACAACCTGCTGGACAACGCCCTGCGCTACCAGGGAACCCATCCCGACTCGCTGCAGGTGTCGACCCGGTCTCGGGCGGGTCAGGCCCCCGGCCTGATGGTGTGGAGCGATGGTGCCCCCATGGAGCCCAGTGTGGAGCGCCACCTGTTTGAACCCTTTTTCTCGTCCGAGAGCCGGTCTTCCGGACTGGGTCTGTACATCTGCCGCCAACTGTGCGAGCGCCATGGCGCCCACATCGCCTACCGCCGCACCCCGGCGGCCACGGCCCGCGGCACCTTGGACGGCAATGCCTTCGTGCTTGATTTCACGGCTGCCCTGGCCAGTGATGGACAGCCCCAGCTTGCGTTTGACACAATGCCCAGCTGACCATGTCCAGTCTCCCCTCCCCATCGCTGCCGGCGCCGGCCCACATCCTGGTTGTGGATGACGAGCCCGATCTGCGCACGCTGTATGAACTCACGCTGCTGCGCGAGGGTTACCGCGTGGAGGCCGCGGGCAGCCTGGCTGAAGCCAGGGCCTGCCTGGACGAGCGCAGTTTCGACGCCGTGATCACCGACATGCGCCTGCCTGACGGGCTGGGGCTCGATCTGCTCAAGCAATTGCGGACCCGCCAGCGCCCTGAGCGCTGCGTGGTCATGACCGCCTATGGCTCGGCCGAGAATGCGGTCGAGGCCCTCAAGGCCGGCGCCTTCGACTACCTGACCAAGCCGGTCGACCTCAAGCAGTTCCGCACCGTGGTGGCCTCTGCGGTACAAGGCAGCCGGGAGACGCTGGTGATTGCTGCCCGCGAAATGGCCCACCCCGTCGAGCCCGGCCTGGGCACTCCACCCGGCGGCTTGCAGGCGCTGGAGCGGCTGGTCGGCCAGTCCGAAGCCCTGCAGTCGGTCAAGCAGCGCGTCGGCAAGGTGGCGCGCGGCATGGCCCCGGTGCTGGTGCGCGGCGAGTCCGGTACCGGCAAAGAGCTGGTGGCGCGTGCGCTGCACGCCTGCAGCCAGCGCGGCCACGGGCCACTGGTGGCGGTGAATTGCGGCGCCATTCCTGAAAGCCTGCTCGAAGCCGAGTTCTTCGGGGCCCGCAAGGGCTCCTACACCGGGGCCCAACAGGACCGCGAGGGCTACTTCCAGGCCGCCAGCGGCGGGACGCTGTTTCTTGACGAGATCGGCGACCTGCCCCTGGCCATGCAATCCAAACTGCTGCGGGCGATCCAGGAACGCAGCATCCGCCCCCTGGGCTCGACCCAGGAGATCCCGGTGGACGTGCGCATCGTCAGCGCGACCCACAAGGACCTGGCCGCCGAGGTGCTGGCCGGGCGTTTCCGGCAGGACCTGTACTACCGCCTCAATGTGATCGAAGTGGTGGTGCCGCCGCTGCGCGAGCGGCGCGAAGACCTGCCCCTGCTCTGTCAGGCCTTGCTTGACCGCATCGCGCGCGAGTCGGGGTTGGCCGCACCACGCCTGACCGAACAGGCCATGGCCCCGCTGTATGCCCTGCCCTTGGCGGGCAATGTGCGCGAACTGGAGAACCTCCTGCACCGCGCGGTGGCCTTGAGCGAAGGCGATGAACTGGCCATGGATCAGGCGCTGTGGCTCCAGGGAGACGCCCTCCCCTGCAAGGCCGAAGCCCCTGCAGCCCTCCCCACGGCCAGCCAGGTGTCGACCGCCCAGCCGACCCTGCCGCACGGGGACGCCAGCACGCCGCAACCCGCCTCCGCGGCAGGCGGCGCCCCCCCTGCACCGCCTGATCCACTGCCCTTCGATCTGCAGGCCTATCTGGACGAACAGGAGCGCGCCATCCTGATGCGAGCCCTCGAAGACAACCAGTTCAACCGGACCGCCACCGCAGCCCGCCTGGGTCTGAGCCTGCGCCAGATCCGCTATCGGATCGAACGCCTGAACATTCCCATTCCCCAGGACAGCGAAAGCCATGAAGCCGGCTGACCCGGCGCTCCCCTTGTGGCGAGGGGGCTGGTACACCCCTGCCCGGGCCCTGGCCTCACCCAACTTCGGCCCGCGCCCCGAGCGCGCCTGCATCGACCTCATTGTGCTGCACTCGATCAGTCTGCCACCGGGCCAGTATGGTGGCGACGAGGTGCAGCAGCTGTTCACCAACCAACTGGATTGGGACGCCCACCCCTACTTTGATCAGATCCGTGGACTGGAGGTGTCCTCGCACTTCTACATCCGACGCGATGGCGAGCTGTGGCAATTTGTCGATTGCAATGAGCGGGCTTGGCACGCCGGCCGCTCGCATTACCGGGGCCGGGACAACTGCAATGACGACTCGATAGGCATTGAACTCGAAGGTCTCGAAGGAAGCACTTTCACGGTGGCACAATACGCGACCCTGATCGGGCTGTGTCAGGCTTTGCGCTGCCACTACCCCATCGCTCACGTGGCGGGTCACGAACACATTGCACCGGGTCGCAAACACGATCCCGGGGCGGGTTTTGACTGGCCTGGGCTGATCGGCCAGCTCGACTGGCCCTCAGGATTTTTCCCTATGGCCGTGGCGCATTTGCCGCGGTCCTGATTTTTTTGCGGCTTCAGGTGCTGCTCGGACGCCGCGGCGATGCGCAGAAACCATGCGGTCCGGCAGCCTGAAATGCCCGGCAAAGCCATGAAACAAGCGGCTCGCTGACTTGAAGCGCAGTCCTGGCGCGGCTTTTGAAGCCGCCCCTCATACAGCAATCACAAAGTGAAATAAAGACCCTTTGCCTGCGCCCATCTTTGGGCTTGGTACACTACAGGTAGTGTCTTGAATTCACTCAAGGCCCCAGATATAGTGTGTAACGATCGGTTCGATCGAACCACCCCCATCACTCGCACGCTCCCACCCGAGCCGTGCCTTCTCCCCTGAAAACAGTTCAAGAAGAGGAATCCATGCAAGTTGCCACGAACGCCCCGGCCTCGGCCTCGACCAGCACCACCTCGCCTCCCGAAGCCGCCGAATCCGGCGTGCCCAGCGTGCTTGCGCACTACCAGATCATCCGCCGCAACGGTGCGGTGGTGCCCTTTGAGCCGCAGAAGATTGCCGTGGCCATGATGAAGGCCTTCCTGGCTGTGCATGGCACACAAGGCGCGGCTTCGGCCAGCGTGCGCGATGTGGTCGATGCCCTGACCCAAGGCGTGGTCAAGGCGCTGATGCGCTCGCGCCCAGGTGGCGGCACCTTCCCGATCGAAGACGTGCAAGACCAGGTTGAACTGGGTCTGATGCGTGGCAGCCACCATGAAGTGGCCCGAGCCTACGTGCTGTACCGTGAACGCCGCGCCCAGGAACGTGCTCACCAGGTCGAGCAAGCCAAGCCCCCAGTGCCGACCCTGCACGTGACCGAGAACGGCCAACGCCTGGCCCTCGACGAGGCCTACCTGCGTTCGCTGATCGTCTCGGCCTGCCAAGGCCTGAGCGCCGACGTCAAGCCCGAACCGATCTTTGCCGAGACCATGCGCAACCTGTACGACGGTGTGCCCATGGAAGAGGTCTACAAGGCGTCGATCCTGGCTGCCCGTACCCTGATCGAAAAAGACCCGGACTACACCTACGCCACCGCTCGCCTGCTGCTGCACACGATCGCCAAGGAAGTGCTGGGTCGCGAAGTCAGCCCGGCCGAAATGGCCAGCAGCTACGCCGAGTACTTTCCTCAGTTCATTCAGAAGGGCGTGGCCAACGAACTGCTCGACGAAAAGCTGCTGAGCTACGACCTGACCCGCCTGGGCGCAGCCCTCAAGGCCGAACGTGATCTGCAGTTCGACTACCTGGGCCTGCAGACCCTGTACGACCGTTACTTCCTGCACGTGCGCAAGACCCGCATCGAACTGCCGCAGGCCTTTTTCATGCGCGTGGCCATGGGCCTGGCATTGAACGAGACCGACCGCGAGGCCCGCGCCATCGAGTTCTACGAAGTGCTGTCGTCCTTCGACTTCATGTCCAGCACCCCGACGCTGTTCAACAGCGGCACGCTGCGTTCGCAGCTTTCCAGCTGCTACCTGACCACAGTGCCTGACGACCTGGACGGCATCTACGAATCCATCAAGGAAAACGCCCTGCTGTCCAAGTTTGCCGGCGGCCTGGGCAATGACTGGACCCGTGTGCGCGCCCTGGGCTCGCACATCAAGGGAACCAACGGCGAATCACAAGGCGTGGTGCCGTTCCTGAAGGTGGTGAACGACACCGCCGTGGCCGTGAACCAGGGTGGCAAGCGCAAAGGCGCCGTCTGCACCTACCTGGAGACCTGGCACCTCGACATCGAAGAGTTCCTGGAGCTGCGCAAGAACACCGGCGATGACCGCCGCCGCACCCACGACATGAACACGGCCAACTGGATCCCCGATCTGTTCATGCGCCGCGTGATGGAAAAGGGCACCTGGACCCTGTTCTCGCCCTCCACCGTGCCCGATCTGCACGACCTGTTCGGTGCTGACTTCGAGCGCGCCTACGTGGCCTACGAAGAGAAGGCCGCCCGTGGCGAAATCAAGCCCAGCCGCACCCTGCAGGCCACTGACCTGTGGCGCAAGATGCTGACCATGCTGTTCGAGACTGGCCACCCCTGGATCACCTTCAAGGACGCCTGCAACGTGCGCTCGCCGCAGCAGCACGTGGGCGTGGTGCACTCGTCCAACCTGTGCACCGAGATCACGCTCAACACCAGCGACACCGAAACGGCGGTGTGCAACCTGGGCTCAGTCAACCTGCTGCAGCACATCACCGACGGCAAGCTCGATCACGAGAAGCTCAAGCGCACCATCAAGGTGGCCATGCGCATGCTCGACAACGTGATTGACATCAACTACTACGCGGTCAAGAAGGCCCGTGATTCGAACCTGCGCCACCGCCCGGTGGGCCTGGGCCTGATGGGCTTCCAGGACAGCCTGTACGAATTGCGCATCCCCTACGCGTCGCAGGCCGCTGTTGAGTTCGCCGACCGGTCGATGGAAGCCATCTGCTACTACGCCTACTGGGCTTCGTCCGAACTGGCCAAGGAGCGTGGCAAGTATTCGAGCTACCCGGGGTCGCTGTGGGACCGCGGCATCCTGCCCTTCGACACCATCGACATGCTCGAAAAAGCCCGCGGCGGCTACATCGAAGTGGATCGCTCGGCCACGCTGGACTGGGATGCCCTGCGCAAGAAGATCGCGGCTGACGGCATGCGCAACTCCAACTGCGTGGCCATTGCCCCCACGGCCACCATCTCCAACATCATTGGTGTGGATGCCTCGATCGAGCCGTGCTTCGGCAACCTCTCGGTCAAGTCCAACCTGTCGGGCGAGTTCACCGTCATCAACGGCTACCTGGTGCGCGACCTCAAGCGCCTGGGCCTGTGGGACGACGTGATGGTGATGGACCTCAAGCACTTTGATGGCTCGCTGCGCCCCATCGACCGCGTGCCGCACGAAATCAAGGCGCTGTATTCGACCGCCTTCGAGGTGGAGACCACCTGGCTGGTCGAAGCCGCAGCACGCCGCCAGAAGTGGATCGATCAAGCCCAGTCGCTGAACATCTACATGGCCGGCGCCTCGGGCAAGAAGCTCGACGACACCTACAAGCTGGCCTGGTTGCGTGGCCTCAAGACCACCTACTACCTGCGCACCGTCGGTGCCACCCACGCCGAGAAATCGACGGTGGCAGCAGGCCGCATGAACTCCGTGTCCTCGGGCAGCGAACCCGGCCTGAGCGCCGCGCCCAAGCCCAGCGCCCTGGAAGCCGCCGCCGCGGCCGCCCGAGCACAGGCCGATGCGATTCCGGCCACGGACATCAAGTTCTGCGCCATCGACGACCCGGGCTGCGAAGCCTGCCAGTAAGGCCTTTGATGAAGCCCCTGCATCGAGAGTCAGGGGCTTCGTCGATGCACTGGATGCCACGCATGCCCGGACCTGTTTCGACCAGAGACAGCCGCGTCATGCAAGGGCCACAGCGTCGATGCGACAGAACAACAAACCTCTCACAAACAAGGCAGCCACGCCCATCGGGTACTTTCCAATTTGCATGGCTGCTTTCATAATCCGGACATTGGAAAACCTATGTTGACCTGGGACGAAGAAGTCAAGCCCTCATCGCAAAATTCACTCGCCGGCGAACTGCAAAACAGCCGCACGGCCGAGGCCGCGTCTCCCACTGAATTCGGCACCCCATCCGCCTCGACAACCGAGGTCGCGGCCGGCGCCAAACGCCGAGTCAACGCAGCCGACAAGCGCATCATCAACGGCCAGACCGACGTCAACCAGCTGGTGCCCTTCAAGTACAAATGGGCCTGGGAAAAATACCTGGCCACCTGCGCCAATCACTGGATGCCGCAAGAGGTCAACATGACCCGCGACATCGCGCTCTGGAAAGACCCCAATGGGCTGACCGAAGATGAGCGTCGCATCATCAAGCGCAACCTCGGCTTCTTCGTGACGGCCGACTCGCTGGCTGCCAACAACATCGTGCTGGGCACCTACCGCCACATCACCGCCCCCGAGTGCCGTCAGTTCCTGCTGCGCCAGGCCTTCGAAGAAGCCATCCACACCCATGCCTACCAGTACATCGTGGAGTCGCTGGGCCTGGATGAGAGCGAGATCTTCAACGCCTACAACGAGGTGAAGTCGATCCGCGACAAGGATGAATTTCTGATCCCGTTCATCGACGCGATCATGAACCCCGAATTCAAGACCGGCACTGTCGAGACCGACCAGACCTTGCTGAAGTCGCTGATCGTGTTTGCCTGCCTCATGGAAGGCCTGTTCTTCTACGTGGGCTTCACCCAGATCCTGGCGCTTGGCCGGCAGAACAAGATGACCGGTGCTGCCGAGCAGTATCAGTACATCCTGCGCGACGAGTCGATGCACTGCAACTTCGGCATCGATCTGATCAACCAGCTCAAGCTCGAGAACCCCCACCTCTGGACAGCCGACTTCAAGAACGAGATCAAGGCCTTGTTCATGAAGGCCGTCGAACTCGAATACGCCTACGCCGAAGACACCATGCCCCGCGGCGTACTGGGTCTGAACGCCTCGATGTTCAAGGGCTACCTGCGCTACATCGCCAATCGCCGTGCCACCCAGATCGGGCTCGAGGCACTCTTCCCCAACGAAGAGAACCCCTTCCCCTGGATGAGCGAAATGATCGACCTGAAGAAAGAGCGCAACTTCTTCGAAACCCGCGTGATCGAGTATCAGTCGGGTGGCGCGCTTTCCTGGGACTGATCACCGCAACGCCATGGCCACCCCATTCATGCCCACCGACCACGCAGCGGCCATTGCGCCTGCCGTGGCGTTGCGCGCCCCCATTCAGACCTGTGGGCACAGGCCCAGAGACCTGGATCGCTTGACGCCGACATGCGAGCGACAAGTGTTCATTGCAATCCGACCAAGGAGAAAATGATGGCAACTGCGAAGAAACCGGCCGCCAAGAAGGCCGCTGCACCTGCAAAGAAGGCGGCTGCACCCGCCAAGAAGGCCGCCGCCCCAGCCAAGAAGGCTGCTGCACCCGCCAAGAAGGCCGCTGCTCCTGCCAAGGCTGCAGCACCCGCCAAGAAGGCCGCAGCACCTGCCAAGGCCGCTGCACCCGCCAAGAAGGCTGCTGCGCCTGCCAAGAAGGCCGCTGCGCCCGCCAAGAAGGCTGCTGCGCCTGCGAAGAAGGCCGCTGCACCCGCCAAGAAGGCTGCTGCGCCTGTGAAGAAGGCTGCTGCTCCTGCCAAGAAGGCCGCTGCACCTGCCAAGAAGGCTGCTGCACCTGCCAAGAAGGCCGCTGCGCCTGCCAAGAAGGCTGCCGCGCCTGCAAAGAAGGCCGCCGCACCCGCCAAGAAGGCTGCTGCACCTGCCAAGAAGGCCGCTGCACCGAAGAAGACCGCAGCCACTGTGGCCAAGAAGGCTCCGGCCGCCAAAAAGCCTGCTGCCAAGAAGGCTGCTGCGAAGAAAGCGCCCGCCAAGCCTGCCGCTGCCCCTGTGGCTCCTGCTGCTCCGTCGGCTCAGACCACACTCAACCCTCAGGCTGCCTGGCCCTTCCCGACCGGCAACAAGCCCTGAACAACACGTTCTCCAACGTGCCAGCCCGACGCCTCACGGCCTCGGGCTTTTTTAATGGGCGAAGCCGCCAGTGCCAGCCGGCCCCTGAGAGCCTGTTCAGGGCTGAAAGTCGAGCTGGTAGTTCTGTGGCCCGCGCTGGGCAATCTTGAGGGCCCCGACGCGGCTGCCGAGGGCGGCACAGCGCACCAGGTCCCAGCCTTGTTCCAGACCGAACAGCAGCGCGCCGCGCCAGGCATCACCACAACCGGTCGGGTCGACCACGGCCTGCGCCTGCACCGGGGGCACATGGGTGCGCTGCCCCGCCACCCAGACTTCGCTGCCTTCGGCACCCAAGGTGATCACCAGGCCGCCCTGCACGCGCTGCGAAATCTCGGCCGGGGTCCAGCCGGTACGGTCGCACAGCATCTTGCCTTCGTAGTCGTTGACCGTGACCCAGGTGGCCTGGTCCACAAAGCGGGCCAGATCGGCGCCGTCGAACATCGGCAAGCCCTGACCCGGATCGAACACGAAGGGAATGCCGGCGGCCTTGAACTGCGCGGCATGCTCAAGCATGGCATCACGCCCATCGGGCGAGATGATGCCCAGGCGCACATCAGGGCGTGCCTCGATGCGGGTCTGGTGCGCCTGCATCATGGCCCCGGGGTGGAAAGCCGTGATCTGGTTGTTGTCACGGTCAGTCATGATCATGGCCTGGGCCGTGTAGGTGTCCGCAACCTGACGCACATACTCGCAGCTGATGCCCAGGGTGCGCAGGCGCTCCAGGTAGTCTGCACCGTCATTGCCGACAGTGGCCATGGGCAGGGGCGTGCCCCCCAGCAGCTTGAGCGCATAGGCGATGTTGCCGGCACAGCCGCCAAAGTCACGCCGCAGGGCCGGCACCAGAAAAGACACGTTGAGGATGTGCAACTGATCCGGCAGGATCTGGTCCGCAAAACGCCCCTCGAAGGTCATGATGGTGTCGAAAGCCAGGGAACCACAGATGATTGCTGCCATGTTGTTGAATTCGTTTCTTGAAAGTCGTCAGGGATAAAAAACCAGCACCCGGTAGCCCGCGATGCGCAAGGTGGCGGCCCCCGCCACCCGCACGGGCAGAGTGGCATTCCACTCGGCCCCAGGGCCCAGCATTGGCGGGGCACCCAGCTCGGTCGGCAGGAACACGCGGCGCAACACGGCCTGGTCCTGCGAATCGGTCAGGCTGAGTTCGGCCGCCGGCATGCCCAGAGGCAAGGCACCGGTGTTGCGAATGGCCAGGGCCAGCTGAAAGCCCTCGCCATGGGTTTTGTTGAAGGCGGAGGACTCGATGACGAAGGCCTCGATGCGGCGCAAGGGAGCCAGCTCGCAACCCGTCACATCGCACAGGGCCTGCAAAGTGGGCCGAAGCGCCGGCTCGGCAGCGGCCAGGCGGGCACGCTCGTGCAGCGCCCACTGGAGCAGCAGCAGCCCCGACAGCAGCAACACGGCCAAACCCAGCCCTGCTCGCACCCAGGGACGTCGCCAGAAGGCCTCGCGGCGCGCACGGCGCAGAAACTGCAAGCCCTTGAGCACATCCGGGCCGAAAGCATCGACTTCATCCTCAGCCCGCCGTGCAGGCGCTGCCGCCATGGCCTGGGCAGGCGCTTCGGCAGCCCACTGAGTGGAGAGATCGCCCGGTGCATCGGCCGCCACCGACTCGGACAACAGACTGGGCGACACCTCGTCAACCAGGCCTGCCGCGTTCAGCATGGAATCGGTCTTCGGTGCCGCCGGGGGGAGCTCGGGGCCGGGCGCATCGGCCGGCGCCGGGTCATCCGGAAACCGCAACGCCGCGAGCGTGACCCCGGGCGGGTCGGCACGGGGCGGCCGCGGGGCCCCTGGCAGGTCGAGCTCTGGCACCGACAACACTGGAAACCGGTCCCCCTGGGGACGCACGCGCGGCTCGGCCGGCTCGGCCATCGGTGCGAAATCGACCCGCACGGGGGGGGCATCGACTTCGGGCTGAGGCGCGAAGACATCGTGCAGATCGAGATCGAACTCATCGTCATCCAGCGTGGGTTCGACCTGACGCCGCGCATCGGAGGTGGCCAGATCCAGATCCAGGCGAGCCAGTTGCTCGGCCAGCAAGTCGTCTGCGCTGCGTGGCACGGCAGGCTCGGCCACCGGCGCGGATGCGGGGGACTCGGGTGCATGCACGCGCACCGGCTGCACTGGTGGTGGCGGCGGTAGCGGTGGGGGTGGCAACACCAGATCCGGCATCACCAGCTCTGGCATCACGGGTTCACGGCTGGGGCGAGCTGGCGGTGGGGGAGCGGGCGGGGGCTGCGTCGCCAAGACCGGCTGCACGGCTGAGGCCGGCAAAGGTGCGTGATCGGCCACCGAGGCCGGCGGGTGGGTGGGCGCCGGTGCCGCCACCGGTGCGGCCGCTGGCATGGCCGAGACCGGCGAGTGGGCTGGTGCACGCAAAAACGCCGGGGGTTCCGGCCGGTGACTTCGCGATGCCGCAGGCCCGCTCGTGGCCAGCGGGCTGGCATCACCTTCCTGGACCAGGTTGGCCGTGGCGTCGAACACCTCGGTGCACTGCCCACAGCGCACCCAGCCATCGGAAATCCTCAATTGGTCTGGCACAACCTTGAAGGTCGTGGCGCAGGCTGGGCAACGTGTGATGAGGCTCATGGATGCGCCTGATTGTAGAGGCGCGGGCGCATTTTTCACCCGGCTCGTCACCGGGAGACACCACCGCTGTGGCGCAGGCTTAACGCTGCGCGGTCATCAGGATCCAGCCGTCCTCGCTGTCGGCCACCGACAACTGCAGCCAGGGCGCATAGGCGGCCTTCAGCTCATCGGCCTGGCGCTCCAGGATGCCAGCCAGCACCAGCGAGCCGCCTGCAGCCACATGGGCGCACAGCAGCGGTGCCAGCACCTTGAGCGGGGTGGCCAGGATGTTGGCCAGCACCGTGTCGTACACCCCGTGCGCCTTGTCCGGCAGGCCAGCGTTCAAGGCCACGCCATTGGCCTCGGCATTGAGGTGCGTGGACTGAACCGCCGCCTCGTCGATGTCGACCGCATCGATGGCCTGCGCGCCATGCTTGGCTGCACCGATGGCCAGGATGCCCGAGCCGCAACCGTAATCCAGCACCCGACCCAGCGTGGCCGTGGCCGGCCGCCGCGCGATCCAGCGCAGACACATGCGGGTGGTGGGGTGAGTGCCGGTGCCAAAGGCCAGCCCGGGGTCCAGGCGAATCACCTGGCGGGCCTGCGCTGGCGGCTCGTGCCAGGTAGGCACGATCCAGAACTCAGACGTGATCTCGACCGGCGAGAACTGGGATTGGGTCAGGCGCACCCAGTCTTCGTCCGGCACCTTGGCCAGCCCCAGCAGACGGCAGTCGGCAAAGAAATCCTGCAACTGCAGCAACTTGGCCGCCTCGTCAGCGCTGGCCTCGTCTGGAAACAGCGCAATCACGCGCGAACGCTGCCAGCCTTCTTTGGGCGGCGGCATGCCGGGTTCACCGAACAGCGCCTGCTCGGCGTCGGTCTGGGCATCGGCGTCTTCGACGCTGACGCTCAGGGCATCCAGCGCATCGAGCGCGTCGCTCACCGTTTCAACGTGGTCTTCGGGGCACAGCAGCCGGAGTTCAAACATGGCGTTCCTGGGGTCTTGGGAGGCCGGCCGCCCGCGAGGGGCGCCAGCCGGGGCCGATCAGCGCTTGTGGTGGCCCAGCCACTCTTCAAGGTAGTGGATGTTGGTGCCGCCGGCCATGAACTTGGCATCCACCATCAGCTCGCGGTGCAGCGGGATGTTGGTGTTGATGCCTTCGACCACGGTCTCCAGCAAGGCGGTGCGCATGCGGGCCAGGGCCTGCTCGCGGGTATCGCCGTGCACGATGATCTTGCCGATCATCGAGTCATAGTTCGGCGGCACGAAGTAGTTGGTGTAGACGTGCGAATCCACGCGCACCCCCGGGCCACCCGGGGCGTGCCACATGGTGATGCGACCCGGCGACGGCACAAACTTGTAGGGGTCTTCGGCATTCACGCGGCACTCGATGGCGTGCCCCCGGATCTCGATCTGGCGCTGCGTGAAGGGCAGCTTCTCGCCTGCGGCGACCATGATCTGGGTCTTCACGATGTCAATGCCGGTGATCAGTTCGGTCACCGGATGCTCCACCTGCACACGGGTGTTCATCTCGATGAAATAGAACTCGCCGTTTTCATACAGGAACTCGAAGGTCCCCGCACCGCGGTAGCCAATCTTCTTGCAGGCGGCGGCACAACGCTCACCGATCTTTTCGATCAGCTTGCGTGGAATGCCAGGGGCCGGCGCTTCTTCAATGACCTTCTGGTGGCGACGCTGCATCGAGCAGTCACGCTCACCCAGGTAGACCGCATTGCGGTGCTTGTCGGCCAGGATCTGGATCTCGATGTGGCGCGGGTTCTGCAGGAACTTTTCCATGTAGACCGCAGGATTGCCGAAAGCAGCCCCCGCCTCGGCCTTGGTCATCTGCACGGCATTGACCAGCGCGGCCTCGGTGTGTACCACGCGCATGCCGCGGCCACCGCCGCCGCCGGCGGCCTTGATGATGACGGGGTAGCCCACGGTCTTGGCGATGCGCTTGATCTGCACCGGGTCATCAGGCAGTTCGCCCTCGGAACCCGGCACGCAGGGCACGCCAGCCCGGATCATGGCCTGCTTGGCCGACACCTTGTCGCCCATGATGCGGATCGACTCGGGTGAGGGGCCGATGAACTGGAAGCCACTCTTCTCGACGCGCTCGGCAAAGTCGGCGTTTTCGCTCAGAAAGCCGTAGCCGGGGTGGATGGCTTCGGCGTCGGTCACCTCGGCTGCCGAGATGATGGCGGGCATGTTGAGGTAGCTTTGAGGCGAAGGGGCCGGGCCGATGCACACGGCCTCTTCCGCCAGCTTGACGTACTTGGCATCGCGGTCGGCCTCGGAATAGACCATCACCGCCTTGACACCCAGTTCGCGGCAGGCCCGCTGGATGCGGAGGGCAATCTCCCCCCGATTGGCAATCAGGATTTTCTTAAACATCAGTGCTCCCGGGGCGGCAGAGCCCCGCACGCAGCGCGTGCACTATCTCTGGGATGGGCACCCGACAGCCGACGGCCCAAGAGGCCCGCCGTCCCGGCACCCCCATGCGATCACTCGATCACGAACAAGGGCTGACCGTACTCGACGGCCTGGCCGTTCTCGCCCAGGATCTGGGTCACGGTACCCGACTTGTCGGCTTCGATCTCATTGAGGATCTTCATGGCCTCGATGATGCAGATGGTCTCGCCTTCCTTGATCTGGCTGCCCACCTCGACAAAGGCCTTGGCGCCCGGGCTGGAGGCACGGTAGAAAGTACCCACCATGGGCGACTTGACCACATGCCCGGCAGGTGCTGCCGCGACGGCGGGAGCGGCGGCGGCGGCGGCGACAGGCGCGGCGGCCACGGCAGGCTGAGCCAGCACAGGGGCAGCCACCATTTGCTGAATCACGGCCCCGCCGCCCTTCACGATGCGCACCTTGCCTTCGGCTTCAGTGATTTCCAGTTCTGAAACATTGGATTCAGACACCAGATCAATCAGGGTCTTGAGTTTTCGCAGGTCCATGTAAGCTCCAACAGCTAAAACGATAACAGGCGCGAATTTACTGCAAAACAGCGCCAAGTCTCATCATCAGCAGACAAATTAATTACAACTTCATTCGGGCAGATCAAAGAAAATACCCTGGAAGTGTGCAGAAAGGCCCCTGAGCAAAAGGGGCCTCAAAGACAGCCCGACGGTCAGCCGGGCTGGGTCCACACCGTCAGTTCCTGAGGTGTGATCTGGCCCATTTTACGCTGTATTACCCGCCCATCGGCCGCGATCACCACCGAAAACGGCAAGCCGCCGTTCTCGTTGCCCAGGGCGCGGCTGAGTTCGGTGCCGCCCAGACCGGCCAGCCCCACGGGAAAGCCCAGGGGGGTGCGGCTCAGAAAACGGGCCACCGAACTGGGCTGGTCAATGGCCAATCCAAGCACTTGCCAGCCATTGACCGAAGTTTCGCGTTGAAACCGATCCAGCATGGGCAGCTCCTCCACACAGGGTGGACACCAGGTGGCCCAGAAGTTGATCAGCAGCGGTTTGCCCTTGAAATCGGCCAGCACCAACTCACCGCCACCCGCCCGATCGAACTTCAGGCCCCACAGCTCGGACAAGGCCGCCCCGGCCTGGGCGTCCGTGCCTTGGGGTCGCGTGCGCCACCAGCCCAGCCCCGCTCCGGCCACCGCAGCCACGCCCGCGGCCGATGCCCACAGCCATCGGCGCCGGCCGGCGCCGGGCGATTTCAACTCCTGGGAATTGCTCATGCTTCAGCTTCCTTCAACAAGGCCTGAACGGCGGCCAGAGAGCCCCGAGGCGCACGCCCGCGGGCATCAGGCACCAGAGCGCCCCGCAGATCGTCCAGGTCGTAGATCAACAGATGGACACCAATCACCTCGCCCAGCGCCTTGCTGGGCGAGCCCAGGGACAAGGCCTCGACCGGCTCGCCCCGAAAACCCTGGACCGTCTGCGGCTCGTAATCGACGTTGTGATCGATCAATCGAATCTCGGCCGACTTGGGGTCATCGCAAAACAGCTGGATGCGGATGTCCGACAGCCGCGTCGCGGTGCCCTGCCAGACCGCCCCCGTCAGGTGTGGGCGGAATTCCGACATGCGCTCCATCCAGACCAGGGCCAGTTCGCGCAGCGCACGAAGCTCTGCCGGCTGGGTGTCGGCACAGAACAATTCGATGTACTCCAGCACCGCATCTTCGACCGCGAGGTTGTCGGGCAAGGCCGTGCGGGCCGGCAAACCCAGCTGCTTGACGGCACGGCGCTTGGCAGCACCGTACTCCAGGCCTTCTTCCACCACCATGCGGGCAGCGGTTGCGGCAATTTCCGAGGCAAGACTTTCCATGGAGACGGGTCGGGCGGGCCATCAGCACACGCACCGCAGACATTGCAAAGCGGGCATTTTGCGCTTTTTCGCCGCTTCGCCCCGCCGCTACCAGTTTGATAGCTTGCCAGCCCGCCCCCACGCAGGCCACGCCCGACATGGCGCATGACCCCACGTAAAATCGGTTTCATGCACATTCACATCCTGGGTATTTGCGGCACCTTCATGGGCGGCCTGGCGGCCCTGGCCCGCGAGGCGGGTCACCGCGTCACCGGTTGCGACGCGGGGGTCTACCCCCCGATGAGCGATCAGCTTCGGTCTTTGGGCATCGATCTGATCGAAGGCTTCTCAGCCGATCAGATGGCTCTGAAACCGGAACTTTTCGTCATTGGCAACGTGGTCAGCCGCGCCAGAACAAACGACGGCAGCCCCAAGTTCCCGCTGATGGAAGCCATCCTGGACCAGGGCGCACGCTACACCAGTGGCCCTCAGTGGCTGGCCGAGCATCTGCTGCACGGCCGCCACGTGCTGGCCGTGGCGGGCACGCACGGCAAGACCACCACCACCTCGATGCTGGCCTGGGTGCTGGACCAGGCAGGCCTGCAACCCGGCTTTCTGGTGGGGGGCGTCCCGCTGAACTTCGGGGTTTCGGCGCGCCTGGGGGAAGGCAGCGCCTTCGTGATCGAGGCCGATGAGTACGACACCGCCTTTTTCGACAAACGAAGCAAGTTCGTGCATTACCGCCCGCGCACCGCGGTGCTGAACAACCTGGAGTTCGACCACGCCGACATCTTCGACAACCTGGCCGCCATCGAACGTCAGTTCCATCACCTGGTGCGCACCGTGCCGGGCCAAGGCCGTGTGGTGGTCAATGGACTGGAAGAAAGCCTGACCCGGGTGCTGGCCCAGGGCTGCTGGAGCGAGGTGCGCAGCTTTGGCAGCACGGTGAGCGATTTTTCCGCCGAGGGTGAAGCCCATGATTTCGCCGTGCTGCACCAAGGCCGGCCCGTGGCGCGCGTGCAGTGGACCCTCAGCGGGGCCCACAACCAACTCAACGCCCTGGCCACCCTGGCCGCGGCCGACCACCTGGGCGTGCCGGCCGAGGTGGCCGCCAAGGCGCTGTCACGCTTCCAGAACGTGAAGCGCCGCATGGAGGTTCGCGGCCAGGTCGGTGGCATCACCGTGTACGACGACTTTGCCCACCACCCCACCGCCATCCGCACCACGCTGGACGGCCTGCGCCAGCGCCTGGGCCCGGTGACCGACGCTGGCGGACGCATCCTGGCGGTGTTCGAACCGCGCAGCAACACCATGAAACTGGGCACCATGAAAGCCCAGTTGCCCTGGTCGCTGGCCAGTGCCGAACAGGCCTTCTGCCACACCGGGGGCCTGGACTGGGATGCCGCAGAAGCCCTGGCGCCCCTGGGTGAGCGCGCGCACACGGCCCCCGACATCGCGACCCTGGTGCAGCAGGTGAGCGCCGCGGCACGCCCCGGTGACCACGTGGTGTGCATGAGCAACGGCGGCTTTGGTGGCGTGCACCAGCGCCTGCTAGAGGCCCTGTCACAGGCCTGAGCGAAGCCTCCTCAGCGCATCAAGGCTCGACGTGCCAATAGGCTGAGCGCATCCACCGCCGCCACCATCAACAGCATCGCGGCCAGGATGGTGGCCGTCTTGCCCATGTGGAACAGGCCCATGTGAAAGGCCAGCAACTGGCCCAGGCCGCCCGCCCCCACCACGCCCAGCACGGCGGCGGCGCGGATGTTGTTCTCCCAACGGTACAGGGTGTAGCTCAGCCACTGGGGCAGCACCTGAGGCAGGCTGGCATAGGCCAACACCTGCACCCGCCCCACCCCTTGCTGGCGCAGCGCCTCGGCCGGGCCCGAAGGGGCGTTCTCAAGGGCTTCGGCGAACAAACGGCCCAGCACGCCCAGGGTGTGACAGGCCAGGGCCAGGGTGCCGGCAAACGGCCCCAGGCCCGCCGAAATCAACAACAGCGTGGCCCAGACCAGCTCGGGAATGGAGCGCAGCGCATTGAGCAGCCAGCGCGTCGGCCCCCGCAGCCAAGCCCGCTCACCCGCTTGCAACCGGCTTGCCGGCAGGGCCAACAGCAGGCCGCCCAGCGCCGCCAGCCCGGTGCCCAGCAAGGACATGGCCAAGGTCTCCCAACTGGCCACCAGCACCTGACGCAGCAGGCCGGGCGACAGGTCGGGTGGGTAAAACTCCCCCAGGAAGCGGCCCATGCTGTGCAGGGCCTCCAGCGACAGGAACTGCTGCCATTGCAAATCCAGCGATGCCGTGCTGGCCACGACCAGCAGCAGCACACCGACGGTGAACCACAGGCCGGGCCGGCGCCAGGGCGCAGGCGCCTGCAGATCGGACAGGCGACGGGCCGGCAGCCTGGAGGGCAGACCGGGGGGCGAACCGGGCGAGGCGGCAGGCTTCATCCGAGCAGCTTTCGCAAACCGGCGCTGACGCGGTCGGCCAGGGCCACCAGGGCCATGAACACCAGCAGCATGCTGGCCACCTCAGCGCCATTGAACATCTTCATCGAGTTGTCGAGCTGCTGACCCAGGCCGCCAGCGCCGACAAAACCCAGCACCACCGATGAGCGGATCGCACACTCCCAACGGTAGACGGTGTAAGAGCTGAGCTCGGCCGCGCAGGTCGGCAGCAGCCCGTGGAAAAAGGCCTGCAGGCGGCTCGCGCCATTGCGCAACAAGGACTGGGCGGCATGCTGCTCGCCACTTTCCAGGATTTCGCCATAGACCTTGCCCAGCATGCCGGCATAGGTGAGCGCGATGGCCAGCACGCCAGCGGTGGGCCCGAGCCCCACCACCCGCACAAACACCAGCGCCCAGACCAGCTCGGGCACGCTGCGCAGCACGATCAACAGCGCGCGCACGCCCTGGCGGGCCCAGAACGGCCCTCGGGCCATGCGCCCAGACAAGGCCGACACCGACAAAGCGGCGGTCGACAGCAAGGTGAGCGGTACGGCCAGCAGCCAGCCCAGCGCCACACCGACCGTGGCCATGGCCACGGTGCGCCACGATTCACGCGCCAGCAGGCTCAGGAACTCGGCGCCCCCCGCCAAGGGCCAGAAGCTGGCCAGAAAGCGCCCGCTGAAGGCCAGTGAATCGGGCTGCAGCAGGATCCAGGGCTTGAATTCAGTGGCCTGCAGCAGCGGCCACAGCAGCACCAGCAAGGCGCCGCCAAGAGCCAGGCGTCGGGGCCAGGCCGGGTCGCGCAGCGGGGCGCTGCGGGCTGCCGGATTCATCGACACGACAGACCCACGGGCTCGGCCAGGGCATCGGCGCTCAAGCCAGCGAGGGGCGCGGCCTCGCCGCGCAACTCATGCTCGTGCTGGGCATACAAGCGGGCCAGCCGCTCCGGGCTCACCTCGGCGGCCGGCAGGTCAAACATCAGCCCCCCCTCACGCAGGCCCAGGATGCGGTCAAAGCAGGCCAGGGCCACATCCACCTGATGCAGCGAGGCCACCAAGGTGATGTCACGCTCGCGGGCCACCCCCTGCAGCGTCGCCATGGCCTGGCGGGCCCGGGTGGGATCCAGAGCCGAAAGCGGCTCATCGACCAGCCACAGCGAAGCCGGCGCCAGCAGGGCACGGGCCAGGCCCACCCGCTGGCGTTCACCGCCCGACAGGCGATCCACTCGCTCGAACAGTTTGTCACCCAGGTCGAAGTGCTCCAAGGCATCAAATGCCGCCGGCAGGTCGCTGGGATGGAACAAGGAAACCAGGCTGGCCATCAGGCCCATGGCTGGCAAGCGCCCGGCGAGCACCGAGGTGACCACGCGCTGCCGGGGAGGCAGCGGCGGCACCTGAGGCGCCAGGAACAGACGACCACGCAACTGCTGCAACTGCCGGCGCGGCAATTGCCAGGGGTCACGCCCGTCCAACCTCAGTTGTCCGGTGGTCGGCGGCAAGGCACAGGCCAGCACCTGCAACAGACTGGTCTTGCCGGCGCCCGAGGGCCCGATCACGGCGACTTGTTCACCCGCTCGGAGGCACAGGCTCAGACCAGCCAGCGCGGCACGCGCGCCCGCACGCGCCGCCGGGTGCAAAGCGCCGATCTGGTCGAGTTCAATCATCAGGCCCAAGTGCGGCTCCGTGGCTCGCCCATCAGAGCAGGCCGGCGCTGCGTGCGGCAGCCTCGATGCTCTTGTAGTTCTCGACCTTGGTCGGGACGAAGCGGGTGGCGCGCTGCAGCTCCAGCACCTCTTTGCCCTCGGGCGTGTTCTTGTTGAGTGCCAGGAAGGCCTGGGTGATCTTGTCGCGCAGGGCGGCCGGCATGTCGGCGTGCACGGCCCAGTTGTAGTCGTAATACGGCGGCGTGGTGTAGAACACCTGCACCTTGCTGGTGTCGACCTTCTTGTCGGCCACGAACTTGTCCCACACCGAAATATTGAGCGCGCCAGCCTGCACCTTGCCTGAGGCCACGGCCGCGATGGTGGCGTCATGGGCACCGCTGTAGGCCACGCGACGGAAATCATGTTCGGGGTTGAGGCCGGCCTGCAACAGGAAACTGCGCGGCATCAGATGGCCGGAGGTGCTGCTTTGCGAGCCAAAGCTCACATCCTTGCCCTTGAGATCGGCCAGCGACTTGATGGCCGGATCGGCGCTGATGAAGACCGACTTGAACTTTTCGTCCTCCTCACGTTGCACCAGGGGAATGATCTTGCCGTTGGAGCGCACCTGGGCCTGCACAAGAGTAAAGCCGCCGAACCAGGCCATGTCCACCTTCTTGTTGACCAGGGCCTCCACCGAGGCCGCGTAGTCGGTGACCGGGGTGTACTCCACCTTCACGGACAGCTTGCCTTCCAGGTACTTCATCAGCGGTGCAGCCTTGCGGGCCAGTTCGGTGGGCGACTCGTCGGGGATGGCGGTGACACGCAGCACCTGCTGGGCCTGCCCCAGCGGGGCCAGGCTCAGCAAGGCGCACGCCAGCAGGGCGCGCAAGGTGGTGGCGCGGGTGATCGAACGGGCGGCCACAGGGGTGAACAGAGACATGAAGAATCCTTACAGATCAGAATGGCCGGCAGGTTACACCGAAAGACGGGCGGTGGCCTGAGAACACCAAGGCCTGTTCAGGCTTTCGCATCGGGCTGGCGCGCAGACTTCGGCTCACGCGCATCGGGCAGGCCCAGCACCAGGAAACAGCTGTCGCAACGTGCGTAGGCGACTGGATCGCTCAAGGGCCAGGCCAGATGCTTGTCCTTGGTCCGGGCGCCGCAGTAGACCGCCTCGTCGATCTCGCTCAGCCGCGCCTGCCCACAACGCGGGCAGCTCAGCTTGGACAGGTCGATGTTGAATGCGGCAGCTTTGTTCGGCATGGCGATCCGGAAATCCGTGGACAGGCGACAGGGTTCAGGTCGGTCCCGCCCTGATCCAGCAAGACGGGATCAGGCGAGCCGCTGAGTTGGATCTTGAAGCAAATGCTGCACCGCAGCAACCACACGGGTGTCAGACCTGAGAAATAGTTGGCGACAGGGCAGCCCCTCGCGTTGGAAAACCCTCATTTCTGCCGCATTTGTTCGATAGTCGGACCACGTTACCGCCCCTGCTGTTGCTCAGCGGTCAAACGGTGGTACCGAGCGGATATGGCACCGTATGATGGCAAAAACCACAACGCCACCATGTCCGAAGCCCCGGCGACACCCGCTCCCAGCCGCTCTCTGATCCCCCCCTCACTTTTGATGCGGGGTTTCACGGGTTCGCGCCTGAGCTGGATGGTGGCCCTGTCGGTGCTGGCCCTGCTGGCCATCGGCTGGGTGGCGGTGGTGCTGACACTGGATCTGAAAGCCCGCGATGCCGTGGCGGCTGAGGTGAGGCAAAACACCAACCTGGCCCGCGTGCTGCAGGAGCAGACCGTGCGCGTGCTGGCATCGGTCGACCAGGCCACCCTGCGCATGCGCGATGCCGCCGTGGCGGGCGAACTGACACCCGCTGACTACGGGCAATTTGCCAATGAAACCGGCCTGGTACCGCAAATCCTGACCCAGCTGTCGTTGATCGACGCTCAGGGCCGCTTCGTAGGCAGCAACATCGACCCGACCGGCGAGAAGACGGGCCACGTGGATCTGTCGGCACGCGAGCATGTGCAAGTACACCTGGCGCCCGACAAGGTGCCCGACGCATCACAGCAGATGAGCCCCGACGGCCTGTTCATCGGCAAGCCGGTGCTGGGCAAGGTCTCGAACAAATGGACCATCCAGCTGTCGCGCAAGATCCAGCGCAGTGATGGCCGGGTTCTGGGGGTGATCGTGGCTTCACTCAACCCGGCCTACTTCGAGCAATCCTACAGCGGGGTCAATCTGGGGCCCAAAGGCGGCGTCACCTTGCTGGGCAACGACCGCAGCGTCCGCGCCCGGGTGATCGGCGGGACCCCCACCGGCATGGGCACCACCCTGTCGAACAGTTCAACCATGGCACGTCTGCCCCAGAACGAACGGGCCGGCTGGTCCATCGTCACCAGCAACATCGACAAGGTCGAGCGCGTGGCGGCCTACCACCGGGTGGCCGACTACCCCTTGCGGGTGTACGTGCTGACCAGCACCGCGGGGGCCTTGAGCGACTGGCGCAGCCTGCGCAACGTGACCGTGACACTGATGGGCTTGCTGACCCTGGCTTCGCTGGCCGGTGCGGGGATGTTTCTGCGCAGCCTGCGTCAGCTGGAAAACACGAACCATGCGCTGCAGATCAGCGAGGCCCAGGCCCAGTCGGCCAGCCGCGCCAAGAGCGAGTTCCTGGCCGCGGTTTCGCATGAGCTGCGCACCCCCTTGACCAGCATCCGCGGCTTTGCCGAACTGATGGAGATGCGCCTGGAGCAGCCTCGCTTCAAAGACCAGGCGCGCATGATCCGCAAGGCCGCCGAGCACCTCAATGAGTTGCTCACCGAAATCCTGGACCTGGCCAAGGTCGAGGCCGGGGCCATGCCGGTCACACCCGAGCCGGTGGCCTTGGCCGAGCTGCTGCAATCCACGCTGGATTTCTTCAGTGTCACCGCGGCACAGAAATCGTTGGATCTCAAATTGCAGTTGGCCCCCAGCACCCCTCAGACCCTGTTGTGCGACGGATTGAGGCTCAAGCAGATCCTCAACAACCTGTTGTCCAACGCGCTCAAATTCACCCAGGAAGGCTGCGTGACCATCGAGGTGGAAGGCAGCGAAGACCGGGTGAGCTTCCATGTGGTCGACACCGGCCCCGGCATCGCCCCCGAACTGCACGACACCATCTTCGAGCGCTTCCGCCAGGGCAATGACCGGGTCAGTTACGAGCATGGCGGCACGGGCTTGGGCCTGTCGCTGTCGCGTGCGCTGGCGGGCCTGATGGGTGGCACGCTGACCGTGCAATCGAGCCCGGGCGAAGGAGCCCGGTTCACCCTGCAACTGCCTCGCCCGATCGTCCCCAGCGCTGCAGCCTGAAACGCGGCGCAAGGACCTGGCGCCGTCGTCATGTCGGCGTCACGGGCCGCCCGAAGAATGGCGCTCGTGATGGCCAACAGCAACCCCATGCAAGCATTTGAACGGCAGCGCGCCAGCCCGGCCTGGCGACCCGCATGGCCGACCGCGCAGGCGACGACGACCGCCACGGCTCAGGCAACAGCGCCCATGGGGCCTGATGCAACGGCCACCCGGGAGGCCTTCGCCGCCTGCGCCCAGCACCCTGGCCTGCTGTTCTTTCATGCAGGCACCTTCCATGCCGAACTGGTGCAGGCCGCCACCCAGCGCTTGCGCCAGCGCCTGGCCGAAATGGAGGCCCCTCAGCCCGCCAAGGACCGCCTGTTGCGCGTCTTCATCGAACTGACCCGTCAGTTGGCCAGCCGCGGGCCCGAAGCCACCGAACCCCAGGGGCGCATCGCAGTCGGCGGCGTGGGCGAACATTTCTGGGTTCTTTGCAGTTGGCGCCTGACGGCCGAGCGGGTGGCACAGCTGCGCCCGCACCTGGAGGCCGTGCACCGCATGAGCGCCGAGGAACTCGCCAACCACACGCCCGCAGGGCATCGGTTCGGAGCCCTGACTGAACCCGCGCATGCACCGTTGGCCCAGGCCCCGGACGATCTGGATCCTGCCTGGCTGCAAGTGGCTCGCCATTGCTCGGCCCCGATCGAATATGGCTTCTCCGGCCCACAGCCGGATGGAGGGGCTCGGCTTCATGTGCGGGCCTGGATCTGAGCGGAGGTTCCGAGCCCAGGCTCCGAGCCGACGCCATCAGCCGCCGTTCTGAGCACGCTCGAGGCGCGGCCTCACTCAGTCGGCCAGCCGGCTCACCTGCTGGTGCAACTCGGCCGCCCAGCGGCGGCGATCACGCCCGCCGGCGTGCTGCAGCTCGCCATAGTGCACCACCGCCACGATGGGCTCGCTGGTCAACGTGCGCCACAGGGAGCCGACCAGGGTGTCGTCCCCCACGTAGCAGGGGGCCAGTGAGCGCGTCCCACCGGCCGCCGTGACAAACTTCAGCGCCACCGGCTGCACCGGTGCCGCCGCCGACACCGCGGCCTGCAGCAAATTGGCATGGAATGGCAGCACCTGCAGACCGTCACCCGTGGTGCCTTCGGGAAACACGGCCAGCACGTCGCCGCGCCGCAGGCTGTCGCTCATGTCGTGCACCACCCGCATGGCGTCGCGGCGGGAGGCACGTTCGATGAACAAGGTCCCTGCCGCCGCGGCCAGGGCGCCGATCAGGGGCCAGTGCCGCACCTCGGATTTGGACACGAAGCGGCAATGCCGGCTGGCGTGCAGCACCACGATGTCCAGCCAGGAGATGTGGTTGGACACCAGCAGGGCCGGGCCCAGCGCGACCGGCGTACCCTGGACGCGCAGGCGGATGCCCAGCACTTGCAGCAAACGGCTGGCCCAGGCCTGCACCCGCATTTCACGCTGCTCAGGCCCCAGGCGCGGGAACTGCAGCAGCACCGTGTGCAGACCAGCCAGCACGTGCAGCAGCACGCGCCCCAGGCGCCAGACGGCCCTGGGGGCCCGCAGCCAGCGGCTCGAAGCCCCAGCCTGGCGGTGAGCGGAGGGGTTCATGACGCCGCCGGGCCCTGACCGTGACCGCGTCTCAGACGCGCTCGAAGGCCACCTGGCCACCCACCACCGTGTAGCGCACCTGGCCCGGCATGGCCGTGCCGGTCAGCTCGTAGGCAAACGGGGTGTGCTTTCCCTGGCTGCGCAACGCCTGCGGCAGCACCTGCCACACGGCTTCGGGGTCGAACAGGCAGAGGTCGGCCACGCCGCCTTCGATCACCTGGCCCACGCTGGCCTGCAGGGTGCCCAGCGCCGAACCCAGCACCTGGGCCGGGTCGCGCGTCAGCACCGACAGCGCCCGGGGCAGGCTCAGGCCCAGGTCCTGGCCCCATTTGAGCGCCAGGCTGAGCAGCAGCTCGAAGCCGGTGGCACCGGGCTCGCTCTCGGCAAACGGCAGGGTCTTGGCGTCTTCATCCACCGGGTTGTGGTCGGACACCAGGGCATCGATGGTGCCGTCGGCCAGCGCTTCGCGCAGCGCGTCGCGGTCGCGCTGCTGACGCAGTGGCGGCGTGAGGCGGGCGCGGCTGTCGAAGAAGCCGATGTCGGCATCGATCAGGTGCAGTGAGTTGATGCTGACATCGCAACTCACGGGCAGGCCCTCGGCCTTGGCCTGGCGTACCAGGGCCACGCCGGCGGCGCTGCTGAGGCGGCACAGGTGAACCCGGGCGCGGGTGCTGCGCTGCAACTCGAAGATGGTGTGCAGGGCGATGGTCTCGGCGGCCACCGGCACACCGCTCAGGCCCAGGCGGGTGGCCAGCGGGCCGCTGGCCGCCACACCCTTGCCCAGGTACAGCTCTTGCGGACGCAGCCAGACGGTGTAGCCGAAGGTGCTGGCGTATTGCAGGGCCCGCTGCAGCACCTGGGTGCTGACCAGGGGCACCTCGGCCTGACCGAAACCGATGCAGCCGGCCTCGGTCAACTCGGCCATCTCGGTGAGCACTTCACCAGCCAGGTTGCGGGTCAGCGCCCCCAGGGGGAACAGGCGCGACTGGTGCAGCTTCTCGGCGCGAAACTTGAGCATCTCGACCAATCCGGGCTCGTCGAGCACCGGATCGGTGTCGGGCAGGCAGACCACGCTGGTCACGCCACCGGCCACCGCCGCAGCCATTTCAGATTCGAGCATGCCTTCGTGTTCGTGGCCGGGTTCGCGCAGGCGCGCCGCCAGGTCCACCAGGCCAGGCGCCACCACCAGACCGGTGGCATCGATCACGCGCTGCGGCGCGAATTCGCCACGCACGGCGCCGATGGACACGATGCGGCCCGCCGCCACGGCCACGTCGGCCACCTCGTCGCGGCCCGAAGCCGGGTCGATCACACGGCCGTTCTTGATCAGCAGATTCATGGTGCTCTCCTCCCTCAGGCCTCGTTGCCGGCCACGATGCTCATCACGGCCATGCGGACCGCGATGCCGAAAGTGACCTGCGGCAGGATCACCGATTGCTTGCCGTCCACCACGGCCGAGTCGATCTCGACGCCGCGGTTGATCGGGCCCGGGTGCATCACGATCGCATCGGGCTTGGCCAATTGCAGCTTTTCCTCGGTCAGGCCGAAGCTCTTGAAGAACTCCTGGCTGGACGGCAGCAACGCGCCACTCATGCGCTCGTTCTGCAGGCGCAGCATGATCACCACGTCGCAGTCCTTGATGCCCTCTTCGAGGGTGTGGAACACCTTCACGCCCATCTGCGCCATGTCGCTGGGCACCAGGGTCTTGGGGCCCACCACACGCACCTCGGCACAGCCCAGGGTGGTCAGGCCGTGGATGTCGGAACGCGCCACACGCGAGTGCAGCACGTCGCCCACGATGGCCACCGTGAGGTTGGAGAAATCCTTCTTGTAGTGACGGATCGTGAACATGTCGAGCAAGCCCTGGGTGGGGTGCGCATGGCGCCCGTCACCGGCATTGATCACATGCACATGGGGCGCCACGTGCTGGGCGATCAGGTAAGGCGCACCCGACTCGCTGTGCCGCACCACGAACAGGTCGGCCGCCATGGCCGACAGGTTGGCAATGGTGTCGAGCAGCGACTCGCCCTTGGAGGCCGAGGAGCGCGCGATGTCAAGGTTGATCACATCAGCCGACAGGCGCTTGGCCGCGATCTCGAAGGTGGTGCGGGTGCGCGTGCTGTTCTCGAAGAACAGGTTGAACACGCTCTTGCCGCGCAGCAGGGGCACCTTCTTGACCTCGCGGTCGCTGACGCTGACGAAATTGGCCGCCGTGTCCAGGATGTGGGTCACGATGTCCTTGGGCAGGCCTTCGATGGAGAGCAGGTGGATCAGCTCGCCGTTCTTGTTGAGTTGGGGGTTTCGTTTGTGGAGCATGGCAATTCCCTGTGGGATTCAGGCGAAATCTGGGGCTCAGGCGGGTTCGACGTGGAAGCTGAAGCCGCCCGCATCGCTGCGAGCCAGCGCCAGGGTGCTGCCCTCAGGCAGGGCCACACGGGCCGCCGCGTAGTCGGCCTGGATCGGCAGCTGGCGGCCGCCACGGTCCACCAGCACAGCCAGTCGCACGCTGGCGGGCCGGCCGTAGTCGAACAGTTCGTTGATCACGGCGCGCAGGGTGCGGCCGGTGTAGAGCACGTCGTCCAGCAACAGGATGTCGGCGCCATTGACGTCAAAGGGCAGCAGGGTCTGCCCCGCCGAACTGAGTCCACGCTGGGCAAAGTCGTCGCGGTGCAGGGCGGACGAGATCACGCCGGGCTGACCGGGCAGCCCCAACTCCTTTTGCAGGCGCTCGACCAGCCAGGCGCCCCCCGAGGTGATGCCCACCAGGCGGGTTTCAGGCCCCATCAGGGAACGGACACCGCGCACCAGCTCGCGGTAAAGTGCTTCGGCATCCAGCACCAGGCTTCCGGTGGAACTCAAGGCAGACTCCTCAAAAACTGTTCAAGAATGATGCACGCCGAGGCCGCATCGGCATCGGCGGCACCCAGGGAATGGGCTTCGGTGGTGCTGTAGCGCTCGTCCACCTCGAACACCTGCAGGCCGTAACGGCCCTTGAGCTGGCGCGCAAAACGACGCGCCTTGACGGTGTTCTCGTGCTCGGCGCCATCCGGATGGAAGGGCACGCCCACCACCAGCGCATCGGGCTGCCACTCAGCCAGGACCTTGCCGATCGCTTCGAAGCGACGGTCGCCCTCAGCCGCAATGGTCTTCTGCGGCGTGGCCGAACGGGTGAAGCGGTTGCCCACGGCCACCCCGGTGCGCTTGGCGCCGTAGTCAAAAGCCAGAAACGATTGGAACTGGGCAGGAACCGCTGGAACGCCGGGGCGGTCAGCAGTGCTCATGCGTGCCCCGCCTCGGGCGACAACATCCAGGCCTGCAGGCCCAGCAAGGCCAGAGCCTGGTCGTAGCGCTGTTCGATGGGGGTGTCGAAGATCACACGGCTGTCGGCATCGACCGTGAGCCAGCTGTTTTCAGCCAGCTCGGACTCCAGTTGGCCACCGCCCCAGGACGAGTAGCCCAAGGTGACGATGACCCGTCGCGGGCCGGCCCCAGTGGCCAAGGCCTCCAGCACGTCGCGCGAGGTGGTCATTTCGAGCCCCCCGGGGATGGTCATGGTGGACGCATAGGCCGACTGGTCGCCCTCGGGCGTGTCGGCCACCATGGCGTCATGCAGCACAAAGCCGCGTTCGGTCTGGACCGGGCCACCTTGCAGCACCGGCGCGTCGGACAGGTCAGGCCGACGCAAAGACAGATCGACCTTGTCAAACAAGGCCTTGAGTGAGAGATCGCTGGGTTTGTTGATGATGAGGCCCAGCGCGCCGCGCTCGCTGTGCTCGCACAGGTAAACCACACTGCGCGCAAAAGCCTCATCCTCCAGCCCGGGCATGGCGATCAGGAAATGATTCGTCAGGTTGATGGGGGCAGAATCAGAAGGCATCCCGCGATTTTAACGGTCCCTATGCCCAAGCCTTACCCGATCGGTCTTTTCTGGTTCCGGCGCGACCTGCGCGCCCATGACAATGCCGGCCTGCACCAGGCCCTGAGCCAGTGTGCGCAGGTGCACACGGTGTTCGTGCTCGACACCGACATCCTTGACGGCCTGCCGCGGCAGGACCGGCGCGTGGACTTCATCGTGCAAAGCCTGGCCCAGCTCGATGAGGCCTTGCGCAGCCTGGCCGGACGGGCCGGTGCCGGCCTGATCGTGCTGCACGGAGCGGCCCGCGACGAGGTGCCGGCCCTGGCCCGGCGCCTGGGTGCCCAGGCGGTGTTCACCAACCACGACGACGAGCCGGCCGCCTTGCAGCGCGACAGCGAGGTGCGCACGGCCTTGAGCCGGCAGGGCATGGCCTTCCACACCAGCAAAGACCAGGTGATCTTCGAGCGCCGCGAGGTGCTGACCCAGACTGGCTCGGTGTATGGCGTGTTCACGCCCTACAAGAACGCCTGGCTCAAGAAGATCACGCCCTTCTACCTGAAGAGCTACCCGGTGGAACGTCACGCCAGCGCCCTGGCCGAGCGGCCTGAGGGCCTGCGCCACGCACCGCCCAGCCTGGAGTCCATCGGCTTTCAGCCCAGCAACCTGGGCCAGCTGCGCCTGCCGGTGGGCCTGGCCGGCGCACGCGCGCTGCTGGACGACTTCCGACCCCGACTGGAGGCCTACCAGCGCACGCGCGACTTTCCAGCCCTCAAGGGGCCCAGCTACCTCAGCACCCACCTGCGCTTTGGCACCGTCTCGATCCGCGAGTTGGCAGCCCTGGCCCACCAGGCCAGCAGCCACGATCCGGCCGACACCGGCGCCGCCACCTGGCTGAGCGAGCTGATCTGGCGCGATTTCTACATGCAGATCCTGGCCAACCACCCGGGCGTGGTGACGAACAGTTTCAAGCCCGAGTACGACGCCATCGAATGGGAACAGGGCCCCGAGGCCGAGGCCCTGTTCCAGGCCTGGTGCGAGGGCCGCACCGGCTACCCGCTGGTGGATGCGGCCATGGCCCAACTCAACCAGACCGGCTACATGCACAACCGCCTGCGCATGGTGGTGGCGAGTTTTCTGGTCAAGGACCTGGGGATCGACTGGCGTCGAGGTGAGGCCTATTTCGCGCAGCAGCTCAATGACTTCGACCTGGCGGCCAACAACGGCGGCTGGCAGTGGGCCAGCTCCAGCGGTTGCGATGCGCAGCCGTATTTCCGCATCTTCAACCCGGTGAGCCAGAGCGAGAAATTCGATGCCGAGGGGCGGTTCATCCGCCGCTACCTGCCTCAGCTGGCGGGCTTGCAGGGTGCAGCCCTGCACGCCCCCTGGCAGGCCCGCCCCATCGACCTGCAGGCGGCCGGCCTGCGCCTGGGTGAGGGCTACCCGCTGCCCATCGTGCAGCACGACGAAGCACGCCAGCGCACGCTGGCGCGTTACGCGGTGGTCAAGAAGCCCAGCTGATCCCATGACGGGGCCAGGGCCCCGCCGGCAGCGGCGTGCTCAGGCCGGGGTGTCGGCCACCACGCCCTGCCCGGCATAGTGCCGCACCAGGCTCAGCAGCTCTTCTTCGGCGTAGGGCTTGCCCAGGTAGTGGTTGACGCCCAGTTCCAGGGCATGCTCACGGTGCTTGGCGGCAATGCGCGAGGTGATCATGATGATGGGCAGCTCATGCAGGGCCGCATCGTGGCGGATGTTGCGCGCCAGATCGAAGCCATCCATGCGGGGCATTTCGATGTCGGACAGCACCACCACCGGGCGCTCATCCTGCAGGCGCTCCAGGGCCTGCAGCCCGTCGGCGGCCAGGGTCACCCGGTAGCCTTCGCGCTGCAACAGACGCTGGGTCACGCGGCGCACGGTGATCGAATCGTCCACCACCAGCACCAGCGGGGCCTGGGCATCGGACAGCACAGCCGGTTCGGCCACGCCGCCCGGGGCATCGGCCGCAGGGGTGACCGGCTGGGCCAGGCGGGCCCGGATCTGATCGCCATACACGTTGGCCAGCGCCACCGGGTTGTAGATCATCACCACCGCCCCGGAAGCCAGCACCGACATGCCGGCCAGGCCGGGCAGGCGCGAGAGTTGCGGCCCCAGGTTCTTCACCACCACCTCCTGGTTGCCCAGCACTTCATCGACGTGCACCGCGATGCGCTGCGCCGCGCTGTGGAAGATCACCACGGGCCGCGTGCGGGCCGCCGCCTCGGTGCTGTGCGCCGCCAGTTGCAACAGTGCCCCGCCCCAGTAGAAGGGCACGGTCTCGACCCCCAGATCGAACTGGCTGCTGCGGTAGGCTTCATCCAGTTCGCCGGGGCCTGAGCGGCGCACGATCTCGACCAGGCTGGCCGGCACGCCGAGGGTAGCCTGGCCGATGCGCAGCATCACCACCTGGGTGACCGCCGTGGTCAGGGGCAGCACCAGCTTGAAGCGGCTGCCCTGCCCGCTGCGGCTGCGGGTTTCAATGCGCCCACCCAAGGCGTTGACCTCGGTGCGCACCACGTCCATGCCGATGCCGCGGCCCGCCAGTTCGGTGACCTCGCTGGCAGTGGTGAAACCGGGCATGAAGATCATCTGGGCGGCCTCGTCCTCGGACAGGACGTGACCGGGCGCCATCAGGCCCTGGCTTTGGGCACGCTCGCCAATCGCCGCGAGATCCAGCCCGGCACCATCATCGGCGAACTCGACCGACACATCGTTGCCGCTTTGCGTGACCTGGATGCCGATGCTGCCGGTGGCCGGCTTGCCGGCGGCCGCGCGCTGCTCGGGGCTTTCGATGCCGTGCGCCACCGCGTTGCGCAACAGGTGTTCGAAGGCCGGGGTCATGCGGTCCAGCACGCCGCGGTCCATCTCGATGCTGCCGCCGGTGATGTCGAGCTTGATCTGCTTGCCGGTTTCCTTCGCTGATTGGCGTGCGATGGCGTACAGACGCTCGGCAATGCCGTCAAACTCAACCATGCGGGTGCGCAGCAGATCACGCTGCAGTTCACGCGCCTGGCGGGCCTGGGCCACCAGCTCGTCTTCGGTGCTGTCCACCGTGCGCTGCAGATTGCGCTGCACCATGGCCACGTCGTTGACCGACTCGGCCATCATGCGGGTGAGCTCCTGCACCCGGGTGAAACGATCAAACTCCAGCGGGTCAAAGCCCGCATCCGAATCCTTGGCCTGGGCCAGGCGCGACTGCATCTGCGACTCGGCCTGAAGCTCGATGTCGCGCAACTGCTCGCGCAGGCGATCCAGGTTGCCGGTGAGCTCACCCAGCGAACTGCGCATCTGCCCCACGCGCGACTCCAGGCGTGATCGCGAGATCATGACCTCGCCGGCCTGATTGACCAGCCGGTCCAGCAGTTGCGAGCGCACCCGCACCGATTGGCCTGCCAGCGTCTTCTGCGGCACCCACTGAACGGTTGGGGGCAAGGCTGGCCGCGGCACGGCGGCCGCCACAACCTCGCCTGACAACACTTGGGTGGCGGCCTGCAGATCGGCCTCGGTGGCCGCATCGCTGTAGCCCCGCAGCGCATCAAAATTGGCCTGCAAACCGTCAAAGCGGTTCACCAGGGCGTCCAGGGCCGAAGCATCGGCACCAGTTTCGTCCAGCCCTTCGATCACCGACTCCATGCGGTGGGCCATCTCGCCCAGGCGCAGTGCGCCCGCCAGGCGCGCGCTGCCTTTGAGGGTGTGCAAATGCCGCAGCAACTCGGCCCGCGGCTCGGCCTGGGTGGGCTCGTCCTGCCAGTGGCGCAGGCTGGCCGCCACCCGCGGCAACAGTTCGAGCGCTTCTTCTTCGAAGATCGGGAACAGGTCGGGGTCGATCACGTCGACCGCGTCAAATTCGTCGTCGTAGGCCCGCTCAGGCGCGGCGTCGAGGGCCGAGGGCTGCGGGGCTTCCAGGCTTGGCTGCGCGTTGGGCGCAGGCTCTTCGGCGGACGGCAGGGGGTCCACCGGCAGCACTTGCGACGCATCCGCCAAATTCGCCACATCGGCCACAGCGGCCACATCCGACACCTGCTCTGCCTGCCACGCGGGCACCGGCTCAAGCACCGGCTCAGGGCTCAGGGCCACGTCCACCAGGTCGGTGGTGGGCGCCTCCGTCACGAGGAGGGGCTCCGGCTCGGCTTCAAGCAGGGGCTCGGGCATGGGCACGGACATGGGCGCGTCCATGTCGCCCGGCAGGGTCAGTGGCTCTGGCTGACCCAATTCAAGAGTTTCAACCGTTTCGATCGCTTCAACGGCTTCAACGGCTTCATCCAGCCCGGCCTCATCGAAGGCCGGTTCATCAAAAGCCGGTTCATTCGAGGCTTGCGCCGGCGCATCGATCCACTCCGAGGGCTCGGCCAGGGCCAGGCCCTCCGGCAAGGGCGCGCCTGCCTCGGTCGCCAGAATGGCCTCCAGGGCCTGCACCACGGCCGGCTGCGGCTCTTTGAGAAAGCCCGCCGCAAACTGATGCAGCAGGCGGCGGATGTCGTCCGCCGCATCGACGAAGGCACGCGCATCCGACTCGGTGCCCCGGCTTTGCAGCTGCACATGCTGCAGCGCATGCTCCAGCGTGCGGGCCAGCGACGACAAGGCCTTGAAGCCCACCGTGGCCGAACTGCCGGCCAGGGAATGGGCCAGCGCCACCGCCGTATCGGGCACAGGCTCGTGCAACTCCAGCGCCCACTCACCCAGCGAGGTCTGCAAACGCCGCGACCACTCGTCAGCCTCATTGAGGTAGACGTTGTAAAGCGGAATGCTCAGGCGCAGGTCGCCAATGACCCGGATTGATTCATCATCACCGGCAGGCATCAGCAAGTCGACGGGCTCGGGCTCGGGCTCGGGCTCGGGCTCGGGCTCGGCAGGATGGTCCTCTGGCGCCATGGCGGGGTCGGCCAGCGCAGGCTCCAGATCCCCGTCGGACTCGGGCGAAGGTGGCGGTGGTTCCTCGGCGGCATCCGCGGCCAGGAGCAAGTCCGCTTGCAAGGTGTCCTGCGGGATGTCATGCGGGGTGTCCAGCAGCGCATCCGGCAGGGCTTGCAGCCCGGGTTCAGACAGCGATTCAGCCGCGGGTTCCAACGACAGGGCCTCGAAAGAGCGCAACAGCTCATCGTCCAGGGCGGCATCCACGGCCGCATCCAGACTGGCTTCATCCAAAGGCAAGGCCGGCGGCTGTGGACGCTCCAGTCCGGCATCGGCCTCCAGCGGAAAGTCCAGCTCAAAGTGGGGCAAAGCGTCGGCCTGCGGCGCTGCCTCGGCCTCAGCGTCAGTCTCTACGCCCGGCAAATCAAGCAGCAGCTCCGGCAGGGCCGCATCAGGCGGCACATCGTCGACAGGCGCGACAGCCTCTGCAGGGGCTTCGGCCAGGGCTGCCTCGAACTGGGCGAAATCAATGTCCTCAACATCGAACGATGCCGTGGCCGCCTCGGGTGCGGCAGCGGTCTCGACCGGCGCCTCGTCAGCGAACGACATCATTGCCGTGGGCGCAAAGTCGACCAGCGGTACGCCGTCGTCTTGGGCCACCGGCAGCCCCGCATCGAGGGACAGGCCGTCGAGCGACAGGTCCCCATCAGCGCCCTCACCGACCTCTTCCGGTGCCAGCGGCGGCAGCTCAGGCAACCCGGTGGGTTCCGGCGTGGGCTCAGCCACGGCATCGAGCAGGGGCAACAGGCGATCTTCGAGCCGCAGGGCATCGGCGGCCTCGCGGAAGGGTGCGGCGCGCCAGGCATGGGCCTGGTGGGCGGCAATGTCGTCCACCCAGCGCGAGAACTGATTCAGGGCCTGGATGGACAGGGTCAGCACAGGCTTGCTGGCAGGCTTTTGGTCGGCCAGCCAGGCGTTGTGCAATTGCTCAAGTGCCCAGGCGGCTTCGCCAAACTCGCCCAAGCCCACCATGCGCGAACTGCCCTTGAGGGTGTGGAAGGCTCGGCGCAAGGCCGTCTGGTCGCCCAGGGAGGCCGGGTCGTGGTGCAGCGCATCGATGGTGGCGGCCCCCTGGGCAAAGACCTCGCGGGCCTCTTCCAGGAAAACGTCGATGAGTTCGTCCTCTTCGATCGCGGGCGCCTCGGTGCGGGCGGGCGGCGGCAACGAGGGGGCTGCGACTTCGTCGCCCAGTGCGTCGTCACCGAGCTCGGCAGGCTCGGGGGCCTGGACCGGCGCTGCAGGGGACGGCAGGGCCGTGCCGAGCGGGGCCTCCTGGGCTTGCGCAAGACCAGACGACGGGGTACCCAATGCCAGTGAGTCCACAAACAGCGGTGGCTCGAGCGGGGTTTCAGGGCTTTCGGTGGGGCCGAACTGCTGGCGCTGGCGCCCGCCCAGGAACTTGAGTTCGCCCGCCTCTTCGTCATAAACAAAGAGCTTGCGGGCCAACGTGCGCTGGTAGCTCAGCATGTCGATCAGGAACCCCAGTGCCCCCAGGCTGTTGCCCAGGCGCTCGAAGGTGCCGGCACGCACGGCGTCGCTGGTGACTTCATCGACCATCAGCCGCTCGACGCTGTCGCGCATGCGCATGGCCGCGTGGGCGGCCTGCTCCAGCCCCAGCACCGAAAGCACCCCACGCATCTGCGACAGGCGCGCCGGCACCGCCGTCAGAACCTGGCTGTCGGAAGGCTGGCGGAAGAAGGTATCGAGCGACTTTTCAACTTCGGTCAGGGTGGAGCGCAGTTCCTCAACCACACTGCCCATGGTCTGGCGATCGCTGACACGCCGGTACAGCTCTTCCATCCAGGGTTCCAGAGGGCCCACTTCCTCGCCGGCGAGCACGCGGTCCAGGCGATCAGCGAGGGCTCGCGAGCGCTCGCTCATCTGGGCTTCGTCAATGTCCATTTCCTGGTAGCAGGCCTGCAGGAACAGCACGGCCGTGGCCACTTCCATGGCCACCGATGCCCCAGGTGCGTCGCCCCCGTGAGCCGTGGCTTCGGCCGCCCGTTGCAGCGCCTGGCCCAAAGGCTGGCTACCCGGGTGCAGCTTGGACAGCGATTCACCCACCAGGGCAAACTGATCGACGGCGCTGCGCAACTTGTTGCGGTCGCCACCGGCCAGGGCCGACCAGGTGTCGGTGGCCGTGGCGATGCGCTTGCGCGCCTGCACCAGCACGGCCGGGTCAAAACGGCCGAAACGGCGCGCCTCGTAATCGGCCGGGGCGTGGCGTTGCAGGCCATAGGCCTCGCGCACGGCACGCAGCAGGGGTGCAGGTTGCTGCTCGGTCAGGCGGGCCTGTGCGCAGTAGAAAAGCAGGTCCTGGAACAGACGCTCGGACACCGCGGCTTCGCCACGGGCCAGCGCCGAGTACTGCACCAGCACACGCGAGATGACCCGCTTGACGTAGACATCCAGCGGCACCAGGCCCAGGGACAGTCCTTCAAAGAAACCCGCCGCCACCTTCCAGAACAGACGCCCGCCCTGGGTGCCCGCATGGGCCAGGCCAGCAGCGATCTGGGCCATGGCACGGGCCCCCGAGGGGCGTCCGGTCTTGACCAGCTTGAGCATGGCGTGGTCGAAACGAGAGCGCACCTCGGCGTCATAGGCCAGCGGCACCAGGCCGTCGGGCAACACCGGATCGGCCACGCGGCGCTCGTTGCCCCACAGATCGGCCGGATGAATGCGCTCGACGCCCAGCCACTGCTGCACGTCGCGGTACTGAGGAAACAGGCTGACCGCCGACACTTCGTGGCCCGCCAGCACCGCCTCCAGATACTCGCTGATGGCAAAGCTGGCCCGCTCGATCACGGCGATGGCATCGTCGGTGCAACTTGATGGGGCCTGGATGAACTTCTGTGTCATCGCCTCCAGGGCCCGCATCATCAGCGCCACCGGCGCCATGCCCACCATCTCAAGCGCCCCGGTGGCCTGGTGCATCTGCTGTCGCGCCAGGCGCAGCGCACTCACATCCGCGCTGGCCAGTTCGGCCCCGTGGCTCAGCAAAGCCTCGCGCACATGGCGGCGCATGGCCTTGATCGAGCCGTCAAGGGATTTGCGCAGTTCGTCCAGCACCCAGGCCAGAGGGCCCAGGTCATGGTCTGCCGCATCCAGGGCAGCGGGGGACACAGCGTCGGTGGGTCGCATGAAGGGTTCCGGTCAGGCGTTGGGGCGACTGGCCCCGATCAGGCGATCTTGAACCGCGCCACGGAGTGACGCAGTTCATCGGCCATCTGCGACAGTTCGCGCACCTGCTGGGCTGTGGTCCGAGTGCCCTCCCCGGTCTGTTCGGTCACGGCAAAAATGTGCTGGATGTTGTCGGCCACCTCGTTGGCCAGCGTGGCTTCCTTGGAGGCTGACGACGAGATCTGTTCGATCAGCTCGGCCAGTCGCTGCGACACGCGGTCGATCTCGGTCAGAGCAGTACCGGCGCTGTCGGACAGTCGAGCCCCTTCCACCACACCCTGGGTGGAGCGCTCCATGGCGGCCACGGCGTCCTGGGTGTCGGTCTGAATCGCCTTCACCAGCGCCGCGATCTGGCGCGTGGCGTCGGCCGAACGCTCAGCCAGACGCTGCACTTCTTCCGCCACCACCGAGAAGCCTCGACCGGCTTCACCGGCGGAGGCGGCCTGGATGGCGGCGTTCAGGGCCAGCACGTTGGTCTGCTCGGTAATGTCAGAGATCAGCTCGGTGATTTCACCGATCTCTTGCGAGGATTCGCCCAGTCGCTTGATGCGCTTGGAGGTTTCCTGGATCTGGTCACGGATGGCGTTCATGCCCCCGATGGCGTTCTGCACCGCTTGCAGACCTGAGTCGGCCGCCTGCAGCGATTGGCGGGCCACCGAGGCGGACTCTTGCGCCTGCGCCGACACACCATTGATGCGCGAGGCCATTTCAAGCACCGAGCGGCCGGTTTCACGGATCTCACGCAGTTGCTCGGTGGAGGCCGCCAGCAGCTCGGTCGAGGTGTTGTCCACCTGGGCCGTGGTCTGGGCCACGCGGGTGGCCGTGTTCTGCACGTTGCCCACCAGAACACGCAGCTCTTCCACCGTGTAGTTCACCGAGTCGGCGATGGCGCCGGTGATGTCTTCGGTCACCGTGGCTTCCTGGGTCAGATCGCCTTCGGCCACCGTCTGCAGTTCGTTCATGAGTCGCAGAATGGCGGCCTGGTTGGCGTCGTTGACGCGCTTGGCCTCTTGCTCCTGGCGTTGGGCTTCAAGCTGCTGCAACTCGGCAGCGGTCTGGCGGTTGCGGCTGTCCAGCAGCTGCACACGGGCCAACCCGAAAGCACAGATCAACACGAAGAACGAAGCCACCACCAGGGACAGGATGGAGGTCAGGCTCAGACCGGTCTGCGAGGACAGGCGACCCTGCAGGTCTTCCAGGCCCCGGCGCAGCGGCTCGGAGTCGTTGAGGATGGCGGACTGCGCCTCACGGGCCGACACCAGCCCTTGCAGGTTGCCCAAAATCGCACCGGCCTGGCTGCGGGTCTGGTCATAGACCTTGATCAGGCTTTCGAGCTGCTCGCGGGTCTGGGCGTCCTTGGAGGCGGCCAGACGCAGTTCCGGGCTGCCGTTGAGCAAACCCTGGGCGATCTCGCGGAAGGAGTTCAAATCCTTGCCGAGCAGGAACACGGCTTCGGGGCTGACCCCTTCGGTGGTCTGGAACTCGTTGGCGGATTTGCCGATGCGCTGGGTCAGCATCACCAGTTGGCCGGCGGCCGAGATCTCGGACGCCGGTGCGTTCTGCTGCAGCTTGAGCGAGGAGATGGTTTCGGCGATCTCCAGCAGGTCGGCAGACTGGCGGTTGATGGTGCGCAGGGCCTCACCCACCTGGGTCAGGATCTTCTGCTGGCTCATCACCACGGATGCATTGCGTTCGGCACGCTCCATCAGCGGCATGACCTTGTCCAGGTCGGCCTTGAAATCGGTGCCCAGCGGATCCAGGCGCATCTGGTCATCACCATTGGTCAAGCCACGCACGGTCTTGACCAACACCCCCGCGCTCTCGACGACGTCAGGGAAAGCCTGCGGGCTGCCGACCAGGGCCTGTGATACCGACTTGGCCAGGCGCTGCGACTGCATCAGCGACTGCCCTGAGGCTGCAAGCTGCTGAGCCACCTTGTCCGCCTGGCTCAGCGCCACACCGGCAATGGCGGCCAGCACCAGCAAGGCCACCCCCAACAGAATGAACAGCACGCGCTGATGGCGTGCCACGGTGCCGCGCCCCAGCAGGGGCAACTCGATCTGCCCTTCGGTGGCATCCTTGATCTCGGATTCAGCCAGGCGCGTTTCGGCAAAGTTGACCTGGCGGTTGTCCAGTTCGGTTTCAGGGGCCAGAGAGTCGCCCAGTCCGCCGCCGTCCTGCCTCAGATCCTGCAGGGCGTCCGGGTGGCCGGGCAACTCATGCAGGGTGTCAGGCCCCGCCAGCCCCACCGCCACCGAGGACTCGGCCTCGGCCGGAGACTTCTTCTTGGCAAACAGCTTTCCGATTTGATCCGCAAATGACATGGAACGACCTTGATGGCTGAGGCACTCAGGCACTGATACTGAGGAACTGCACAGACTGCGAGAGCGACAGGAGTTGGATCTCCTGCCAGGTCTCGCCTTGCGCATCGGTGTGGAGGGCACCGAAGAAGCCCGGGGCATCTTCGGCAGGGGGGGCGCTGGAAACAAAAGCGTCGGGGCTGCGCAATCCGGCAAGGCGGTCGACCACCAGGGCCACGTTCACGTCCAGGGCGGCATTGAGCGCCAGGAGGCTGCAATCGGCCAGGGCCAGCTCGGAGCGAGGACGCAAAGCAGGCGCTGTTGGCCAGACTTCGACCAGAAAAGCGGCCAGGTCGACCACGCCGGACAGACTGCCGCGCAGATTGGCCACCCCCCAAAACCAGGGCTGCGTGTAAGGCACCGGCTGCACCGGCGACCATGGAAAAATCTCGCCCGACTGGGCCAGGGGCATCAGGTAACGCCCTGCGCCGGCATGCACTGCCAGCCAGGCAATCGAGGGCCCTTCGGCTTGCGCAGCCTGAAGACGGGCGGCCAGGCGGCTTTGGAGTTCACGGAGAGCATCTCGATTGGCCATTGGGGGGGTCGCAGGTCTGGGCGATCAGTTCAGCGCGTTGATCTTGGCCTTGAGTTCGGCGGGATCGACCGGCTTGGTGATGTAACCCCGCGCGCCCTGTCGCAAGCCCCAGACCCGGTCGGTCTCCTGGTTCTTGCTGGTGCACATGATGATGGGCACATCGGCGTACTTGGGGTCCCGGCTGATCGAGCGCGTGAGCTGAAAGCCATTCTGGCCGGGCATCACGACATCCATCAGGATGAGGTCGGGCTTCTCTTCGGCCAGGCGCTTGAATGCTTCGTCAGCGTTTTCAGCGGTGCGGACCTGCATCCCGTTTTTCTGCAGCAGTTCAGACAGGAACATCAGCTCCGTCTTCGAGTCGTCAACGATCAGCACTTTGTGAATCGACATCACAACGCTCCTAGAGTCGGCATACCGAATTGCCGCACGGCCTGCAGCAATTGGTCCTTGGTGAAGGGTTTGGTGAGGTAATCCTGACAACCCACCATGCGTCCGCGCGCCTTGTCGAACACGCCATCCTTGGAGGACAGCATCACGACCGGCGTCGCCGCAAAGCGCTCATTGCGTTTGATGATGGCACAGGTCTGGTAGCCATCCAGCTTGGGCATCAGGATGTCACAGAAGATCAGCTGCGGCTCGTAGTCATTGACTTTGGCGAGCGCATCAAAGCCGTCGTCGGCCAGCAGAACGTCATGACCGCCCTGCTTGAGAAATATTTCAGCGCTGCGGCGGATGGTGTTGCTGTCGTCCACCACCAGCACTTTGAGACCTGAACTGTCAATGGACATCAGTGCGTTCCTCCTGTCGCCAGATCGACGCCAGCAAGGGAGTCACGGGTTCAGATCTGGACCATTTCAAAGTCTTCCTTGCGGGCTCCGCACTCAGGGCAGGTCCAGTTCATCGGAACCTTTTCCCAGGGGGTGCCTGGCTCGATGCCATGCTCGGGAGCACCGGTGGATTCGTCATAAATCCAGCCACAAATAAGACACATCCAAGTTTTGTTATCAGTCACAGCTTAAGGGGCCTTCGAATAGAATGCAATGATTGTATCGAGTCCCGCGGCCGCTTCTGCTACCCTGAGCAGACTGCCCATTTCCGGACTTCATGACCACCCTCACCTCCCCCCCCAGCGCCCCCGCGGCCAGCGACGACGAGAGCACGCCGGCATGCGTGTTGGTGTTCAACGCCAGCGACCCCAGCGGGGCTGGCGGCCTCACGGCAGACATCACCACCATCGCCTCGGTTGGCGGGCACGCCTTGCCCGTGGTGACCGGCAGCTACATCCGCGATACCTCCGAAATCTTCGACCATGCCGCCTTCGATGACGAGGTCGTCACCGAGCAGGCGCGCACCATGCTCGAAGATGTGCCGGTGCAGGTGATCAAGGTGGGCTTTGTGGGCGACCCGGAGAACCTCAGCTCGATCGCCGAGATCAGCTCAGACTACCCCGACATCCCGGTGGTGGCCTACATGCCCAACCTGTCCTGGTGGCAGGAGGACAAGATCGACAGCTACCTGGACGCGTTTTCCGAACTGCTGTTGCCCCAGACCTCGGTGTTGGTTGGCAACCACAGTACCTTGTGGCGATGGCTGCTGCCCGACTGGAACAGTGACCGTTCCCCCACCGCCCGTGACATTGCCACTGCCGCCGCCAAACAAGGCGTGCCCTACACCCTGGTCACGGGCATCCCCCTGCCCGAGCAACATGTCGACAACGTGCTGGCCAGCCCGCAAAGCGTGCTGGGCCACGTGCAGTTCGAGTTGTTCGACGCCGTGTTCGCCGGTGCCGGCGACACTTTGTCGGCCGCGCTGGCCGCCCTGGTCGCCACCGGCATGGATCTGGGCGAAGCCACCAGCGAGGCCTTGAGCTACCTGGACCGATGTCTGGACGCGGGCTTCCGCCCCGGCATGGGCCATGTGATCCCCGACCGCCTGTTCTGGGCCCAGCCCGAAGAAGGTGAAGACGACAACGAAGACCCCGACGCCAGCGACACGCTGGCCGGGTTTGTGATTCCTCCCCATGACACTCAACACTGACCTGAACCTGCCCCTGTTCGAACGTGCCAAGCGCGTGATCCCCGGCGGCGTGAACTCGCCCGTGCGCGCCTTCCGCGCCGTGGGGGGCACGCCACGTTTTGTCCAACGGGCACAGGGCGCCTACTTCTGGGACGCCAACGACCAGCGATTCATCGACTACATCGGCTCCTGGGGGCCGATGATCCTGGGCCATGGCCACCCAGCCGTGCTGGAAGCGGTGCAAAAGGCGGCCCTGGAGGGCTTCTCGTTCGGCGCCCCCACCGAGCGCGAGGTCGAACTGGCCGAAGAAATCCTGAGCCTGGTGCCCTCGATGGACATGGTGCGCCTGGTCAGCTCGGGCACCGAAGCCGGCATGACCGCGATCCGCCTGGCCCGTGGCGCCACTGGCCGCAGCAAGCTGATCAAGTTCGAGGGCTGCTACCACGGCCACGCCGATGCCCTGCTCGTCAAGGCGGGCTCGGGGCTGGCCACCTTCGGCACCTCCACCAGCGCTGGCGTACCGCCCGAGGTGGTGCAGCACACCCTGGTGCTGGAGTACAACAACATCGAGCAGCTTGAACAGGCCTTTGCCGAGCACGGCAAGGAACTGGCCTGTGTGATGATCGAACCGATCGCAGGCAACATGAACTTCGTGCGCGCTTCGGTGCCCTTCATGAAGCGCTGCCGCGAGCTGTGCTCGGAACACGGCGCCCTGCTGATCCTCGACGAGGTGATGACCGGCTTCCGCGTGGCCCTGGGCAGTGCCCAGAGCGTCTATGCGCGGGCCATCCCCGGTTTTGAACCCGACATCACGGTGATGGGCAAGGTGATTGGCGGCGGCATGCCGCTGGCCGCTTTCGGCGCCCGCCGCGCCATCATGGAACACCTGGCTCCGCTGGGGGGCGTTTACCAGGCCGGCACCCTGTCGGGCAACCCGGTCGCCACCGCCTGTGGCCTGGCCACGCTGCGCGAGATCCGCCAACCCGGTTTCTTCGAGGCCCTGTCGGCCAGCACCCAGTCGCTGGTGGACGGGCTCAAGGCGGCCGCTGCCGCCGAGGGCGTCCCCTTCAGCGCCGACTGCCAGGGCGGCATGTTCGGCTTCTTCCTGATGCCGGAGTTGCCGCAGAACTACGCCACGGTCATGAAGACCGACAGCGCCCGCTTCAACCAGCTGTTCCACGGCCTGCTGGACCGCGGCGTGTACATCGCTCCGGCCCTGTATGAAGCCGGCTTTGTCAGCAGCGCCCACAGCGCCGACGACATCGCCCAGACCGTGGCCGCCGCCCGCGAGGTGTTCAAGACCCTGGCGGCCGCGAGCTGACCCCCCTGACGCGCCGGGCCACCGCCCGGTGCGCCCAAAGCCCTTGTGCTTGCGCACCGCTGTGCTAAAAATGAAGCACTGACCGCGCCCTGCGGCCATGAAAAGAGGGCGTCATGAGCAACAACAAGCCGCTTCGCTTTTGGGAAGTCGATCTGCTGGAGTGGGCCAAGCAGACCCTGATCGACCTGTTCGTGCTGGCCCAGTTCACTTCAGTGTTCCTGTTTCTGACCCTGCCGGTGGTGATTCCAGGCCTGCTGATGTGGGGTTTCCAGATCCTGACCGGACGCCCCTGAGTTGAAACTCAAGTCGCAGTTCATCGACCTGCGACGCTTCATCACTTCCCACGGCCTGCCATTTCTTTGGCAGTATTGGCAGTCACTGCCAAACGACTGCCTGCCATGCCCCGCACCCGCCCCACGCTCCGCCCCACGTCGGCCCTGCCGAGCCAGGATGAGCTCAATGCCCTGTTGTCCTTCCTGGAGCACGACCATGCCCCGATGATGGTGCTTGACCCGGCCTACAACATCCTGGCTGCCAACACCGCCTACCGGCGCCAGTTCGGGGCAGCCGACACCTCGCCCCTGGGGCGCAAGTGCTACGAGGTCTCACACCACTACGACGTGCCCTGCGACCAGGCGGGCGAGCACTGCCCCATGCGCCACGCGCTGGAGCGGCGGCGTGCCGACCGCGTGCTGCATGTGCACCACACCCCGCGCGGGCTGGAGCATGTCGACGTCGAACTGCGCCCCATCCAGGACCGCCAAGGCCAAGTGATTGCCTTTGTCGAGCGCTTGTCCACGCTGCGCAGCGCCTCGCCCCAGGTGCGGGCCGACGGCCTGGTCGGGCATTCGAGCGCCTTCACCCAGGCGTTGGCCGCCTTGCAGCGCGTGGCGCCCTCGAACCTGCCGGTGCTGCTGCTGGGCGAGTCTGGCACGGGCAAGGAATTGTTCGCCCGGGCGCTGCATGAGGCCAGCGAACGCGCCCATGGTCCCTTCGTGACAGTGGACTGCTCGGGCTTCACCGAGACGCTGTTCGAAAGCGAGCTGTTCGGCTACGAGAAAGGGGCCTTCACCGGTGCAAGCAGCCGCAAGAAAGGCCTGGTCGAGACGGCCACCGGGGGCACGCTCTTCCTCGACGAGATGGGCGACGTTCCGTTGAGCATGCAGGTCAAGCTGCTGCGCCTGATCGAGTCGGGCACGTTCCGGCGGGTGGGCGGCATCGAGACCCTGCGTGCCGATTTCCGCCTGGTGGCAGCCACCCACAAGCCCCTGGCACGCATGGTCGAGCAGGGGCAGTTCCGGCAGGATCTGTATTACCGCATCAACGCATTTCCGGTGCACCTGCCCGCGTTGCGCGAGCGGGCCGACGACATTCCGCTGCTGGTGGACTCCATCCTGGCGCGCAGCCAGTCCGGCAGCCTGCGTTATCGGGTCGATGCCGAGGCCATGCGCTGCATGCAGCACTACGCCTGGCCGGGCAACATCCGCGAACTGCGCAACGTGATCGACCGGGCGCGCCTGTTTGCCGACGATGGCGTGATCGGACTGGCCCAGTTGCCGCCGGACACCCTGCAGTCCGACGCCCGCGGCGGCCCAGCGGTGGCCACGGCGCCACCGCCTCCGCTGACCACCGACCGGCTCCAGACACCCGACGCATTGCGCGAACTGGCCACCCGCTTCCAGGGCAGCCGCAAGGCACTTGCGCGCCAACTCGGCCTGAGCGAGCGCACCCTCTACCGGCGCCTGAAGGACCTCGGGCTGGCCGGCAGGCCGTGATCAGCGCGGCACCAGGAAGGCCGACTTCTCCGACACATGGGCCTCGCCCCCCTCGGCACCGATCGAGAAATAAACGGTGTGCGAACCTGCCGGGGCCGAGCCATAGGGCACCTGCAGGCGCACGGGCACCCAGCGCGATTCGGCCGGCCCCACCTCGACCAACACCTCCGAGGCCACCTTCAGGCCCTCCAGGCCCGTGGCGCCCAGCCGGTAGGTCTGTGGCTTTTCGGTGGCGTTCATGATCTGCAGCCGGTACACGTTCTCCAGCATGCCGCCCGGGGCAATCCGCGACAGCGCCGCGCGGTCGCGCACCACATCCACGCGCAAGGGCGTGCGCAGCACCAGGTGGGAGAACAGCGCCACGGTCAGCGCCAGCAGCACGGTGGCATACACCAGCACCCGGGGGCGCATCACATGGCGCAGGATCTGTGCGCGCGTCCAGCCGTTGCGCACCGCGTTCTGGGTGGAGTAGCGCACCAGGCCGCGCGGGTAGTTGAGCTTGTCCATCACCGTGTCGCACACATCGGCACAGGCGCCGCAGCCGATGCACTCGTATTGCAGCCCCTTGCGGATGTCGATGCCGGTGGGGCAGACCTGCACGCACAGCTCGCAATCCACGCAAGCCCCGAGCTTCAGCGCCGCCGGGTCGGCCTTGCGCGAGCGCTTGCCGCGCGGCTCGCCGCGCGCTTCGTCGTAGGTGACGATCAGGGTGTCCTTGTCGAACATGGCGCTCTGGAAGCGGGCATAGGGGCACATGTACTTGCACACCTGCTCGCGCATGAAGCCGGCGTTGCCATAGGTGGCAAAGCCGTAGAACAGCACCCAGAAGGTCTCCCAGGGGCCCAGTGAGTTGGTCCAGACCTCCAGGCCCAGCGTGCGCACGGGCGTGAAATAGCCGACAAAGGTGAAGCCCGTCCACACGGCCACGGCCAGCCAGACCCCGTGCTTGCCGCCGCGCCGCCAAAGCTTGTTGAGCGACATGGGGGCCTCGTCCAGGCGGATGCGGGCCATGCGGTCTCCCTCGAAGCGCCGCTCGATCCACAGGAAGATCTCGGTGTACACCGTCTGGGGGCAGGCATAGCCGCACCACAGGCGACCGGCGACGGCCGTGAACAGAAACAGCGACAGGGCCGAGATCACCAGCAAGCCGGTCAGGTAGATGAAATCCTGCGGGTAAAGGACGATGCCGAACAGGTAGAAGCGCCGCGCTCCCAAGTCAAACAGCACCGCCTGACGCTGCCCCCACTCCAGCCAGGGCAAGCCATAAAAGAAGATCTGCGTGAGGAACACCAGGCCCCAGCGCCAGCGAGCAAACAGGCCACTGACCGAGCGCGGATGGATCTTTTTGGTGGCGGCGTACAGGAACACCTCGGCGTCTTCCGGCGGTGCCGCAACGATGGGAATGACTTTGTTCGTGGAGGAAGGCGTGGAATCCATGGCAACCCGGTTCAGTGAGGCGCTCCTCCGCAGGCGGGATGCCACGCGGATGAGCCGACACGCGCCCGGGGACATCCCGGGCACTCAGATCAAGGCTTCCTAAGGGCAGTTTTCATGCCAGCCCATTCGCGCAGGAAATGTTCTTTAAATACAGGGGCTTATGCGCAGAACACCTGATCACCTCGAATTCTGACAGCCATTCCACTGCCAAATATCCGCCACTTCAGTGCCATAACACTGCCAATTCACTGCCACACGAGGTCGGTGGTCTGAAGCATTGAGTCGACCTGTTGCATCCATGGCATATTGAAAATAATCATTTTTAATATTTATCATCTAAAAATAGATGAAATGATTCATTTGGACGCCAAAGAATTACAAAATGCTTGTTGAATTTCATATTTAGTATATATTTCAAATAAATAGACACACTCAACGCTTGGCACCACCCCACCGAGGCCGTTGCATCCCCCAAGGTTGATCCCCCATGGCACACGTCTGCAGTCCAGAACAGTCCCCCTCGCAGCCCCTGACTGCTGCCGACCTGAATGCCCTGCAATCCCTGCACACGCATTTGAGGCAGCACTGCCCCGACGCATTTCGGGTTGCGGCCCGCCACCTGCTGCAAGAACCTGTCAGTCAGGCGCACTGGCCTGATGACGCGTCCGAGGGCCAACTGGAGCAACTGCAGGCAGCCTATTTCGCCAACCTCACCGAAGGCCCCTACGGAGAGGGTTATCGACAAAGCCGGGACCAGATGGGCCAGGCCATGGCCCGCCTGGACCTGCCCCCGAGCTGGCTGACCGAGGCCTACCGGCATTACCTGCAGACGGTGCTGCCCTGCCTGGTGCAGGCGCATGCCGGCCAACCCGACCAGTTGCTGGACCAGGTGCTGGCCCTGAGCAAGGCGCTGATGCATGACATGGGTCTGGCCACCGACGCACTGCAGCGCCACCGGCGACGAAACGCACCCCGTCTTGACAATTACGGCGCGGCCTTTGCCGGGCTGCCCTGCGGCACCCTGGTGCTGACCCCGGACCTGACGGTCGTTTTCGCCAACCCGGCAGTCGAAGCCCTGTTGAATCTGCCCGCTGGCAGCCTGCACGGGAGTGCGCTGCACGAATGGCTGGACGTGACACGCCTGATCCCACTGGCCGAACAGGTCTTCCATCAGAACCTGGCCAGCGAGACCCTGACCCTGTGCCGCAGTGGGCACCCCGAGGCCCTGGCCATCCCGGTGCGTGCCACGACACGCCTTCTGCGCGATGCCCTCCACGGAGGAGAGCCCCACCTGCTGCTGGTATTGGAAGACCTGCGCCAGCAGACCCGCCTGACGCGCGACCTGCTCAATGCCCAGGCTGTGGCCAGCGTCGGCACCTGGCAGATTGACCTGGCCACCGATGTGATGCTGCTCAGCCCCCAGGCCTGCAGCATCCTGAACTGGCCCGAAGACCGGGTCTGCACCTTCCGCAGCCTGATGGAGCACATCCATGACGAAGATCGCGAAGGCGTGGAAAAGGCCTGGCAGGCCGCGCTGGAAGGGGCCCCTTTCCGAGTGGAGCACCGCCTCAAGATGGGCCAGGGGCTGCGCTGGATCGAGGCGCGTGGCCGCCTCGAATACGACGCCCAAGGCCGGCCACTGAAAGGCCATGGGACCCTGCTTGATACCTCTGAGCGCCACCTGGCGGCCGAACACCTGCAACGCCTGGCGCTTTACGACGTGCTGACCGGACTGCCCAATCGAACCCATGGCCTGGTGCTGGCACAGCAGATGCTGGACCGCTGCGAGCGCGCGGGCCGGCAACTGGCCTTGCTGTTCCTGGACCTGGACCGCCTGCAGGAGACCAACGACATCCTGGGGCACGCCATGGGCGACCAGGTGTTGCGCGAGGTGGCGCACCGCTGTCAGGCCCTGCTGTGCAAGGACCAGTTGCTGGCCCGCATTGGTGGTGATGAGTTCATGGTGGCCTGTGAAATCGACAGCCTGGAAGACGCCCAGCACATCAGTCGCAACCTGATGCACACCCTGGCCCAGCCCATCGGCGCAGCCGCCCCCCCGGTCGAGGTGGGCGTGAGCATCGGTATGGCGCTGTTCCCCAGCCAGGGCGCCACTGTCGAGGAATTGCTCAAACATGCGGATCTGGCCATGTTCAAGGCCAAGGCCCTGGGCGGTGGCCATTGCCAGTTGTACGAGCAGCAGATGAGTGAAAAACTGCATCGCCGCAACACCCTGGCCACACGCCTTGCCAAGGCCTTGACCAGTGGCGGCCTGCACCTGCATTACCAGCCCAAGATCGACCTGAACAGCGGCCGGCTGATCGGCCTGGAAGCCCTGGCCCGCTGGAACGACCCCGAGCTGGGGTCAATCAGCCCCGGTGAATTCATCCCGGTGGCAGAGGAACGGGGACTGATTACTCAGCTGGGGGACTGGGCCCTGCGCGAAGCCAGCCGCCAATGGGCGGCATGGCACGCGCCGGCCCTGGCCGCGCCGCCCCCGATTGCGGTGAACGTGTCGGCCGCCCAGCTCAGCGATGAATCTTTCCCGCTCCGGGCCACCCAATTGGTACGCGCCGCCGGCGCCCGTCCTGAAGCGATCGAGCTGGAGATCACCGAGACCGCGATGACACTGGACCCTGAACGTGCCCGACGCGTGGCCGGCCAACTGGTGGCCGCAGGCTTCAACCTGACGCTCGACGATTTCGGCACAGGCTATGCCTCGATGGCGCAATTGAAGAACTTCCCGGTGGGCAAGCTGAAGATCGACATGAGCTTCGTGCACGACATGCTGCGCGCCCCGGCCGACCAGGCCATCGTGACGGCCGTCATCAGCATGGCACGGGCTCTGCGTCTGCGCACCGTGGCGGAAGGGGTGGAAACCCCTGAACAGGCCCAAACCCTGCTGGCACTCGGCTGCGATGAGGCCCAGGGCTACCACTACGCCCCGGCGCTGCCGCCCCGGCTGCTGGCAGCAGATTGGCTGCCCTAGCCATCCGGCCAGCACGGGTCAAAATCATCAGTACCAGCATTTATTTCAGAAAAACCAGCACGATGCCTCACTGACCCTGAGCTTTACCGGATCTGCCATGGCCCGGCACCGGCCTGGGTCATGCTTCTCCTGCAAAATGTTTGGTTACGTTGAGCGCCGTCAGCTCCATCGGGGATGGGCCTGGGCGCGCGACGCCTGCCTGCCAACCGGATGCCTGCCCCATGTGGATCGTCAATATTGCGCTGCGCCGACCTTACACGTTCATCGTGATGGCCCTGCTGATCGTGCTGGCCACGCCCCTGGCGCTGGTGCGCATGGCCACCGACATCTTTCCGGAAATCAACATTCCGGTGATCAGCATCATCTGGAACTACACCGGTCTGTCGGCCCAAGAGGTGGGCACCCGCATCACCAACGTCAATGAACGCTCGCTGACCACCACGGTCAACGACATTGAGCACATCGAGTCGCAGTCGCTGGCCGGCATTGCGGTGATCAAGGTGTTCTTCCAGCCCGACGCCAACATCCAGACCGCGCTGGCTCAGGTGACCTCCTCGGTGCAAGCCATCGTGCGGCAGATGCCGCCGGGTATCACGCCACCGCTGGTGATCAAGTATTCGGCCTCCAGCATCCCGGTGATCCAATTGGGCCTGGCCAGCCCGTCCATGTCGGAGCAGGGCCTGTTCGACGCCGCCGTCAACTTTCTGCGGCCGCGCCTGATCACCATCCCGGGCGCCGCCGTGCCCTTCCCCTACGGCGGCAAGAACCGGGTGGTCTCCGTGGACCTGAACACCCGGGCCCTGCAGGCCAAGGGCCTGACCCCCTCGGACGTGGTGAACGCCATCAATGCGCAGAACCTGATCCTGCCCGGCGGCACCGCCAAGCTGGGTGACACCGAATACACCGTGGCCATGAATGGCTCGCCAGCCAATCTGGAGGGCCTGAACGCCCTGCCCATCCGCTCCAGCAACGGCACCACCATCACCCTCAGCGACGTGGCCAATGTGCGCGACGGTTTCACCCCCCAGACCAACATCGCACGCCAGGACGGCAACCGTGGCGTGCTGCTGTCGGTGCTGAAGAATGGCAGTTCGTCCACCCTGGAGATCGTCACCAAACTGCGCGAACTGCTGCCCTCGGTGGCCCAGACCCTGCCGCCCGACCTGAAAATCACCCCCCTGTTCGACCAATCGCTGTTCGTGAAGGCCGCCATCAGCGGCGTGATCCACGAAGCGCTGATCGCCGCCTGCCTGACCGCGGCCATGATCCTGCTGTTCCTGGGCAACTGGCGCAGCACCTGCATCATTGCCGTGTCGATCCCGCTGTCGGTGCTGTCGGCCATCCTGATGCTCTACGCGCTGGGCGAGACCATCAACCTCATGACCCTGGGTGGTCTGGCGCTGGCGGTGGGTATTCTGGTGGACGACGCCACCGTGACCATCGAAAACATCGAGCGCCATCTGCACCTGGGCACGCCACTGGAGCAGGCCATTCTGGAGGGGGCTGGCGAGATCGCCGTGCCGGCCTTCGTCTCCACGCTGTGCATCTGCATCGTGTTCGTGCCCATGTTCTTTCTGACCGGTGTCGCCCGCTACCTGTTCGTGCCGCTGGCCGAATCGGTGGTGTTCGCGATGATGGCCTCCTATGTGCTGTCGCGCACCCTGGTGCCCACCCTGGTCAAGCTGCTGATGCGCAACGCCCCGCCCGTGGACGACAGCCGGCCCGGCTTTTTCCGCCGCATCTACCTGCGCTTTGACGCCGGCTTCGAAAACCTGCGCGGCGTCTACGTGGTCATCCTGAGCGGCCTGCTGACGCGCCGAGCCAGCTTCATCACCGCTTTCCTGGTGTTCTGCATCGCGTCCTGCGGGCTGTATGGCGTGCTGGGGCGCGACTTTTTCCCGAGCGTGGATGCCGGCCTGATCCGCCTGCACTTCCGTGCCCCCACCGGCACCCGCATCGAAGAGACGGCCCGCCTGGCCGACCGCATCGAGAACGCGGTGCGCGAACTGATCCCGCCCGAAGAGCTGGAGACCATTCTCGACAACCTGGGCCTGCCCTACAGCGGCATCAACCTGTCCTACAGCAATGCCGGCACCATCGGCACATTGGACGGCGAAGTCCAGATCGCGCTGCGCCAGGGCCATGGCCCCACCAATGAACACGTCAAGCGCCTGCGCGCCGAACTGCCCAAGCGCTTCCCGGGCGTGGAGATCTTCTTCCAGCCGGCCGACATCATCACCCAGATCCTCAACTTCGGTCAGCCGGCAGCCATCGACGTGCAGTTCAGCGGCGCCAACATCGCCGAGAACTACCGCCTGGCCAGTGTGTTGCAGAGCAAGGTGCGGCAGATTGATGGCGCCGTGGATGTGCACATCCAGCAGCGCATCAACCAGCCGACCAAAAAGCTCGACATCGACCGCGCCCAGTTGCAGCAGTTGGGCCTGAACGCCAACAACGTGGCGCAAAACCTGCTGGTCTCACTTTCGGGCAGCTTCCAGACCGCACCGGCCTTCTGGCTGAACCCGGCCAACGGCGTGGTCTACAGCATTGCGGTACAGACCCCGCAATACCAGATCGACTCGCTGGACAACCTGCTGCAGATCCCGGTGGGCGTGCCCATCACCAACAGCGTGCCCACGGGCAGCACCGCCCTCGTGCAGCCCCCGGCCCAGCTGATGAGCAACCTGGTCACCGTGCGCCCCACCCGTGAGCAGACCGTGGTGTCACGCTACAACATCCAGCCCGTGGTGGATGTGTTCGTGAGCGTGTCCGGGCGTGACCTGGGCAGCGTGGCCGGCGAGGTTCAGAAGGTCATCGACAGCATGAAGGCCGACCTGCCCCGCGGCACCAACGTGAAGATGCGTGGCCAGGTCGAGACCATGCAGAGCTCTTACCTCGGCCTGGGCGTGGGCCTGATCATGGCCATCGTGCTGGTGTACCTGCTGATCGTGGTCAACTTCCAGTCCTGGGTCGACCCCTTCATCATCATCACCGCCCTGCCGGCCGCCCTGGGCGGCATTGCGTGGATGCTGTTCCTGACCGCCACCACGCTCAGCGTGCCCGCGCTCACCGGGGCCATCATGACCATGGGCGTGGCCACGGCCAACAGCATTCTGATGATCTCATTTGCCCGCGAGCGCCTGTTGGACGGCGCGCCGCCCCTGTCGGCCGCACTCGAAGCCGGCACCACCCGCCTGCGCCCGGTGCTGATGACCGCCCTGGCCATGATCATCGGCATGCTGCCCATGGCCGTGGGCCTGGGCGAAGGCGGCGAACAGAACGCGCCACTGGGCCGCGCCACCATCGGCGGCCTGTTGTTTGCCACCGTCTCCACCCTGTTCTTCGTGCCGGTGGTGTTTGCCGCCGTGCACCGCGCGCTGGAGCATCGGGCCGCCCGGCGCCCGCAGCCCGTCCCGACCCCCGCCCAAGGAAATGCCTGACATGAGCCACGCACAGCGACACTCTTCCATCGGAATCCATGGCCTGCATCAGCATGAAGGGGCCCACAACATCAAGCGCATCCGGCTGCTGCGACGCGCCCGCTGGGCCGCCCTGGGCGTGCTGCTGGTGCTCGGTGCAGGCGCGGCCCTGGTGATGACCGAGCGCGCGGCCCAGGCCAAGGCCCTGGCGGCCAGCACCCAGGAGAACGCCCAGGTGCACGTGTATGTGGTCTCGCCACGGCCCGGCCGGGGCCAGCAGACACTGCAACTGCCAGGCAGCCTGCAGGGCTACATCGAGACCCCGATCTATGCGCGCAGCAGCGGCTATGTCAAACAGTGGTTCAAGGACATCGGCGCGCGCGTGAGCAAGGGTGACCTGCTGGCCGAAATCGCCACTGGCGAAATCGAGCAGCAACTGGCCGAAGCCCGGGCCAACCGGGCCCAGGTGCAATCCAACCTGCAACTGGCGCGCACCTCGTTCGAGCGCTGGCAGGGCTTGCGCGCCCGCGATGCCGTGTCTCAGCAGGAACTCGACGAGCGCCAGAACACACTGAAGCTGGTGCAGGCCAACCTGGCCGCCAGCGAGGCGGTGGTGCAAAGGCTGGAGCTGCAGCTGTCTTACAACCGCATCGTGGCGCCCTTCAGTGGCGTGGTCACCAAGCGCAACATCGATGTGGGCAGCCTGGTGGACGCTGGCAACGGCGGCGCCCCGAAGCTGCTGTTCACGCTGTCGCAGACCGATGTGCTGCGCCTGTACGTGTCGGCACCCCAAAGTTTCGCGCCGCGCATCAAAGCCGGCCAGGAAGCCCAGGTCACCCTGTCCGAACTGCCCGGCCAGACCTTCACCGGCAAGGTGGTGCGCACCGCCGGCGCCATCGACCCGGCCACCCGCACCCTGCAGGTGGAGATCAACCTGCCCAATCCCGAGGGCAAGCTGCTGCCGGGCTCGTACGTGCAGGTGGCCCTGCAGGCCGCCGGCGCTGACAAGCCCGTGCTGACCGTGCCCAACAACGGCCTGCTGTTCCGCCCGGAAGGCACGCTGGTGGCCACCGTGGTCGACGGCAAGGTGCAACTCAAGAAGGTGGCCCTGGGCCGTGACCTGGGCGTGCGCATCGAGATCCAGAGCGGCCTGTCGCCCCAAGACAAGCTGATCATCAACCCGCCCGATTCGCTGGCCGAAGGCGATGCGGTGGTGGCCAGCGAGGCGCCGGTGCCGACCAACAACAAGGAAGGTGCCAAGGAAGGCGGCAAAGAGGGTTCGAAAGAGGGGCCCGGCAAGGATGCCAAGCCCGAGGCCCAGCCGGCCAAGGCCGAGCGGAGCGCCTCATGAACGCCCCTGCGCTGCACCGCCTGGCGCGGCACGGCGCCTGGCTGGGCCTGGCCCTGCTGGGCGGCTGCTCGGCCGTGGGGCCCGACTACGTGCGCCCCGACACCGTGGCCCCGGCCCACTGGCAGGCCGAAGCCGGCTGGCAGGCCGGCCAACCGCGAGACGACGAACTCAAAGGCCCCTGGTGGCTGCTGTACACCGACCCCACGCTGCAGGGCCTGATCGATACCGCCCTGAAGCAGAACAACACCCTGGCCCTGGCCCAGTCGCGCCTGGACCAGGCCCGGGCCCAGACCGATTCGGCCCTGGGTGCCCTGCTGCCCCGGGTGGGCCTGCAGGCCGGAACCTCGCGTTTTCGAACCTCGGCCAACCGGCCGCTGAGCAGCTACACCAGCGCCAACAGTTCGGTTGAGCAGACCGACTACCAGACCGCGCTGACCGTGAGCTATGAGGTGGACCTGGCCGGCCGGGTACGGCGCCAATTGGAAAACGCCCGCGCCGCCCAGGCCCAGTCGGGCGCCGATTTTGAAAACACCCGCCTGGTGCTGACCGCGCAACTGGCCAGCAGCTACCTGGCCCTGCGCGGGCTGGACGCCGAAATCGAGGTGCTGAACCAGACCCTCAAGGCGCAGCGCCAGACGCTGGATTTCATCGCCACCCGGCACGATCTGGGCACCGCCTCCGGCATCGATCTGGAGCAGCAACAGGGCCTGGTATCGGGCACCGAAGCCCAGTTGCAAGGCCTGCGCGACAGCCGGGCCCGTTTCGAGCACGCGATTGCCACGCTCACCGGCCAGCCGGCCCCCAGCTTTCAACTGGCCGCCGACACCCGGCTGCCCGAGCCGCCGCAGTTGCCCCTGGGCACACCGGCCTCGCTGCTGGAGCGCCGCCCCGACATCGCCAGCGCCGAGCGCGCCATGGCAGCGGCCAATGCCCAGATCGGCATCGCCACCAGCGCCTACTACCCCAGCCTGACCCTGAACAGCCTCTATGGCGACGACAGCAACGGCTTCAGCAAGCTGTTCTCGGCCCCCAGCCTGCTGTGGTCGCTGGGCCTGAGCGCCACCCAGACCCTGTTTGACGGCGGCCGCACCACCGCGGCGGTGAACGTGGCCAAGGCCGGCTACCAGCAGGCCAGTGCCAGCTACCGCCAGACCGTGCTGCAGGCGTTCCAGGAAGTGCAGGACAGCCTGAGCACCCAGGCCGCGCTGCGCGAAGCCCAACGCTCGCTGCAGCAGGCCGTGAAAAGCGCCGGCAAGGTGCTGGAGCTGTCGCAGGCCCGCTACCGGGCTGGTGCCTCCAGCCTGCTGGAGGTGGTGCTGGCCCAGCAGACCCTGCTGGGCTACCAGCGCCAGCAGGTGCAGAACCAGAGCCAGCAGTTGCTGACCTCGGTGCAACTGATCAAGGCCCTGGGCGGCGGCTGGAAAGCCACCGACACCACGTTGGGCCAGGCCAGCCCGGCCCGCGTGGCTCAGGACTGAAAGCGCGGCGCTCGTTTCTCGACAAAGGCCCGCACCGCCTCGAAGTGGTCTTCGGTGGTGTGGGCGAGGGCCTGGTAGGCCGCTGAGAGCTCCAGCAGCGACTCCAGCGAACTGCGCTCGCCCTCGCGCAGCAGGCGCTTGGTCATGCGCAGCACGCCGCCCGGGTTGGCGGCAATCTTGCAGGCCAGGGTGCGGGCCGCCGCCATCAGCTGACCGGCCGGCACCACGCGCGAGACCAGGCCGCAAGCCAGGGCCTCGGCCGCATCGATGACCTCGCCCGTGAACGCCATCTCGGAGGCTTTGGACAGGCCCACCACCCGCGGCAACAGCCAGGCGCCGCCATCGCCGGGCACGATGCCCACGCGCACAAAACTTTCGGCAAAGGTGGCGCCTTCGGCGGCGATGCGCATGTCGCACATGCAGCACAGGTCCAGCCCAGCGCCGACGGCGGGCCCGTTGATGGCCGCAATCACCGGCACATCGAGCTGATAGAGCGCGCGCGGCAGGCGCTGGATGCCCTGGCGGTACTCCTCGCGGATCGCGTCGGGCGAAGGTCGCTCGCGCTCGTAGCGCTGCATGTCCTTGACGTTGCCGCCCGAGCTGAACACCGGGCCTTCGCCGGTCAGGATCACCACCCGCACGCTGGGGTCGCGGCGCACCTCATCGCAGGCCTGCACGAACTCGGCCACCGCGGTGTTGCCGGTCAGTGCGTTGCGCGTGGCCGGCTGACTCATGGTGAGGATCAGGATCGCGCCGTCGCGCTCGGATTTCAGGAAAGGGGTCGGTTGGGTCATGGAAAACTCCGTCAGGGCTCAGGCGGGAAGGGATTCGGTGTCGGTGAGCTGGCGCAACAGGTCGAGGGCCAGGCCTTCGTGCCCGTTCACGAGGGCCTCGCCCAGCACACCCTGCCAATGCGATTCGCTGCCCCCGGCCTGACGCCAGGCGTGCAGGCGGCGGGTGTGAAGCTGCAGGTCGAACTCGGCGGTGAAGCCGATGGCGCCATGGATCGAGTGGCCCAACGCCGCCACCTCAGGGGCGGCCTCGCTGCAACGGGCTTTGGCCACGGCGGCCCGCAGCAGGTCAGGCGCCTGCACCGGGCCCTGGCAGCCCAGACGGGCCGCCATGCGCGAGGCAAACACCAACTCAGCCATCACGCTGAGCTGGTGCTGGATGGCCTGGAACTTGCCAATCGGGCGGCCGAACTGCTGGCGCTCATTGGCGTGCTGCAGGCTGCGCTCGAACACCGCCCTCATGGCGCCAGCCATCTGGGCCGCATACAGCACGGCCTGCAGCTCGCGCAGCGGCGGCAGGGCCCCGGGCCAGGCGGGCGTGGCCAGCCAGGAGGCCCGTGGCCAGCTCAGCGTGGCCTCCTGGGCCAGCCCGGTGGCTTCCACCCGGGCCTCGGCCACCGGCAGCAAGGCACAGCGATCGAGGTGGCGCAGCAGCACATGGCTGGCCACGCGGGCACTGGGCACGCTGGTGCAGATCAGGCGCTCCCCGTCATCCAGCGCCTGGGCGGCCAGCGTGAGGGGCCCCTCGGGCCGGGCCAGGCCGGCCTGGGCCAACAGGCCGCGCGCCAGCAGGGTTTCGCCCAGCGGCACGGGCAGCGCGAACTCACCACACAGGGCCAGCAGGCTGAAAGCCTGGCCCAGATCCAGGCCGGCCCCGCCCTGCGTCTCGGGCAACAGGGCATCGACAAAGCCCGAATCCTGCAAGGTCTGCCACAGGGCCAGGTGCGGACCACCGGCCTCGATGGCGCGCACCACGGGCGGGCCTGCATGGTCGGTCAGCAGGGTGCGCAGCGAGGCGGCGAAAAGGTCTTGCTCGTCGTTCATCAACCAGCCTTTCTCGATGGGGTTGTCAGCGGGCTCATCAACGCAGGCCCAGGCCGCGCGCGATCATGCCGCGCAGGATGTCGCGCGTGCCGCCACGCAGCGAGTACGAAGGCGCCACCTGGATCACGTAGTTCAGGGTGTGCAGCAGGCCGAACGGCACGGGCTGGCCCTCGGCCAGGCGGGTCCCCAGGTCGTCAGCCAGTGCCGCCGGGATCAGCTGCTCGACACCAGTGCCCAGGTCTTTGACCAGGGCCGACTCGACCACCGGGCTCTCGCCCCGTGCCAGACGCCCGGTGACCGCCACCGACATGGCCCGCAGCGGCGCCAGTTGGGCCAGCACCCGCCCGGCCAGCCGCAGGGCCGCAGCATTGCGCTGTGGGTGGGTAGCGGCGTCCTGGCGCACAAAGGCCAGCCACTCGTCAAACAGCACGATGCTGGAGTACAGGCGCTCGGGCCCGCTGCGCTCGAAGGCCAGCTCGGCCGTCACCTGGGCCCAACCCTGGCCCTCGGCCCCGATCAGGGCCTCGGGCGCCAGCGCCACGTCGTCAAAAAAGACCTCGCAGAAATGGCGGTCACCGGATTGGTCGGTGATGGGCCGCACGGTCACCCCGGGCAGCGACAGGTCGACGATGAACTGCGACAGGCCCTGCTGGCGGTCGCCCGCCTCGCCGGAGCTGCGCACCAACGCGATCATGTAATGGCAGTGGTGCGCATTGGTGGTCCAGATCTTCTGGCCATTCAGGCGCCAGCCCATGTCGGTGCGGGTGGCCCGGGTGCGCACGCTGGCCAGGTCGGAGCCAGCCCCGGGCTCGCTCATGCCGATGCAGAAGAAGGCCTCGCCCCGGCAGATGGCGGGCAGGTACTGGCGCTTTTGCGCCTCGCTGCCGTACTTGAGGATCAGCGGGCCGCTCTGGCGGTCGGCAATCCAGTGCGAGCCCACGGGCGCGCCGGCATTGAGGAACTCCTCGACCAGCACGTAGCGGGCAAAGGGGCTGCGCCCGCCGCCGCCATAAGCGGTGGGCAGGGTGATGCCCAGCCAGCCCTGTGCGCCCAGTGCCCGGCTGAAGGCCGGGTCGTAACCCGACCAGGAACGCGCCCGGGTGACCCCGGGCACACCTTGCAGGGCCTCGGCCAGAAAGGCCCGCACGGGGGCGCGCAGGGCCTCGTCCTCGGCGGGGATGGGGGTCAGGTCCAGTGAGTCGAGGGCACTCATTCAGCTTCCTTGTGAGAGGGCGGGTATCCGCCGATGAAACTCATGCCAGCACCCCTTGCCGGGTCAGGCGATCGAGTTCGGCTTCACCCAGGCCCAGGCGCTCGGCCAGCACGGCGCGGGTGTGCTGGCCCAGGGTGGGCGGGGCCTGGCGGTATTGCACCGGGGTGTCGGACAAGCGGATGGGGCTGGCTACCAAGGGGATGTCCCCCTCGGCCACCGGGTGCGGCAGGTGGGTGATCACGCCGCGCGACTGCAGTTGGGGGTCGGCAAACACCTGGGCCATGTTGTTGATGGGGCCGCAGGGCACACCGGCAGCCTCCAGGCGAGCGACCCAGTCGGCCGTGGTGTGCATCACCGTGCACTGGCGCAGCAGCGGGATCAGCGTGGCGCGGTGGGCCAGGCGGGCGCTGTTGCTCGCGTAGCGCGGGTCTTGCGCCCACTCGGGGTGACCGGCCTCGGCACAGAAGCGGGCAAACTGGCTGTCGTTGCCAATGGCCAGGATCATGTCGCCGTCGGCGGTCGGAAAGTCCTGGTAGGGCACGGTGTTGGGGTGGGCGTTGCCCATGCGTTGTGGCACCTGGCCGCTGTAGAGGTAGTTCATGCCCTGGTTGGCCAGGCAGGCCACCTGCACATCGAGCAGGGCCAGGTCAATGTGCTGGCCGCGCCCGGTCTGATCCCGGGCCCGCAGGGCGGCCAGCACCGCGGTGCTGGCGTACAGGCCGGTGAGGATGTCGGTCAGCGCCACACCCACCTTCAACGGCCCGGCCCCGGGCTGCCCCTCGGGCTGGCCGGTGACGCTCATCAAGCCCCCCATGCCCTGCATGAGGAAGTCGTAGCCCGCCCGCGCGGCATAGGGCCCGGTCTGGCCAAAGCCGGTGATCGAGCAATACACCAGCCGCGGGTTGAGCGCACACAGGGTCTCGGCGTCCAGGCCATAGGCACTCAGGCCGCCGACCTTGAAGTTCTCGATCAGCACGTCGCTGTCCTGGGCCAGGCGCCGGATGATGTCCTGCCCGGCAGGCTGGGTCAGATCCACTGCGATGGAGCGCTTGTTGCGGTTGGCGCACAGGTAATAGGCCGATTCGTGGCTGGCTTGACCCTGTGGGTCTTTCAGGAAGGGAGGGCCCCACAGGCGGGTGTCGTCACCGAAGCCCGGGCGTTCGACCTTGATCACCTCAGCCCCCAGGTCGCCCAGGGTCTGACTGGCCCAGGGGCCCGCCAGCACGCGCGACAGGTCGAGCACGCGCAGGCCGGCCAGCGCCATCACTGGGGCCCTGTCCGCCGGGGCGGCCGAAGGCAAGGCGCCCGCACTCATTGCAGCTCCACCCGGGCCTTCTGGGCAATGCGCTTCCAGAGCCGGATCTCGCTGGCCTGGAAGGCGCGCATCTCGTCGGGGCCACCCGACATCACCTCGGCCCCCAGGCGCTCGTAGAACTCGCGGGTTTCGGGGAGGGCCTCGATGCGGGTGAACCAGGCGGCCAGGCGGTCGACCTCGGTGCGCGGCGTCTTGGCCGAGACCATGGCCGCGACCCAGGTGTAGGCGCTGAAGCCGGCCAGGCCGGCCTCGGTGGCGGTCGGAATCTGGGGCAAGGCCGGCACGCGGCGCTCGGACGCCACGGCCAGCGCCTTGAGCTTGCCGCCCTTGATCAGCTCCTGGGCGCTGGTGGTTTCGGCAAAGGCAAACTGCACCGTGCCGCCCACCACCGCCGTCACGGCTTCACCAGCGCCCTTGAAAGGCACATGGTGCGTCTGCACGCGGGCGGCATCGTTGAACAGCTCGGCCATCAGCTGATAGCCCGCCGAGCCAGCGCCGTAGTTGAGCGCATCGGGGCGGGCCCGGGCGGCGTTGATCAGATCGCCCAGGCTCTGCTGTTCGGCCTGGCCAGGGACCACCAGCAAGGCGGGCGAGCGCATCAGCATGGACAGGGGAGCAAAGTCAGCCACCGGGTCGTAGGGCAGCGACTTGAACAGTGCGGCATTGACGGCCAGGGTGGAGTTGCTGCCGACGAACACCGTGCTGCCATCGGCCGGGGCGGCCAGCACGGCGCGCACGGCGATGAAGCCATTGCCGCCCGCCCGGTTGTCAACCACCACGGGCTGGCCGCTGAGCTCGGTGAGCTTGCGGGCAAAGTAGCGCGCCGAGGTGTCGGTGCCGCTGCCGGGCGGAAACGGCACCACGAAGCGGATGGGGCGGTTGGCGGCATCGGGCAGGGGCGTCTGCGCCTTCACCACAGGCGCGCTGAGCGTCAGGCAGGCGCCCACCAGGGCCAGGCCCAGGGCGAACAGGGTTTTGCGTTGCATGGGGGGTCTCCAGTTCAACGGGGCCGGTGGCGGTGACTCAGTCGAGGGCGGCGCCGGTCTGACGCACCACCTCGGTCCAACGGCGGATCTCGCTGTCGATGTAGGCGCCGTACTCGGCCGGGGTCGAGCCCAGGGGTTCGGCGCCCTGCTGGGCCAGCTTGGCGCGCACATCGGCGCTGGCCAGGGCCTTGAGCACCTCGGCGTTGAGCCGGTTCACGATTTCGGGCGGGGTGCGCGCCGGCAACAGCAGGCCCTGCCAGGCACCGGCCTCGAAACCGGGGGCCGCGGTCTCGTTGAGGGTGGGCACCTCGGGCAGCACGCTGGTGCGCTTGAGGCTGGTGACGGCCAGCGCACGCAGGCGCTTGTCGCGGATGAAGGGCAAGGCCGAGTTGACGGTGTCGGTCATGAACTGCAGCTGCCCGCCCACCAGATCGGTGAGGGCCGGCGCGCTGCCCTTGTAAGGCGCGTGGGTGGCCTGCAGGCCCTGCCCTTTGAGCAACAGGAAGGCGCCCAGGTGGGTGATGTTGCCGTTGCCCGCCGAGCCGAAGGTGAGCCGCTCGCCCTGGGCCCGGGCGTACGCCAGGAACTCGGCCGGCGTGTGGACGGGCAGCGAGGGGTGCACCACCAGCACCAGCGGAATCACCGCCGTGAGGGCCACCGGCGCAAAGTCGGTGCGCACGTCGTAGCTGAGCTTCTTGTACAGCGCCGGGCTGAGCGCCACGGCCGAGGTGTTGTAGAACAGGGTGTAGCCATCGGCCGGGGCGCGGGCCACCATCTCGGCCGCGATGTTGCCGTTGGCGCCCGGGCGGTTGTCGACCAGCACCGACTGCCCCAACTGCTCACCGAGCTTCTGCGCCAGCACGCGGGCCACCAGATCGGTCGGGCCGCCGGGCGGGAAGGCCAGCACGAGGCGCAGCGGCTTGTCGGGGTAGCGGGCCGCCGGTGCGGCCGGCTGGGCAAGGCACAACGGGGCCAGCAGCGCCAGTGCCAGGCTGGCGCACACGCGGCGCGAAAAGGGGCTGAAGATCATGCCGGGGCTCCTGGGTTTCATTCGGGACGGCCCGCCAGCAAGCGCTTGGCGGTGTAGTGCATGACCTCGATGTCATGCTGATTGAAGACGGTGATGTCAGAGCTGACCACTGCCCGCCCCTTGGCCGAGGTGGGCCGCACCTCGGTCACGGTGATGCGGGCGTGGATGGTGTCGCCGACCCGCACCGGGTGCAGGATCTTCTGGTGCAGCTCCAGCATGGCCAGGCCAGTGCCCTGGATCATGGTCTGCAGGATGAAGCCCTCGATCAAGGTGTAGGTGAGTGCCCCGGGCACCGGGCGGCCGGCCATGGCACCGCCCTCGAACTCGGTGTCAATGAAGATCGCCTCCAGCATGCCGGTGCACGAGATGAAATTGACCAGGTCAGTCTCGGTGAGGGTGCGCCGAAAGGTGCGAAAGCTCTGGCCGACCGACAGGTCTTGCCAATGAAAGCCCTGGCCCAGGCGGGGCGGCAGCGGGGGCGTGGTGTGGGGCATGGAAGGCTCCAGGTTCAGGAAGGTGTTCGTTGGGCCGGGGCACCCACAGCGCCCGTGGCCAGCCACCCGGCCAGGGTGTCGGCCGGCACGCCGGCCGCGCTCAGGGCGCGCGCGGTGTCGGCCCCCAGGCGGGGCGGCAGGCCGACCGCGGCGCGCTGGCCGTCAAAGCGCGGGGCCACGCCCGGGAAGCGCAGGGCCCCCATGGCCGGGTCGTCGATCGGCTCGAAAAAGCCGGTGGCCTGCAGGTGCGGGTCGTGCTGCAGGTCTTCGAGCCGGTTCATGCGCGCCACCGGGACCTCGATGCGATCGCACAAGGCCAGCCAGTGGGCCGTGTCGTGCAGGGCTACCAGGCGGCCGGTGGTCTCGTACAAGGCCTCGATGTGGCGGGTACGCGCGGCCATGCTGGCAAAGCGCGGGTCGACGGCCAGGGCGGGCTCGCCCACGGCCTCGAAGAAGCGGCGCCAGTGGGCATCGGTGTAGGGCATCAGGCAGACGTGGCCGTCGGCCGTGGCATAGGGGCGACGCCAGTCGGCCAGCACCCGGGGGTAGCCTGGGGCCGAACGCGGCGGCTCGAAATGCTCACCATAGAAATGCTCGACCAGGTTGAAGCCCACCATGGTCTCGAACATCGGGACCTCGACAAAGCCGCCCTGCCCGGTGGCCTGCCGTTTCACCACCGCCGCCACGATGGCCAGGGCGGCCACCAGGCCACAGGTCTTGTCGGCGGCGATGGTGGGCAGGTAGCGCGCCACCCCGCTTTGGGCCTGCATCAGCGCGGCGCTGCCCGACAAGCCCTGGATGATGTCGTCGTAGGCCGGCTTGCCGCTGTAGGGCCCGCCGTCGGCAAAGCCGTGCAGACCGGCAAACACCAGGCGCGGGTAGCGTTGGCACAGCGTGGCCGGGTCCAGCCCCAACGGGGCCAGCTTCTGCGGCCGCATGCTGTGCATGAACACGTCGGCCCCGGCAATCAAGGCTTGCAGCGCGGCCTGGCCGCCGGCCTGCTTGAGGTCGATCACCACGCTTTGCTTGCTGCGGTTCACGCCCAGAAAGATCGCAGCCATGCCGGCTTCGGCCGCCGGGCCGGTGTGGCGCGTGGAATCGCCCTCGGGGGGCTCCACCTTGATCACCTCGGCCCCCAGGTCGGCCAGCCACTGGCTGGCGTAGGGGCCCATCACCACCGCGCTGGCATCCACCACGCGCAGGCCCGCCAGTGGCTGGGCCGCCTTTGTTGTCTCCGTCATGGGGATCGACTGTAGGAATCGCTTGTCAGAGCGTCCAATATTGATTAGCGTCGATCCAATACCGTTCGAGTATCAAAATGAACCTCAGGCAACTGGCGCAATTTGTCGATCTGGCCGAAACCGGCAACTTCCACCGCACGGCCGAGCGCCTGCACATGGCCCAGCCACCGCTGTCGGTGTCGATCCGCAAGCTGGAAGACGAGCTGGGCGGCGCCCTGTTCGACCGGACACCGGCCGGCGTGGTGCTGACGGCGGCCGGCCAGGCCATGCTGGCCGACGCACGACAGGCTCTGGCGCACGCGGCCCAGTGCCGCCAGCGGGTGGCCGCGGCCTTGCATGGCCTGGGCGGGCTGCTGCGGGTGGGCTTCATCGGCACGGCCACCTACTCGCTGCTGCCGCGGCTGATCCCGAGCTTTCGCGCCCATTACCCGAAGATCGAGCTGGAACTGACCGAGTCGACCACCCAGGCCGCGCTCGACGGCCTGGCCGCCGGACGCCTGGACGTGGGCCTGGTGCGCTACCCGGTGCTGACGCCGGGTGACTGCGAGTTCACGGTGCTGGAGCGCGACGAGTTCATGCTGGCCGTGCCCGGCAACAGCCCGCTGGCCCGGCGCAGTGCCATCGCGCTGTCGGCCGTGGCGCTGGAGCCCTTCATTCTTTACGAGCAGGCGCGGGTGCCAGGGCTGTTTGCGTTGGCCATGCTGCGCTGCCAGCACTCGGGCTTCAGCCCTCGCGTGGCCCAGCAGGCGATGCAGGTGTCCACCATCCTGAGCCTGGTCGAAAGCGGCCTGGGCCTGGCCCTGGTGGCCGGCGTGGCCCGCCACCAGATGCGCCGGGGCGTGAAGCTGCTGCGCCTGACCGACACCCCGGCCGATGCCCGACTCGACATGGCCCTGGCCACCCGACCGGGGCATGGCAACCAGTTGGTGAGCACCTTTGCGGCCCACGCCCTGAGGGTGGCCCAGGAAGCATCGGCCACGCCATGAATTGGAGGTTTGCGGGATTTGTTCACAGGCGGGTCAAGACCATCCAACTAGACTGAGCGCACATTCATCAAATCAAGTGCCTGCGGGCCAAGAGAGGATCACCATGGGTTTGTTCGATCAGGTACTGAGCACGGTCGGGGGCTTGGCGGCCCAGCAGGGTGGCAGCGCCGCCGGGGCCGGCCTGCCCGAGGTGGTGCTGCATTGGCTCAACGACCCGCAGACCGGCGGCTTGTCGGGTCTGGTGAAGGTTTTTGAGCAGCAGGGGCTGGCCCATGTGGTCGCCTCCTGGGTCTCGAATGGTCAGAACCTGCCGATCGACGCCAGCCAGCTGCAGGCCGTGCTGGGCAGCGACACGGTGCAGCGTCTGGCGGGCCAGCTGGGCCTGAACACAGGCGAGCTGTCGGCTCAGTTGGCGCAGTGGCTGCCCCAGATCGTCGATCACCTGACCCCCCAGGGGCAGTTGCCAGCCCAGGGCGCCCAAGGCGAGTCACCCCTGGTGGCCGAAGGGCTGAGCCTGCTCAAGGGCCTGCTGGGCTGATGTGACCTGAAGCCTCAGGCCAGAAACAGGGCCTGCAGATCGCTCAGGAAGTCAAAACCCCGCTCGGTGGGCTTGACGCGCGCGAAGTCGCGCTCGATCAGGCCCTTGCGTTCGGCCTCGTCCAGGCCGGCAGCGATGGCCGACAAGGGCAGGCCGGTGCGGTCGCAGAAATCCTGCAGCGCAAAGCCTTCGCGCAGGCGCAGCGCGTTGAGCATGTACTCGAAGGGCAGTTCGCTGCGCTTGACTTCGGTTTCTTGCGCGATGGCCTCGCCGGCCAGGGCCTTGTCCATGTAAAGGCGCGGTTCGCGCACCCGCACCTGCCGGATGACGCGGTGCGCAAAGCTGAGCTTGCCGTGCGCGCCCGCACCAATGCCCAGGTAATCGCCAAACTGCCAGTAATTGGTGTTGTGGAAACAGCCATGGCCGGGCTGAGCGTAGGCCGACACCTCGTAGCGCTGCATGCCACGGGCGGCAGTGCGCTCGGTGATCAGATCGAGCATGGCGTAAGCGGTGTCGTCTTCGGGCACCACGGGCGGATACTTGGCGAAATAGGTGTTCGGCTCGATGGTCAGGTGGTAGACCGACAGGTGCGGCGGCGACAACGCCAGCGCGGTGTCCAGGTCTTGCGCAAACCCCTCCAGGCTCTGGCCGGGCAGTGCATACATCAGGTCGAGGTTGAAGGTGTCGAAGGCGCTGCGCGCCTCCTCCACCGCCGCCAGGGCCTGGGCCCGGTCATGCACCCGGCCCAAGGCCTGCAGATGCTGGTCGTTGAAGCTCTGCACCCCCACCGAGAGGCGGGTGACTCCGGCTTGGCGGAAGGCGCGGAATCGATCCTTCTCAAAAGTACCGGGATTGGCCTCCAGGGTGATCTCACACTCGGCCTCCAGGCGCAGGCGGGCCCGCAGGCCGCTGATGAGCTGGTCGATCGATTCAGGCGAGAACAGGCTGGGCGTGCCCCCCCCGATGAAGATGCTGTGCACCGCGCGGCCCCAGATCAGGGGCAGAGAGGCCTCCAGATCGGCCATCAGGGCGTCAATGTAGCGCGCCTCGGGGGCCGCAGCCGGTTCACCGCCCTCACCCCGGAACTCGTGCGAGTTGAAGTCGCAGTAAGGGCACTTCTTGAGGCACCAGGGCAGGTGCACGTACAGCGACAGCGGCGGCAGCGCGGGCAGGCTGAGGGTGCCTGGGCGCATGTAGTGGGTCAGGTCGGGCGGACTCACGCGGAGGCCTCCGGCAGCCAGTTGTCGCGCATCAGCTGAAGCATCTGGCGCGCAGCGCGGCCGCGGTGGCTGTGGGCGTTCTTGACCTCGGGGGCCAACTGGGCAAATGTCTGGCCGAATTCGGGGATGAACATCACGGGGTCGAAGCCGAAGCCGTGCTCTCCCACGGGTTGGCGGGTGATCTGCCCGACGGCACGGCCCACCGCGATCAGGGGCTCGGGGTCTTCGGGTGAGCGCACCGCCACCAGGGTGCTGACCAGGGCGGCGCGGCGCTGGTCGATGCCCTGCATCTGTTCGAGCAAGGCGCGCACGTTGTTGTCATCGCCCTTGGGATAGCCAAACTGGGTGGCGTAGTAGGCCGTGTCGACGCCGGGCAGGCCGCCAAAAGCGTCCACGCACAGACCGGCGTCATCGGCCAGGGCCGGCAGGCCGCTGTGGGCGCTGGCGTGGCGGGCCTTGGCCAGGGCGTTTTCGACAAAGGTGCGGAAGGGTTCGGCGGCTTCGGGAATGCCCAACTCGCCCTGGCGCACCAGTTCGACGCCCAGGGGCGCGAACAGGGCCTGCAGTTCAGCCAGCTTGCCTTGGTTGTTGGAGGCCAGGACCAGTTTCATGACAGCGTTCTCACATCAGGGGGTCGGGTTCAGGCGGCCAGGGCTTGTTTCTGCAACTGCACCAGTTCGGCAATGCCCGCTTCGGCCAGGCCCAGCAACTGGTCCATTTCACGGCGGGTGAAAGCAGCCCCTTCGGCGGTGCCCTGCACTTCGACGTAGTGGCCGGCGCCGGTCATGACCACGTTCATGTCGGTGTCGCAGGCCGAGTCTTCGGTGTATTCAAGATCGAGCAGCGGGGTGCCTTCGACGATGCCCACCGAGATGGCGGCCACGTGGTCGAGGATGGGCGACTCGCTGATCTTGCCCGCGGCCAGCAGACCGTTGACGGCGTCCTGGGCGGCCACGAAGGCGCCAGTGATGGCCGCGGTGCGGGTGCCGCCATCGGCCTGCAGCACGTCGCAGTCCAGGTGCAAGGTGCGTTCACCCAGGCGTTTGAGGTCGAACACGGCGCGCAGCGAGCGCCCGATGAGGCGCTGGATCTCCTGGGTGCGGCCCGTCTGCTTGCCGCGCGCGGCCTCGCGGTCACTGCGGGTGTGAGTGGCACGCGGCAGCATGCCGTACTCGGCCGTGACCCAGCCCTCACCGCTGCCCCGCTTGTGCGGGGGCACTTTCTCTTCGACCGAGGCGGTGCACAAGACCTTGGTGTGACCGAATTCGATCAACACCGAGCCTTCGGCGTGCATGGTGTAGCCCCGCGTGATGCGCACCGGACGCAATTGGGCGGCGGCCCGCTGCTGGCTGCGTTGATAAAGGGTTGGGTTGGCCGTCATGTTGAGAATCCGTTGGTATGAAACGCGCCGACTGGGCGGCCGGCAGGGCGTGATTGGAACCTGCCGCAGGCCTGGGTTCAAGCCCGCGCCGGGATGCCCCGCCATCGCACCAGGGCAATCCCGGGCCTGCTCAATGCTTGCGCTGGGCCGAGCGGCGGATGGCGGCGTTGATCTCGGCGATGGAGCGCTCGATGGCGGCGTCGTCCAGATCGTCGACAAAATTGTCCAGGGCGCCCGACTGGATGGTCGAGGCAAACACCCCTTCGCTGATGCTGTCGGTGGAGATGCCGCGGGTGGACTCAAAGGTGTCAGGGGTTTCCCACTCGAGCGCGATCACCGTGACGTTGTCGCTGCTGTCGCCGGCCTTGCGCAGGGCGGTCTCGACCAGCTCAGGCACCACCTCCGAGACCGAGGAGCGACTGAGTTGACGCACGATTTCGTCGTCATGGACGCTGCCCCAAAGCCCGTCGGAGCACAGCATGATCTTGTCGCCTTGCTGCAGGATGACCGGTCCGGTCACATCAAAGACGGGCTTGGTGGGCGACCCCAGGCAGGTGAACAGCACGTTGCGGTTGATGCGCTCGGGCAGCATCATGGCCGGGCTGCGGTGCTCCAGGTAAGAGTGGTCGCGGGTGCGGGTGAGCAACTCGGCGTCACGCACCAGGTACAGGCGGGAGTCACCACAGTGCACCCAACTTGCACTGCCGCTTTGCACCACCCCGGCCACCAGGGTGGTGCGCGGGGTGTCCAGCATGCCTTTGTCGGCGGCGTAACGCAGGATCTGGTGGTGTGCGGCCATCAGCGCCGTGGTCAGAAACTCGGTCACGTCAGCCAAACGGGGCTGGGCCTCGCGCTGGAACAGCGCCGAGATGGTCTGCAAGGCAATTTGGGCCGCCACCTCGCCTTCGGGGTGACCGCCCATGCCGTCGGCCAGCACGAACAGGGCTGAATCACGGGTATAGCAATAGCCCATGCGGTCTTCGTTCTTTTCGCGACCACCTCGGCGGCTGACCTGGAAAACTGAGAATTTCATTTCGGTTTGGCACCCACGTCCGTGGCTTCACGGCCGGTTTTTTTCTTGTTGTCGGACACCAGGGTGTCGAATTGCAGCCGAACTTTCTCACCCACGGAGAGCTTGGTGTAGCGGCGCTCGCCTTCGCGGCTGAGTTCTTTTTGCAGCGCAAACACCGACTGCGGTCGGGCCAGTGGGTCGAGCGCCATGCACCACTCGACCACCTCGATGAGGTTGTCGGAATAGACACCGCGCAGGCGCGACAAGGCCAGCGAAAGGCGGTCTTTTTCGATGCGCTGGGGGGCCTCGTTGGGGGGATATCCCTGCATGCAGGCATAAATGCAGGCACCGATGGCGTAGATGTCAGTCCAGGGGCCCATGGCAGCATCGCGCCGGTACATCTCGGGGGCCGCAAAGCCAGGCGTGTACATCGGGCGGATGAAGTTGCCCTCCTTGGACAGCACTTCTCGGGCCGCCCCGAAGTCGATCAGCACGGCCTTGTTGTCGTCGGTGATGAAGATGTTGGCCGGCTTGATGTCCAGGTGAAGCATCTTGTGCTGGTGCACGATGCGCAGGCCGCGCAAGACCTCGTCGAACAGGGACCGGATGGTCGACTCGCGAAACACCTTCTGGGTTTTCAGGTCGCGCGCGGTGATGATGAAATCCTGCAGGGTGGCCCCCTCCAGGTAGTTCATCACCATGTAGACGGTTTCGTTCTCGCGGAAGAAGTTCAGCACACTCACCACCGAGGGGTGGGAGATCTGGGCCAGCGAGCGCCCCTCTTCAAAAAAGCTCTTCAGGCCGAGTCGGTAAAGCGACAGCTTTTCGGGCTGGACCTTGGGCAGCAACTCACCGGCACCGCGCGTGGCCAGCGACGAAGGAAGGTACTCTTTGACAGCAACCTGTTGACCTTCCATGTCGAGGGCCAGGTACACCACGCCGAAGCCGCCCGCAGACAGACGGCGCACCACACGGTAGCCACCGATGACGGTATCCGGTGGAAGCGGTGCCGGTTTGACCTTCGACATGTGGAGATAGACGGGACGGGCACCCCGTCCAGGCGGGATAATCCCTGTATTGATTTATGTAATAGAACCCAATGCCAGTTTACAGCATGACCGGTTACGCCACTGCCCAGCAGGACGTGGCCACCCCTGAGGTCGGCGGCGACGCCAAAAGCAGTGCCACCACCCGGTTCGGCCTGGAAATCCGCGCCGTGAACAGCCGCTTTCTGGACCTGAGCTTCCGGCTGCCCGAAGAGCTGCGCCAGCACGAGCCCGCCCTGCGCGAGCTGCTGACCGCCAAGCTCAAACGGGGCAAGGTGGAAGTACGCGCCGCCCTGGACCAGGAAGGCGGCGACGGCCTGAAAGAGCCCACCACCCGCCAACTGCAAAAACTCAATGCCATCCAGGACCAGGTGCGGGCCTGGCTGCCGCAGGCCACGCCGCTGAGCGTGGCGGATGTGATCCGGCTGGGGGGCTCGGATGCCCACACCCTGCTGCCCAGTGCCGAAGAGGTGCAGGCCCTGGCCGCCAAGGTGGTCAAGGAACTGCTGTCGGCGCGCCAGCGTGAAGGCGCCCGCCTGAGCACCATGCTGCAAGACCGCATCGGCCAGTTGCGCGCCCTGGCCGCCCAGGCCACGCCGCTGGTGCCCCAGTTGGTGGAGCAGCAGCGCCAGCGCTTTCTGGAGCGCTGGAAAGAAGCCATGAACCTGACCGATGGCAGCACCCTGCCCGAGGCGGCCCAGGACCGCGCCCTGTCCGAGGCCACCGCTTTCGCCATCCGAATCGACGTGGCCGAAGAGATCACCCGCCTGGATTCGCACCTGGACGAGCTGGAGCGCCTGCTCACCAAGGGCGGCGAGCTGGGCAAACGGCTCGACTTCCTGATCCAGGAACTGCACCGCGAGGCCAACACCCTGGGCTCGAAATCGGCCGCCCTGGAACTGACCCGCATCAGCGTGGACATGAAGGTACTGATCGAGCAGATGCGCGAGCAAGTCCAGAACATCGAATAAGCCCCAGAGCCCAACCCAGACTCCGAGCCCATCATGGATTACCCAGGAAACCTGTTTGTCGTGGCCGCCCCCAGCGGGGCCGGCAAGTCCAGCCTTGTGAAGGCGCTGCTGGAGCTGGACTCGCGTGTCCAGCCCTCGGTGTCGCACACCACCCGGCCACCCCGTGGCCAGGAAAAGCACGGACGCGAATACTTCTTTGTGTCCCAGCCCGAATTCGACGCGATGGTGGCCAACAACGCCTTCATCGAGTGGGCCCATGTGCACGGCAACCGCTACGGCACCTCGAAAAAAGCCATCGAAGAACGCATTGCCGAAGGCGCCGATGTGGTGCTGGAGATCGACTTTCAGGGCGCGATCCAGATCAAGAAAGCGTTTGCCAACGCCATCCTGATCTTCATCCTGCCCCCCAGCTGGGAAGAGCTGCGATCGCGCCTGGAGCGCCGCGGCGAAGACGCGCCGGACGTGATCGAACTGCGCCTGAAAAACGCCGCCATCGAGATGGCGCAGGCTTCCAAATTCGACTTCGTTATAATCAACGAATTGTTTGAGCGCGCCCTTTTCGACATGAAAGCCGTGGTGCACGCCCAACGTCTCAAGTATGCAGCCCAGCGACGCGCCCGGGCTGACACCTTCCACTCACTGAACATCGACTAGCCCGCGGAGAACCCTCATGGCACGCATTACCGTTGAAGATTGCCTGGTCAATATCCCGAACCGCTTCCAGCTGGTTCTGGCGGCCACTTACCGCGCCCGCATGCTGAGTCAGGGCCACTCGCCCAAGATCGAAAGCAAGAACAAGCCGGCCGTGACTGCCCTGCGTGAAATCGCAGAAGGCAAGATCGGCCTGGAAATGCTCAAAAAGGTTCCCTGAACCTGCTCGCGCCCCTGGCGCCGAAAAAGCACCGCAGCCGCGGTGCTTTTTTTTGCCCTCTGTCCCACACATCCCTGACAGCGCTACATTAGAAGCATGACTGCGGTGCTGCCCTCTTCCTCTGCCACGCCCCCGAAAAGTGCTGCCGCGGCCGCCGGTTCAGCCACGACTGCAGCCGCCAATGCCGCCGCCGCCAGCTTTGCCGCCCTAGTCGACGGCCTCGGCTACCTGGGCCCGACCGGCATCGAGCAGGTGCGCCAGGCCTACCGCTTTGCCGACGCGGCCCACCTGGGCCAGTTGCGCAACAGCGGCGAACCCTACATCACCCACCCGATCGCCGTGGCGGCCCAATGCGCCGTCTGGAAGCTCGATGCCCAGGCCTTGATGGCGGCCTTGCTGCACGACGCCCTGGAAGACTGCGGCGTGACCAAGGCCGAGCTGGTCGATCGCTTCGGCCTGCAGGTGGCCGAACTGGTCGACGGGCTGACCAAGCTCGACAAGCTGCAGTTCAACACCCGCGAAGAAAACCAGGCCGAGTCATTCCGCAAGATGCTGCTGGCCATGGCACGCGATGTGCGGGTGATCCTGATCAAACTGGCCGACCGCACGCACAACATGCGCACGATGTCGGACATGCCCAAGAGCAAATGGGGCCGGATCGCCTCCGAAACGCTCGAAATCTATGCGCCGATTGCCCACCGCCTGGGCCTGAACCAGACCTACCGCGAGCTGCAGGACCTGTCGTTCCGCCACCTGCACCCCTGGCGCTACGCCATCCTGGGCAAAGCGGTGGCCAAGGCCCGCAGTCGACGCCGCGACCTGATCCAGAAGGTGCAGGCCGATGTCGATGCCGCCTTTGCCACGCTGGGCATGCGCATCCGCATGGCCGGGCGGGAAAAGACGCTGTATTCGATCTATTGCAAGATGGATGAAAAACACCTGAGCTTTGCCCAGGTGACCGACATCTACGGCTTTCGCATCATCGTGCCGGGCATCACCGATTGCTACACGGCGTTGGGCGTGCTGCACCAGATGTACAAGCCGGTGCCGGGCAAGTTCAAGGACCACATCGCCATCGCCAAGGTGAACGGCTACCAGTCGCTGCACACGACGCTGGTGGGCCCTTCGGGCATCAACATCGAGTTCCAGATGCGAACCGAAGAGATGCACATGGTGGCCGAAGCCGGCGTGGCCGCCCACTGGCTGTACAAGGCCTCCGACCACGAAGGCGATCCCTCCGAGCGTCTGGGCACCCAGTGGCTGCAGTCGCTGCTCGACATCCAGAACGAAACACGCGATGCCGCCGAGTTCTGGGACCACGTCAAGGTCGACCTGTTCCCCGATGCGGTCTATGTGTTCACCCCCAAGAGCCAGATCATGGCCCTGCCACGGGGCGCCACCCTCGTCGACTTTGCCTACGCCATCCACAGCAACATCGGCGACCGCACGGTGGCGGGCAAGATCAATGGCGAGCAGGTGCCGCTGCGCACCGAACTCAAGAACGGTGATGTGGTGGAGGTGGTCACGGCCCCCGTGTCCTCGCCCAACCCCGCCTGGCTGGGCTTTGTGCGCACAGGTCGGGCCCGCTCCAAGATCCGGCATTACCTGAAGACGCTGGCCCAGACAGAATCCGAATCGCTGGGCGAAAAGCTGCTGATCCAGGCCCTGCGTGCCGAGGGCATCGACCGGTTGCCTGAAGCTCGTGACCCGCATTTCCCGGGCATCTGGGACAAATTGCTGCGCTTCACCGGCAACAAGACCCGCAGCGAGCTGATGACCGACATCGGCCTGGGCAAGCGCATTGCCAGCATGGTGGCCAAGCGCCTGACGGTGCTGATGACCGAGGGTGGCGAGAAGCGCGATGCCCTGCTGCTGACCCGCGAACGCTACACCTCGCACGAAAAGCTGTCGCAGGGCGCCGTGCTGCTCGATGGCAGCGAGAACGCCTCGGTCAAGTACGCCCCCTGTTGCCGCCCGATCCCGGGCGATGCCATCGTCGGCTACCTGGGGCGCGGCGAAGGCTTGGTGGTTCACACTGCCGACTGTGCCACCGCCAAACGCCTGCAGCACAAGGACAGCGAGCGCTTCATTGCGGTGGACTGGGCCGACGAGCCGGTTCGCCCATTCGAGACCGGGCTGGTGGTGACCGTGACCAACGGCAAGGGTGTGCTGGCCCGCGTGGCCGCCGATCTGGCCGCCTCCGAGGTAGACATCACCCATGTCGACATGGGCGATGAAGGCCCGGCCAGCACGGCCGAGCTGCGCTTCTTGGTGTCGGTTCAGGACACCCCGCACCTGGATGCCGCCTTGCGGCATCTGCAGCGCACGCCCACCGTGCTGAGGGCTGCACGCATCAAGCCGGGGGCCTGAGAAGGCCCGGACGACGTTCCGCGGGCCGCGCAGTGGCCCTGTCGGGCGGGTTCAGTCCGCAGCCGTCGACGCCGGGTAGACCACCTGCAGAATTTCGATGTCGCGCGGACCCGAAGGGGTGATCAGCTTGACCACATCGCCCTCACGCGCCTTGAGCAAGGCGCGCGACACCGGTGAGACCCAACTGACCTGCCCCAGCGCACTGTCGGCCTCGTCGATGCCCATGATGGTGACCGTGCGCTGCACGCCTTCGTCGTCTTCGTAGGTGACGGTGGCGCCAAAGAACACCTGATCACTGCCATGGTGCACGCTGGGGTTGGTGACCTCGGCGATCTCCAGGCGCTTGGTCAGAAAGCGGATGCGCCGGTCGATCTCGCGCAGACGCTTCTTGCCATACAGGTAGTCACCATTTTCCGAACGGTCGCCATTGCTGGCGGCCCAGTGAACCACGTCGACCACCTTGGGCCGCTCTTCGTCGATCAGTTGGAATAACTCGTCGCGCAGGCGTTGGTAGCCTGCCGCCGTGATGTAGTTGCGCGTGCCAGCAGGCAGGGCCGGCAGACCCAGGTCTTCGTCGTCGTCCGCCCCAGCGTCTGACTCTCGCGTGAACGCCTTGTTCATGATCCCCTCTTCAACAATCCCGGCCAGCACAGGGCCTCTGACCCGTGGTGGGCCGCAGGGCTCCGAGTGTGCACGAATCTGCCACAGGCCCGGCCATCGCCGATTGAGGGCCCCTGATTTGGCCCGAGCTTGCCCCACGTCAATCCGGCACCCCACACAGAGGGGACCGCAATCGATACATTCTGTGGTGACCTCGCCCCTGGCAGGCGCCCCCGCCCCGGAAAGGAAACCATGTCCATCGAAGCCCCTTCGCCAGAGCGCCGCGCGCGGCACGATCTGCGCGCCATCTTCTTCGAGGCCTTTGAAATGCTGGCGCCGTTTTTTTCGCAGCAAAATGGCTGGGGCAGCGCCAGCTCCCATGATCATCTGGCCTACCGCGCCCTGAAAGAGCGGTTTCCGATGCTCAGCGCCCAGGACTGCCTGGTGCTGGTGATGACGGCCAAGCGCCTGCCACATCCAGGGCGCCCAGTCGCCAAGCCCTGACGCCCCCACCCACAGGAATCCGACCCGATGTTTGAATCTGCCGAGCTGGGCCACAAGATCAGCAAAGCCGCGTATAAAGCGGCCGTTCCCGAACTGCGCACAGGCCTGCTCCAGGCCCAGGCCGAGCTGTATGAAAAAAAGCCCTTCCCTGTCTTGTTGCTGATCAGCGGCCAGGACGGTGCCGGCAAGGGTGAAGCCATCAACCTGCTCTACGAGTGGATGGACTCTCGGTTCCTGTCGACCCTGGCCTTCTCCGAACCCACGGACGAAGAACGCGAACGCCCGCCAATGTGGCGCTATTGGCGCTCGCTGCCGCCCAAGGGCCGACTGGGCATCTTTGCCGGATCCTGGTACTCCGACCCCATCCGGCAGCGCATCGCCGGTGAGATCACCGTGGCCGAACTGGACGCCCGTGCCGCACAGATCAACCGCTTTGAGGCGATGCTGGCCCAGGAGGGCGCCCTGATCCTGAAGTTCTGGTTTCACCTGACCAAGGACGCCCAGCGCGAGCGCCTCAAAGCCCTGGAAAGCGATCCACGCACCGCCTGGCGGGTCAGCGCCTGGAACTGGGATCGGCTGAAAACCTACGACCAACTGCAAGATGCCGCCGGCCACCTGCTGCGCATCACCAACACCGCCCAGGCCCCCTGGATCGTGCTGGAAGGCAATGACGATCGCTACCGCTCCTTGACGGTCGGGCAACTGGTGCTCAAGGCGCTGCGCGAGCGCCTGGGCCAGCCCGCCGCCGCCAGCGCCCCACCACCGCCCGCGGCGCCCCTGCTGCGGGTGGACACCGATGGACGCAACGTGCTGTCCCAACTCGACCTGGCGCGCTCTCTGGCCGACAAGTCCTACAAGACCGAGTTGGCCCATTGGCAGGGGCGTCTGGCTGAACTGGTGCGCCACCCCGGCTTTCGCCAGAGAGCCCTGGTCTGCGCATTCGAAGGACCCGATGCCGCAGGCAAAGGCGGCGCCATCCGGCGCATCGGGGCGGCCCTCGATGCACGCCAGTATCAGGTGATTCCCGTTGCCGCCCCAAGCGAGGAGGAACGCGCCCAACCCTATCTGTGGCGCTTCTGGCGCCACCTGCCGCGCCAGGGCAACGTCAGCATCTTTGATCGAACCTGGTATGGGCGCGTGCTGGTCGAGCGCATCGAAGGCTTTTGCAGCGAGGCCGACTGGCAGCGCGCGTACTCTGAAATCAACGATTTCGAGCACGAACTGGCCGATGCCGGCACCATCGTGGTGAAGTTCTGGCTGCAGATCAGCCAAGAGGAGCAATTGCGGCGGTTTCAAGAGCGCGAATCGATCGACTTCAAGCGCTTCAAGATCACCGAAGAAGACTGGCGCAACCGCGAGAAATGGGATGCCTACCAACAAGCCATCTGCGACATGGTCGAACGCACCAGCACAGGCAATGCGCCCTGGACCCTGGTGGAGGCCAACGACAAGAATCACGCGCGGGTGAAGGTGTTGCGCACGCTTTGCGAACGGCTCGAAGCCGAACTCGATCAAGCGACAAGCAAGGCGGGCAAGGCCAAGACACGCAAGGCCTCGGCGCAACCCAAGGCCGCACAGGCCGCAACGCGCAAGAAACCCAAGAAAGCCTGACGCCCAGGGCGAGGGCGAGGGCCGGGCTCAGCCCGGCCTGAAGGTCGCCCCGCGATGGCCAAAGACGAGACCCAGAAACGAAAAAGCCCTAGAACATTTCTGTTCTAGGGCTTGTCGTTTGGTGCGGCTGGCAGGATTCGAACCCACGACCCCTTGGTTCGTAGCCAAGTACTCTATCCAACTGAGCTACAGCCGCTGAGCTTTGTATTCTAACCTGATTTTTTTGCGTGTTTTGCGAAGTTTGAAAAATTTTTTCTTACTTGCTTTGCATCGCGTTGCTTCAGGTCAGAAGCGCTTCGTTGTGCGAAGACCGCAATTATGCACCATTTTCAAGGCCCCTCGGGGAAACCCGCGATTTTTTTGCAATCGGTGTCGACGCTGGCCCGGTCGCTGAGGTTGCCAGGAATACTGTGGGCCCAAGGCCCGGAAGGTGCAGGAATTGGGCAAAATCAAGTTTCACATGGAGGTGGCGAAATGAGCCAGACAGGGAGCAGGCGATGGCAACGGTGACTTGCCGTGAATGTGGCACCACGTTCGCATCCGATGCGTTCGTATGCCCTCATTGCAAAGCCTGGCGCGGAGAAGCTGGCACCGGTGCACACCCCAGCAACGAGCCCTCGAACCGCATTCTTCAGACGGTGGCCATCGCCTTGATGGCCGCCACCCTGATGTGCACGGTCGGGCTGATGCTGCTTTGGAACTCAACCCCCCTGCCCTCGGCCCGCCCGCCAGAGACCAGCCGCCCCCCGGCCCAGGAGCTGGCCCGCGCCGACGCCACAGCCTCAGCCACGACCGACGTCAACGGCGTCTCGACCTCACAGCCCGGCCCTGCCAATCGCCACCAGCCCTGATTGACCCAGAACCCATGTCCCCACGCTCTGCCCGCCACGACAAAAGCCCCGTCACCCGCCCCACCAGGACCTGGGTACGCCAAGGGGTTGCCGCCTTGCTGGGAGGCTTGCTGTGCATGGGGGCCTGCGCCGAGTTCATTGACGGCGCCGAACTCAATCGATGGTCAGAGGCCTACGAGCGGCAGCGCCAAGGGCTTCAAAGCGCCAAGGACGGCCGCGACATCCTGATGTTCATGGGCTACGTCATGGGCGTCTGGGATTCGACCCTCGGTGAGCGCGATTTTCTGTGCACACCCGACGACTTTGCGTCGATGCAGATGTACCAGATCGTGGCCAAACACGTGCGCGAGCACCCTGAAAAATGGGGCCTGCCGGCCGACTACCTGATCCGCGAAGCTGCCCTTCGCGCCTACCGCTGCAAAAACAAGAACTGACCTGGCTTCAGCGCGGCCCGGGCGCAGAGGAAGTGCCGCCTGCGCCGTTGCCATCTGCGCCCTTGTCATCAGGCACTGTTGCCAGCGAGGCCAGCACACCACGGACCTGGTCCAGCACCTCGTCCGCCAGGGCCCGATCGGCCTTGAGCACACCCCGCGAAATGGCGGTCGCCCCGACGAAAGCCGCCACGAACACACTGGCCAGTGCAGACCGCTGGGCCGCATCCCCGGTGTCTGGCAGCACCGACTCCAGCCCGGTGCGGAACTCAACGAAGGCATCCGCAAAGCTCTGACTCAGCAGCTCACCCTGGCGTGCCGTTTCACAGGCGGTGGCGATCAGGGGGCACCCGGCCTCCAGGTCGTCCCGGATGCGCGGGTTGAGGTAGACCTTGAGGTAGGTGTCCACACTGCGCTCCGCCCCAGGCCGCGGGGCATTGACCCGATCGAAGCCACGTCGGAAGGCGTGGCTGAACGCCTGGGCCGCCAGGTCCTGCTTGTCCGCAAAGTGCTTGTACAGCGCCCCCGGCGTCAAGCCCGCCTCGCGGCTCACGTCGGCCACGCCAATGCCATCGATCCCGTGCTTCTTGAACAGCCTGCCGGCCGCGTCCAGCAAGGCCTGCCGGTTCTGCTGAGCCTGTTCCTTGGTCACTTTCATGGCTGGATACCTCGTTGACTTTTTTTGATTTCGACCATTATCATAAACACCCACACAATCGACAACCCGAAGCCAGCCGCCATCTTCGCCCAACGCCGGGCGAAGCGGCCCTTCACCCCCTAGGACGCCACAGCATGCTCGCACCCCGCCTGGCTTTGTATCTGAAACACCTGGGCATCCATTACGCCTGGGTGATCGCCGCCCTGACCTTTCTGGCCATGCTGGTCACCTCGGCGGCACTCGGGCTGCCCGGCGCCCTGATGCAGCCCCTGAGCCAGGAGTTTGGCTGGACCACCACCGAACTGTCGTCGGTCTTTGCCATTCGCTTTGCGCTGTATGGACTGCTGGGGCCTTTTGCTGCCATGGTGTTGATGCGCTATGGCGTGTCGCGCATGGTGGCCATTGCCGCAGCCGTGATTGCCAGCTCGTTGCTGCTGGGGGTGTTCATGCACAGCCTGGGGCAGGCCTTTGCGCTTTGGGGCCTGCTGCTGGGCGTGGGCACGGGCCTGACGGCCATGGTGCTGGGCGCCACGGTGGCCAACCGCTGGTTTGTTCAGCGCAAGGGCCTGGTGATGGGCCTGCTGGCCGGCAGCAGCGCCACCGGTCAGTTGGTTTTCCTGCCCCTGGTGGTCTGGCTCATCGAGCAATATGGCTGGCGCTGGGCCCTGGCCCCGGTGATCGCGGCTTCACTGCTGGTGTTCGTGATGATGCTGCTGTTCATGCGCGACCATCCGGCCGACCTGAACCTGAATGCCTACGGCGCCCCCGCGGGCGTGAACGTGCAGCCTGCCGCAGCCCGTGCGGACTGGGGCCTGCCCCTGCGCACACTGGCCAGCGCCGTCAAGGTGCCCTCATTCTGGGTTCTGGCAGCCAGCTTTTTCATCTGCGGGCTCAGCACCAATGGTCTGATCCAGACGCACTTCATCTCGCTGTGCGGAGACAACGGCCTGGGGCCGGTGCCGGCCGCCTCGGTGTTGTCGATGATGGGCTTGTTCGACCTGGTGGGCACCACCCTGTCGGGCTACCTGTCCGACCGCTATGACAGCCGCAAGCTGCTGTTCTGGTACTACGGACTGCGCGGCCTGTCGCTGTTCTGGCTGCCGTATTCAGAGTTCACCCTGGTCGGCCTGTCGATGTTTGCCGTGTTCTACGGACTCGACTGGATCGCCACGGTGCCCCCCACCGTGAAGCTGGCCGCCGCCGAGTTCGGCCCTGAGCGTGCCAGCATCGTCTTTGGCTGGGTGTTTGCGGCCCACCAACTGGGTGCTGCCACAGCCACCTATGGCGCCGGCCTGTCGCGCTCGGTGCTGGCCTCTTACACACCGGCCCTGTTCGTGGCAGGCGGGGCCTGCCTGATCGCCGCCTTGATCATCATGCGGCTGCAGCCCGCCGCCGTGAAAGCCAACGCCACCAGCCGCTGAAGAGCCGCCTGTGGCGGCCCGCCTCAAGCCGTGGCCGCCGGGGTGATGACGCCCAGCCCCCGCAGGCGCTCGATGGCCTCAGCATCAAAGCCGGCCTCGCGCAGCAAGGCTTCGTTGTGCTCCCCCATGGCGGGGGCCGCGCGGTGAGGCAGGGCCGTGCCCGCAACGCGGATCGGGTTGGCAACCATGCGGGCGCTGCGGCCATCGTTGTAACGAAAGTCCTCCACCCCAGCCCGCTCGTGAACAAAGGGGTTGTCCAGGGCCTGAGCCACATCGAACACCGGAGACACAGGGATCTTGCCGCTCAAGGCCTGCAACCAATCGGCCGTGTCACGGGTCATGAAAGCAGCGTCGAGCAACTCGGTGACCAGGCCCCGGTGCTGCAGGCGGACAGCGAACGTGGCCAGGCGAGGGTCATCGGCCCATTCGGGGTGGCCCAGTTCGGCCGCCAGCAAGGGCCAGAACTTTTCCTTGTTGCACATGACAAAAATCCAGCCATCGCGGGTTCGATAAAGCTGGCTGGGCACCAGACTGGGGTGGCCGCTGCGCTCGGTGCGCCCGGTCACCACCTGGGCGTTCAGGTACCAGGTACCCGGGTAATTGAGGTTGTGCAGAGCCACATCGAACAACGAGGTATCGATGTCCATGCCTTGCCCGCTGGCACGCGCCTTGACCACGCCGGCCAGCAGGCCGAAGGCGGCCGCCAGACCCGTCATGAGATCGACAATCGACAACCCGTAGCGCGTGGGCGGACCGTCAGGCTCGCCCGTCAGCGACAGATGCCCCGCCTCGGCCTGCATCAGATAGTCGTAGCCGGGCCAGGCCTGGCGCGACCCGCTGCGCCCATAGGCCGAAAGGTGTGCACACACCAGGCGAGGGTTGACCTCACGCAGTGCGTCGTACGTCAGCCCCAGCTTGCCAGGCAAATCGCCACGCAGGTTGTCCAGCAAGGCGTCGGCACCAGCGGCAAGGCGGCGCAGCACCGCCATGCCTTCGGGGTGCTTGAGGTCCAGCGTCAGGCTTTTCTTGTTGCGGTTGAAGGTCTGAAAAAAGTGGCTGTCGTCATCGCCAAAGAAATGGGGCCCGACATGCCGTCCCACATCACCACCATCGCGGTGGTTTTCGATCTTGATCACCTCCGCCCCAAGGTCGGCCAGGTAAGAGGTGCCAAAGGGGCCGGCGCCATATTGCTCCACAGCCAGCACACGCAGGCCCGCCAGCGGCAGCCGGCCATTTGTCTCTTGGGATGTTTCGGGCGAAGTCATGTTGAACGTCCTTTATTTGTACGGACAATTCTATAACCACGGCCTGACAAATAGCAAGTTTCAGAACGCGACCAAGCTCAACGGGACATCTCCATCCGGTAACTGAACCGATCACTGGGGTGGAGGTTGTCGGCCACCTCGATGAGTTCACCCTGGTCACTGTAGTAGCGGCGCACGATGCGCAAGGCCGGCGCACCCGCCGGACATTGCAGGCTGGCCGCATCGTCCGCACTCAACACCACCCCCTGGATTTCCTGCTCCACGCGCTGGATGGTGACCTTGTAATCCCGCTCGATCAGGGCATAGACCGCCGTCTGACGCCCCGCCAACCTGGCCTCGATGCCCTGCAGCATGGGGTTCAAAAAGATCCGGGTCAGACACAGGGGTCGCGCAGCGCCACCGCCCGCACTGGTCTCGTCATGGCGCAAGCCCACCGCCAGCACCCACTCTTGCCCCACCTCGGCCCCGAAGTCCTGCGCCTGCGTGCGCGTGAGCGGGATGCGCCCGATGTAGACGATGCGCAGCGTGGTGTCCTGGGCGTACTGGAACAAGTCTGGCAACGAGCGCACGTCGTGGCGGTAGCGGGCTTCGTCAGGCGGGGCGATCACCACCGTGCCAACGCGCTGACGCCGGGTGACCAGGCCTGCCGACGACAAAAGCCGGATCGCCGCCCGGGCCGTGAAGCGGCTGATGCCAAATTGCTCACACAACTCCAGCTCGGTGGGCAGGCGGGCGCCGACCGGATAGCGGCCGTCGGCAATGCCGCGCCGCAACTCGGCAGCCACACGCTGGTAGATGGGCTGCCCTGCAACAACCGGCTCAGCAGCCGGCTCGGCGGGCGCCTCATCCAGAGGGAGATCGTCTTCAGAGGGCGGGGGTGGAATGGAGCTCATGCCCCAAGTCTGCATCAGATTGCCGCCACGCCAAGGATTGACACCATACAAATGAGCGCGCAATAATGTCCGGACAATAAATCGATGCAGAGAACTTCGATGCCTCCCGATTCAACCCATCCGAGACAAGCAGGAGCCTTCATGACCCCCACCCCCGTCCGTGACGCGGCCGACGAACATGAATTTGTAGAGGCCGTGGAAGCCTGGGCCGCCAAAGAGCTCAAGCCCGTGGCCCGCCTCTACGACCAGGCCGACGAGTACCCCCACGAGATCGTGGAGCAGATGAAAGAATTGGGCCTGTTCGGTGCCACCATCGGCGAGGCCTATGGTGGCCTGGGCCTGTCGGCCTGGACCTATGCCCAGATCGTGATCAAGGTCGCCTCCGTGTGGATGGCGCCGTCGGGCATCTTCAACTCTCACCTGATCATGGCCGCCGCCATCGAACGCCACGGCACCGAAGCCCAGAAGCAGGCCTACCTGCCCCGCATGGCCACCGGCGAGTACCGAGGCAGCATCGGCCTGACCGAACCCAACGCAGGCTCCGACCTGCAAGCCATCCGCACGGTGGCCCGACGCGACGGCGACCATTACGTGGTCAATGGCAGCAAGACCTGGATCACCAACAGCATGCATGGCCACGGCACCCTGCTGCTGGTCAAGACCGACCCGCAGGCCCAACCCCGCCATCAGGGCATGAGCCTGCTGATCGCCGACAAAGGACCAGGCTTCAATGTGGTGGGCAAGCTCAAGAAGATGGGCTATCGCGCCATCGACACCTGCGAGCTGACCTTCGACAACTACCGCGTGCCCGCGGGGCAACTGGTGGGCGGCGTCGAGGGCAAAGGCTTTGCGCAGACCGCCGGTGGCCTGGAGCTGGGGCGGATCAACGTCGGCGCCCGCGGGGCCGGCATTGCCGAAGGCGCCTTGCGCCACGCCTTGCGCTACGTGCAGGAGCGCGAGGCCTTTGGCAAGCCGATCTGGCAGCACCAGGCCCTGCAACTCAAACTGGCCGACATGGTGACCCAGGTGGAGGGCGCCAAGCTGCTGCTGCAGCAGGCTGCCACCAAATACGACCGCGGTGAACGCTGCGACCTGGAGGCAGCCATGGCCAAGCTGGCGGGCTCGGAAGCGGGCGCCGAATGCGCTCAACAGGCCATGCGCATCTTTGGCGGATACAGCTATTCGGTCGAGTACGAGATCGAGCGCTATTACCGCGACGCCATGCTGATGTGCATTGGCGAAGGCACCAACGAGATCCTGCGCCAGGTGATCGCCAAACAACTGATCGAGCGCCACCGCATCTGAGTCACTCCCCGAATCTGCCCCAACCTCCCCAGGAGACAAAACCATGCAATCCGCGATTGAAATCAGCCCCCAGCGTTTCCGGGCCTCCTACGGCCGCTACTTCGAAGACTTTGAAGTGGGACACACCTACGAACACCGCCCGGGCCGCACCATCACCGACAACGACAACATCCAGTTCTCGCTGATGACCATGAATGCCCACCCCATGCACTGCGATGCCAACTTTGCTGCCAAAAGTGAATTTGGCCGCCTGCTGGTCAACAGCGGTCTGTCGCTGGCCGTGGTGCTGGGCATGACGGTGAACGACGTCAGCGCCAAGGCGATCGCCAACCTGGGCTGGAAAGAAATCCGCCTGACCGCACCGGTATTCGGTGGCGACACCCTCTATGCCGAGTCGGAGGTGCTGGAAAAGCGCGCCTCCAAGAGCCGCCCCAACCAGGGCATCGTCACCACCCGCACCCGTGGGTTCAACCAGGACGGCGTGATGGTGATGGAGTTCATCCGCATGTCGCTGATCCCCATGCGTGGCCACGGCGTGGGCGACTGAGCGCGCGCGCCCACCCACCCGCCTGCACCTGCACTTCAAAACAAGACGGAGACAACACCATGAGCCTCTGGCGCAAACCCCTGGTCGCCCTGCTGCTGAGCAGCTGGGCCTGCCTGGCCCTGGCCACCTACCCCGACAAGCCGATCCGCCTGGTGGTCGGCTTCCCACCCGGCCAGGCCACGGACATCGTGGCCAGGGCCGCCGCCCGCAAGCTGCAGGAAGCCCTGGGCCAGGCCGTGATCGTGGACAACAAGCCCGGGGCAGCCGGCATCATCGGCTCGGAGCTGGTGGCCAAGGCCGCACCAGACGGCTACACCCTGGTCGTGGGCTCCAGCGGCACCATGGCCATCAACCCCAGCCTGTACTCCAAGCTGCCCTACCAGCCCCTGAAAGACTTCGAGCCGGTCAGCCTGCTCTCGGTGGTGCCGCTGTTCCTGGCGGTCAGCCCCGGGTTTCCGGCCAAGACGGCGGCTGAACTGGTGCAGATGGCCAAGGCCACGCCCGGCAAGATCAACTACGGCTCGGGCGGCAGTGGGGTGACCAGTCACCTGACCATGGAGTTGCTCAAAAACGCGCAGGGCATCGACCTGATCCATGTGCCCTACAAAGGCAGCCCGGCCGCGGTGACAGACCTGATCGGCGGTCAGGTCAACGCCATGATCGACACCGGCCCGGCCCTGCTGCCCCACATGCGCAGCGGCAAGCTGCGCGTGCTGGCCGTGGCCAGCGAAAAGCGAAACCCGGCTGCGCCCGACGTGCCCACCATGGCCGAAGCCGGCCTGGGCAACTTCGTGGCGCCCGCCTGGGTTGGCCTGGCAGCGCCCAAAGGCACCCCCAAGGAAGTGATCGACATCCTGTACAAAGCCCTGCAGACCCACTGGCGCGACGCACCGGACGTGCGCGAACAACTCAATGGGCAAGGGGCCGAACCGGCCGTGATGACGCCAGCCGAGTTCCGCAAGTACATCCAGTCAGAAATCGAGAAATGGGGCCTGGCCGTGAAGCTGTCGGGCGCCCGTGTGGATTGAGCAGGGACCACCGGCCATGACCTCTGAAACCCGCTCTCCCCGTGCCCGGCTGTCCAGGCAACTGGCCGACTTTGCCGTCGGCCTGGCGCTGGAACAGGTGCCGCCTGACGTGCAGGAACAGGCCAAGCACCTGATGCTCGACGCGCTGGGCATCGGCCTGGCCTGCACCCAATGGGACTTTGCCAACACCACCCTGGCGGGCCTGCGCGAGCTGGCCGGCCCCGGTGGCGACGTGCCTGTGATCGGTTGCGCACAGAACCTGCCGCTGCGTGACGCCGTGATCATGAACGCCTTGCTGATCCACGGCCTGGACTACGACGACACCCACCCGGCCGGCGTGATCCACGCCACCACCTCGGTGCTGCCCGCCGTAATGGGTCTGGGCCACCGCCTGGGCAGCAGCGGCGCCGAGCTGCTGCAGGCCTATGTGCTGGGCATGGAGACCGCCACCCGGATCGGTGCGGCCGCCAAAAGCGGCTTTCACCAGGTGGGTTTCCATCCGACCGGCCTGGTCGGCACCTTCGGCTGCACCTTGGCGGCAGCCCGCCTGCTGGGCCTGAACGCGGACCAGATGGTGGACGCCCAGGGCATTGCCTTGTCGCTGGCCTCAGGCAGCCTGGAGTGCCTGGAGGACGGCGCCTGGACCAAACGCCTTCACCCCGGCTGGGGGGCCGCGAGTGGCATCACCGCCGCCACCCTGGGCCGGCATGGCTTTGTCGGGCCCGGCGCTGCCTACGAGGGGCGCTTTGGTCTGTACGCCAGCCACCTCGGCCCTGACCCGCTGGCCAAAGCCGATTTATCGATGGTCTGCGCCGACCTGGGGCGGGTCTGGGAGGTGATGCAGGTGGCCATCAAGCCCGTGCCCGCCTGCCACTTCACCCACGCCTTCGCCGACGCCGCCAGCGTGCTGTCGCGGCAATGGGATGGCAGCCCCATCCGCCGCATCGTGGCCCGGGTGCCCACCGGGGCCATGAAGGCCGTGTGCGAGCCCATCGACAAAAAGCTGCGACCGGCCAATGCCTACGACGCCCAGTTCAGCGTGCCCTACTCAGTGGCCACCGGTCTTCGCTTGGGTCGCTTCACCCTCGATGCACTCGACCCGGCAGCCTATCAAGACCCCGAAACCCTCGCTCTGGCGGCGCTGGTGGAATGTCAGAGTGACCCGACGGCCGACTTTCCGCGCTACTTTGGCGGAGAGGTGATCCTGGAGCTGGCCGATGGCCGCACCCTGCGCCACCACGAACCCATCAACCGTGGCGCGGCCGGGCGCCCGATCAGCCATGCCGACATCGTGGCCAAGTTCCATGACAACGCAGCCCGCGCGGTCAGCCGCCAGCAGGCCAATCAGCTGCAGGACCTGGTGCTGAACATTGAGCAGGTCTCGGTTGCGGAGCTCACCCGCTGCCTTGGCCAGCCCGCGAAGGGCCGGTCTACGTGAGGCCCCACCCCAGCCATCCGCCCGGGCCCTGGCTCAGCCTGGCCATCACGCTGGCCGTTCAGGCCCTGGTTTCCATGGCCTTGCTGACCCTGCCGGTCATGGCACCGGTCGCGGCCCAGGCGCTCGGGGTGTCGCCCTCTCTGGTGGGCGTCTACGTGGCCCTGGTTTATGCCGGCGCCATGGCCGCCAGTCTGGCTGCCGGGGCTGGCGTGGCCCGGCTGGGCGCCATCCGGGTCAGCCAATGGGGCCTGCTGCTGTGCGCCGCCGGCCTGGCCCTGTGCGCCCTGCCCTCCCTTTGGGCCTGCGCGGCAGGCGCCGTGCTCATTGGCCTGGGCTATGGCCCCATCACCCCAGCCAGCTCCCACCTGCTGAGCCGCACCACCCCTGCGCACCGGATGTCGGTGGTGTTTTCGATCAAGCAGACCGGCGTGCCCCTGGGCGGCATGCTGGCTGGCGCGCTGATCCCCAGCCTGATGCTGGCTTTTGGCTGGCAGACCAGCCTGTTGTTGTCGGCCTTGGCCTGCCTGCTGTGCATGGCCGCCGCCCAACCCCTGCGCACCGCCCTGGACGCCGACCGACAACCCGAGCGCCCTCTGGCCCTGGGCCACCTGGGCCAGCCCATCCGGCTGGTCTTGTCGCAGCCGGGCCTGCGCCTGTTGGCGGGTTGCTCCTTCGTGTTCTCGATCGCGCAGCTCTCGCTCACCACCTACCTGGTCACGTTTCTGAGCCAGCAACTGAACTACAGCCTGGTGGCCGCGGGGTTGCTGCTGTCGGTGGCCCAATGCGGCGGCGTGGCAGGTCGCATTCTGTGGGGCTGGTTGGCCGATCGGGGCTTGGGGGCGCGCCGCATGCTGGCCGTGCTGGGGGCTGTGATGGCCTTGAGCGCCGCACTGACAGCCCTGCTGCCGGCAGGCACACCGTCATGGCTGGTGGGCTGCCTGCTGGCCATCTTCGGGGCCTCGGCCATTGGCTGGAACGGCGTCTACCTGGCCGAGGTGGCCAGGCAGGCCCCACCGGGCCTGGCCAGCGTGGCCACGGGGGGCACCCTGGCCTTCACCTTTCTGGGCGTGGTCCTGGGGCCGCCCGTGTTTGGCGCACTCTCCAGCATGGCTGGCAGCTACAGCGCAGGTTACCTGGGCCTGGCTCTGCTGACCGCCGGCTGTTGCCTGACCCTGACCCGATACCGCCTGCCAGCCCCTGAGCAGAACAAGACGACCACCCAACGCCAGGTTTGACCCTCGCGCCAAAGGAACCCCACCCATGCTGGAACGAAGCTACCTGTTTGTCCCGGGCGACCGCCCGGAGCGCTTTGGCAAGGCCCTGGCCAGCGGCGCGCACGCCGTGATCCTGGATCTGGAAGATGCCGTACAGCCCGAACGCAAGCCCGAGGCTCGTGAAGCCATCCGTCACTGGCTGCACAGCACGGGCGGAGGGTCCGTCTGGGTGCGTGTGAACCCCCAGGGCTCATCCTGGCACGATGAGGATCTGGGGCTGCTGCAGGCCCCGCGTGTGCGCGGACTGATGCTGCCCAAGGCGCAGGACGCCGCCGCCCTGCAATCCCTGGCCCGGCGGCTGCAGCCCGGACAGCAGCTGATCCCCCTGGTGGAAACCGTGACAGGCTGGTTCGAAGCCGAAGCCCTGGCCCGCTGCCCACAGGTGCACCGACTGGCCTTTGGTTCGGTGGACTTCATGGCCGACTCGGGCATTCAGGGCGACGCCGAGGAAATGGACGCCGTGCGCACACCTCTCGTCCTGGTCTCGCGCCGGGCCAACATCCAGCCCCCCATCGATGGCGTGTCGCTGGCAATTGACGATGCCACGCAACTCAGCGCCGACACCGCCCGCTCGCGGCGCTTTGGCTTTGGAGCCAAACTGTGCATCCACCCCAAGCAGGTGGCGGTGGTGAACCAGGGCTTTCTGCCCAGCCCCCAGCAGATCGGCTGGGCCCGCCGCGTGGTACAGGCCCTGGCCAGCAGCCCCTCAGGGGCCGTGAGCGTGGACGGCAAGCTGGTCGACAAACCCGTGGAGCTGCTGGCGCACGCCATCCTGGCCGAAGCCCCCCCGGACAGCGCAGGCTGACGCACCCGGGCAAAAGGGGGCGAAGGGCGCGATAACCAGAAGAACTCACGCCCGCCAAGCTCAGCCGCGGCCCTGAAGGCCGACACCAGGGTCAAGGATGTCGACTACGCCCTGTTCTGGGACCAAGGCCATGCCGACAACAACGACGTGCAGGACCCACTCCGTGGTATCAACCAGCGGCTGGCCGCCGGCAACTGAACCCGGCACCGCCAGCGCACACTCAAGGCTGCAAGGTCAAGTTCAGCGTGTTGACGCTGTTCGGCGTCGACAACTGAACCACCCCTGCGGGGCTTTGCGTGGTATAGCCCACCGCACTGCCCAACACGGTGTAAGCCCCGGCCGCCGCGTTGTCTGGGCTGAAGTTCAGGGCTGCGCCTGCGTTGTAACTGGCGCGCAACGGGGCTGCCAGCGACAGACTCAAACTGTAGCCAGCACTGACCGGGTCCACCGCGGTCCAGGCCACATCAACAGCAGGTCCGCCGCTCAAGGTTTGCCGTGCGCTCACCCAGGCATCGGTCAGCGCCGCCCCCAGGCTCGAGGTGACCGATCCGCTCACCGTCGCGACCGAAGACGCAGGCACGCTGATCGGATTGGCCGCCGGATTGATCGCGGTCACGCCAGCCGCCAACGACACAGGGACGCCAGTCACAGCCGCCGTGGTGAGATTCTGCCCCGCCACCACCACGGTGTAGGCGGTGTTCTCAGGCAGGTAGGCCAACATGAAGCGGCCCGTGACAGGATCGGGAGCGACAGCCCGCAAATGGTTGTCTGGATCGCGCGTTGACACGGTCACGCTGGCGGCCTGCGCCGGACTCACGTACCCCACGATGGCGGTGGTCAGTCGCTTGATGACCGCCACCACAGGCTTGAGGTTGTAACGCCCCGAATTGCCAGCCTGGACGATCGAATGACAGGCATCGAAGTCGAGCACCATGTCGGCCAACTGGCCGCCAGTCACCTCAAAATTGGCTTGAAGCTTGTAGCCGCTCTGCTGCCCGCTGGGCGTGCTCAAGGCAATTTCGGTGCTGCTGCCTGACAGAACCAACGCATTGGCCAGCGGGTTGCCCGAAGTCGGATTGGCCGGGTTGTCGGCCAGCACCAGCCGAACCTGCTGATAACGGCCGGCTGGCAATGGCATCGAACCCAGCTCCTGCAGAACCCCGTTGTTCAGCTGAAGCAGATCCAGGCGCTGCGCGGGGATCACCATCTCACTCCAACCGGCGTCGCTGTCAGATGCCGTGGCGCTCTGGTGAACACGAATCTTGGTGACGGTCACATACACATGGTCGTAACCGCAACTGGGCGCATCCGTCATGGCCAGCTTGAGCGTCCCCACGCTACTGCCATCGCTGCCCCCACCGCCACCGCAAGCGGACAGAGTCAGTGCCGCCAGACCAACAGCGGTCAGTCCGAGCATTCGAGAGGAGAAATTAAAAGTGTGGGGGGTGTCCATGACTGCCTCTGTAGTTATGACGAGTGGTCAAATTTGAGGCAATGAGGCAGATGGCCGGGTTACATAAAGTAAATATGCAGCCGTTCACCGATGTGACATAGCAAGAAGATTACAAAAAGACACCTTCCGGCGTGCCAAGCCCGCCGGGGGCACCGCAAGGCCAGAGCCACCCCGCGCCACGGCGCCCCAACCCCTACCCTGGGCCCATGACGGGTTGCATCACCTTGCTGAGGCCAGTAAGAGACGCCCGCAGTCGCCTTCGCCAAAGTCCTCCAACCGCCCACGACATCGGCTATCGCATGGCACTGAAAAGAAAAAGCCGCGCTATCTTTACGATAGCGCAGCTTCCTTAGGCAGCTTGGTAGGGCGTGAGGGACTTGAACCCGCGACCAAAGGATTATGAGTCCTCTGCTCTAACCAACTGAGCTAACGCCCCCCAACCTGAGCCCGTGACCGGGTCAGGATCTTTGTATTGTAAGAGGCTACTTGTTGTGGCTCAGGGCGTTGGTGACCAATTTCGCTGTGATGTCGACGATCTGGATCATGCGGTCGTAGGGCATGCGGGTGGGGCCGATGACGCCGAGGGTGCCTACGATCTGGCCGTCGACTTCGTACGGTGAACTGACGACCGACAGCTCTTCGAAGGGTACGGTTTTGCTTTCGCCACCGATGAAGATGCTCACGCCGTCGGCCTGGCTGGAGATATCGAGCAGGCGCATGAGCTGGGTTTTCTGCTCGAACAGGTCAAAGGCCCGTCGCAGGTGACCCATGTCGCCCGAAAAATCGCTGACCGACAGAAGGTTGCGCTCACCCGAGATGACCACCTCGTCCTGGGCCTGGGTGAGTGCGTCCGAACTGACATTGACGGCCGCCTGCATGAGCGCCGCGATTTCGGCGCGCAGGCTTTCGACTTCGCCCTTGAGCCGTTCGCGCACCTGTTCGATGGCCAGACCGGCATAGTTGGCGTTGAGGAAGTTGGCCACTTCCAGCAGTTGAGACTGGGTGTAGTCGGCCTCGGTGAAGATGACGCGGTTTTGCACGTCGCCGTCGGGCGAGACGATGATCACCAGCAGGCGGCGATCAGACAGGCGCAGAAACTCGATGTGGCGAAACACCGAGGTGCGCCGGGGGGCCATGACCACGCCCACAAACTGAGACAGGTTGGAGAGCAGGTGGGCCGCATTGGCGATCACCTTCTGGGGTTGCTCAGGGGCCAGCTGGGGCGTCAACAATTGTTCACGCTGCACTGTCAACATGGTGTCCACAAACAGGCGATAACCCCGCGCCGTGGGAATGCGACCGGCCGAGGTGTGGGGGCTGGCGATCAGGCCCAGGTCCTCGAGATCGGACATGACGTTGCGGATGGTGGCCGCCGACAATTCCAGGCCCGAAGCCTTGGACAGCGTGCGCGATCCGACCGGCTGGCCATCAGCGATATAGCGCTCGACCAGAGCTTTCAACAACAACTTGGAACGGTCATCGAGCATGGCGCAATTTTAATGATGTAATTTATCGAATGAAGTCCAAATTCCACCACGTTGCCCTGATCGGCAAGTACCAGACTCATGGGCCTGGCGCCAATGCCGTCAACTCGCGTGAGGTGCTGGATGACATCGCGCATTTTCTGGCCCGCCAGGGCTGTGAGGTGGTGCTGGAAAGCGAGACCCAGGCTAACACGGGCCTGGGCTCCTATGCCACGCTGACTGTCGAAGAAATCGGCGCCCGCTGCGATCTGTGTCTGGTAGTGGGTGGCGATGGCACCATGCTGGGCATCGGGCGCAGGCTGGCCTGCCATGGAGTGCCCTTGATCGGAATCAACCAGGGGCGGCTGGGTTTCATCACCGACATTCCCCTGGAAAACTACCAGACCACGCTGCGCCCCATGCTGCGTGGTGAATACGAAGAAGACCATCGCAGCCTGATGCATGCGCAGGTGATGCGTGATGGCCACGTGGTGTTTGATGCCCTGGCACTGAACGATGTGGTGGTCAACCGGGGCGGCACCTCGGGCATGGTCGAGCTGCGGGTGGAGGTGAACGGTCATTTTGTGGCCAATCAGCGGGCTGATGGCCTGATCATTGCCTCACCCACCGGCTCCACGGCTTATGCGCTGTCGGCCGGCGGGCCCTTGATGCACCCGTCGATACCGGGCTGGATCCTGGTGCCGATTGCGCCCCACACGTTGTCCAACCGGCCGATTGTGCTGGCCGACACGGGCGAGGTGGCGATCGAGATCGTGAGCGGGCGCGATGTGAGCGCCAATTTCGACATGCAATCGCTGGCCTCGCTGATGCTGGGCGACCGGATCATCGTGCGCCGCTCGGTGCACCGGGCCCGGTTTCTGCACCCGCGCGGCTGGAGCTACTTTGACACCCTGCGCAAGAAAATGCACTGGAACGAGGGAGGTTCCTGACCGTGGCGCTCAAACGCATAGCCCTTCGCGACTTCGTGATCGTGGAGCAACTCGAACTGGACCTGGCATCGGGTTTCACGGTGCTCACCGGCGAGACCGGTGCGGGCAAGTCGATCTTGATTGACGCGGTGCAACTGACACTGGGCGCCCGGGCCGATGCCACGGTGGTGCGTGACGGCGCGGCGCGCGCCGACCTGTGTGCCGAGTTTGACCTGACCCCCGAGGTGCGCCACTGGCTGGAGGAAGCCGCCCTGGAGGGCGACGACCAAAGCCTGTTGCTGCGCCGCACGGTGGACGCCCAGGGCAAGAGCCGGGCCTGGATCAACGGTACGCCGGCCACCGCCACCCAATTGCGCCAACTGGGCGATCTGCTGCTCGACATTCATGGCCAGCATGCTTGGCAAAGCCTGACCCGCCCCGAGTCGGTGCGCAGTCTGCTGGATGCCTATGCCCAGATTGACAGCCGGGCCATGCAGACCACCTGGCAACAATGGCGCACGGCGTTGGGTGCCCTTGAGCACGCCCGCGCCGCCCAGGCCACGCTGCTGCGCGAGCGCGAGCGCCTGACCTGGCAGATCGGCGAACTGGACAAACTAGCCCCTGGGGTTGATGAGTGGGACGAACTGAGCAATCAGCACACCCGCCTGTCCCACATGCACACCTTGCTTGAGGCCGCTCAGGGTGCCGTTGAAACACTGGAGGGCGAGGATGCCGGCGCCCTGGCCCTGCTGGCCCGCGCCCAGGCACGCCTGCAAGACCATGAGCACCTGGAGCCCGAATTCAAGGCGATCGCTGATGTGCTGGCCTCCAGCCTGGCCCAGGCCGAAGATGCGGCGCACTCGCTCAACGCCTGGCTGCGCCGCACCGACCTCGACCCCGACACCCTGGCCGAACTGGACCACCGCCTGACGCAGTGGATGGGCCTGGCGCGGCGCTACAAGCGCCCCCCGGCGGATCTGCCCGCCCTGCTGGCCGACTGGAAGCGAGAGTTGCAGACGCTGGACGCCGCGGCCGATCTCGACAAGCTTGAAAACGCTGCCGCGCAAACCGAAAAAGCCTTTCTGGCCGAGGCACGGCAGGTTTCGCGCCAACGTGCCGTGGCCGCGCCCCAACTGTCGCGGGCCATTACCGCCGCCATGCAGTCGCTGGGCATGAAGGGGGGGCGCTTTGAGGTGGCCCTGCCCGCAGCCAGCAGCCCAGGGGCCTGCGGACTGGAGGACGTCGAGTTTCTGGTGGCCGGCCATGCCGGCACCACGCCACGGCCCGTGGGCAAGGTGGCCTCGGGCGGCGAGCTGTCGCGCATTGCCCTGGCGATTGCCGTCACCACCAGTCGCCTGGGCCAGGCCCAGACGCTGATTTTTGACGAGGTGGATTCAGGTGTGGGCGGCGCCGTGGCACAGACCGTGGGCCAACTGATGCGGCAACTGGGCCAGGACCGGCAGGTGCTGGCCGTGACCCACCTGGCCCAGGTGGCGGCCTATGCGCACCAGCACCTGCAGGTGTCCAAGCTGTCGGGGCCCCGTGGCACCCGCAGCAGCGTGGCCCCCATCGCTGGCGGCACCCGCGTCCAGGAGGTGGCACGCATGCTGGGCGGCGATGTGCAATCGGCCGCCTCGCTGGCTCATGCCCGCGAGATGTTGGACCTGGTGCCACCGGGCGCGCTGCCGGAACCCGTTGTCGCGGCAGTGCCGGTGACGCGCAAGAAAAGGGCCTGAACCATGGAAATCGTCCTCATCACCGGCATGTCGGGCTCGGGCAAATCGGTGGCGCTGCATGCGCTCGAAGACGCCGGCTTCTACTGCGTGGACAACCTGCCCCCCGAGTTGCTGCAGCCTCTGGTGGCCCTGGAGCAAGAGCACCACGCCCACAAGCTGGCCATCGCCATGGATGTGCGCAGCGCCACCTCGCTGCCCCAGGTGCCGCAACAGCTGCGTGCGCTGCGCGACGCCGGCATCACGGTGCGGCCCCTGTTTCTGGACGCCACCACCGACATCCTGGTGCGGCGCTACTCGGAAACCCGGCGCCGTCACCCGCTGTCGCAGGGGGCCACGCAAGAGCGCGCCCTGGTTCAGGCCATCGAACTTGAGCGCGAACTGCTGGCCGACCTGCGTGAGCAGGCCCATGTGATCGACACCAGCTTCATCCGGGCGGCCCAGCTGCAGCGCCATGTCAAGGACCTGGTCTCAGCGCCAGCCAGCCAGCTGACGCTGGTGTTCCAATCCTTCGCATTCAAGCGCGGCATTCCGGTGGATGCCGATTTTGTGTTTGACGTGCGCATGCTGCCCAACCCGCACTACGAGCCTGAACTCCGCGCCTTGACCGGCAAGGACCCCGCGGTGGCCGATTACCTGGCGGCCAGCCCTCCGGTGCGCGAGATGCAGCGCCAGGTGGCCGAGTTTGTGGCCAATTGGCTGCCCTCGATGGCCAGCGATCACCGCAGCTACGTCACCGTGGCCGTGGGCTGCACTGGGGGCCAGCACCGCTCGGTGTACCTGGTGGAGCAACTGTCACGGCATTTCGCGACCGACTGGGTCACCCTGAGCCGGCACCGCGAACTCGACAGTCACTGAGCCTCAAGCAGGCGCCGCACTGGCGTGGGCAGGCCCAGCGCAGGCCAGTCGGCGGCCGCTACCCAACGCCCCTCCAGGCCTGGCACCGGGGGCTGATCGGCCTGGGCACAGCGCCATTGAACCGGGTGCAGGTACAGATCGCGGTGGGTGAGCACATGCAGAAAAGCCGGCAGTGCCTGCACCGAGGTGCCAGCCGGGCTGATCGGCAATGCGGCCTCGCTGTCGAAAACGGGCAGGCATTCCAATCCGGCCCAGATGCCTTTTTGCGGGCGACGCTGCAGCCAGACCTGGCCCTGCGGGCCCACTGGCCACAACAACCACCAGCTTTCGGCACGCCGTTTGAGTTTGCGGGTACGCACCGGATACCGTTCGGGCTCGCCCTCGGTCAGGGCCTTGCAGAGGCCCTGCAGCGGGCACAGCAGGCAGGCCGGCTTGCGCGTGGTACAGACCGTGGCCCCCAGGTCCATCAGGCCCTGGGTGTAGGCCGGCATGTCGGGTGAGCGACCCGGATCGGGACTGCCCTCGGGCGCATCGGGCACCAAATCGGTGGCCAGATCCCACAGGCGGCGCTCGTGGGCCGCCACGGCCAGGTCATCGCCAAAGCCCAGCGCCCGGGTCAGCACCCGCTTCACGTTGCCATCCAGGATCGCCACCCGCTCTTCAAAACAGAAGGACGCGATCGCTGCCGCCGTCGAGCGGCCAATGCCCGGCAAAGTGGCCAGCAACTCGGCGCTGCGCGGAAACGCGCCGCCGTGCAGGCTCATCACCTGGCGGGCACAGGCGTGCAGGTTGCGCGCCCGGCTGTAGTAGCCCAGGCCACTCCACAGGCCCAGCACCTCGTCCTGTTCGGCCGCGGCCAGCGCAGCCACGTCGGGAAAGCGCACCAGAAAGCGGTCAAAGTAATCCAGCACGGTCGACACCTGCGTCTGCTGCAGCATGATTTCCGACAGCCAGACCCGATACGGGTCGCGGGTGTTTTGCCAGGGCAGATCATGGCGCCCATGCTCGCGCTGCCAACGGACGACCCGTTGGGCCAGTGTTTCAGTCATTTGCTCAACCGGTGGTGGTTTCAGAGAGTTTCAGGGCGCTGGGGAACCTGGTCGACCGCTTCGAGCAGGTCCTGGGTCAGGCCCTGCAGCTGGCGCGACTGGCGCTCAAGCTGCTGTTCACTGGCCTCGATTTCGGCAATCCGGTCGGCCAGGCTGGTGGCCGCCTGCTGGATGCGATCGATCGCCTCCAGCCGACGGATGAAGCTGCGGCGGCGCTCGCGCACCTGGGCGTCCATTTGCGCCATGGCGGCCCGGCTCCAGAGCTCCAGGTCGTTGGCGGCCGATTCAAGCACCACGCGCAGGCGCGTGCCCAGGGCTCGCACCAGGCGCTCGCCAAACGCCGGCTGCGCCAGGCGCAGCACGTTGCCCAGGCTCAGGTACTGCAGGTGATTGCTCTCGATGCGCAGCAGCTCGGCTTCATAGCGGGTCATGTCGGGCGCGGTGGGCACCTGCAGCGAAAAGCCATATTCGGCATTGAACTGCTTGAACGAGCTCGACAACATGGTCTGCAACTCGCCGCTGGCACTGATGGCGCTTTTCAGCACCCGGCGCAATTCGGCAAAGGTGTCCAGGTAGGCCTTGCGCGCGCCCAGCTTGATGCCGGGCTGGCGCAGCGCCTGCGCCAACTGGCTGAGGATGATCTTGAGGTTGCTGGCCGACAGCGTCTGCAAAGCCTCGCGCTGCAGCTTCAGGTGCACCGATTTGACGGCCTGCACACGGGCATTGCTTTCGTCGAACTCACCCTGCTCCTGCTCGATCCGGATGCGCATGCCATGGATCACCGAGGCATTCTTGCCGCGCAGGCCATTGAGTTCGAGCATCTGCTCGGCCAGGTCGCGGCGGCGGATGTTGAACACGCGCCCCAGCTCGGTTCGCAAATCCCCCACGCCCTGCGCCACCGCCTGCTGAAGAATCGCGCGGCGGCTGCCCAGCAGGCCCTGACCCAGCGCGTCTTCCAGCGCCGGCAGGCGGCTGGCCGCCAGCAAGGCTGCATCGTTCGACACCTTGGCCACCAGCCCCTTCTGGGCCGACACGGCCAGCACCTGCTCGACCGGCACGCCCAGCATCTCAGCCGACTGGGCACGCTGGCGCTGGATCTGGGCCTCGATCTGCTCGGGGCTGCTCAAGGCATCCCACAGGGTGTCGATCTTGTTGAGCACCACCAGGCGCGACACCGACGACCCCTCGGGGGGCGCCAGGTGATCGCGCCACATGGTGAGGTCGGAGCGGGTCACGCCGGCATCGGCGGCCAGGATGAACACCACGGCGTGCGACTGCGGGATCAGGCTGACTGTCAACTCGGGCTCGGCCCCCACCGCGTTCAGCCCCGGGGTGTCCAGGATCACCAGGCCCTGCTCCAGCAAGGGGTGCGCCAGGTTGATCAGTGCATGGCGCCAGCGTGGCACCTCGATCAGGCCTGCCGCATCGGGCAAGGGGTTGTCTTCGGGGGTTTCGTCATGCCAGAAGCCCAGTGCACGCGCCTCGTCCTGGGTGACCCGGATCACATCCGAGACTTTCTCAAGGGTTTGCGCCAGCGCTTCGGGGTCTTGCAGGTCAAGGTCGATGCGAGTCCACTGCGCGGGCCGTTCGCGCCATTCGGCCAACGCCAGGGGTTCAAGCCGCGTCTGCACCGGCAGCAGCCGCAGGCAGGCCGGCAGATCCGGCTCGTAGCCCAGTTCGGTCGGGCACATGGTGGTGCGCCCCGCGGCAGCCGGCATGATGCGGCGCCCGTAGCCGGCAAAGAACAAGGCGTTGATCAGCTCAGATTTGCCGCGAGAAAACTCGGCCACAAAGGCCACGGTGACCTTGTCGGCGCGCACCTGGGCCTCCAGGCGCTGCAGTTGGCCCTGCACGGCGGCATCTGCCAGGCGGTGCGTGCGCGCCCATTCGCCCAGCTGCTTCAGGCGCAGCGCAAAATCACGCCGCCAAGCCCCATGCTGGTCGAATTGTTCATTGAAAGTTGTGCCCACGGCGGCCCCGAAACGATGTGCGATTGACTATAGCATCGGCCCCTGTTGCGCCAAGGCTCATGCCGGCACACTCAGGCATGCTGGCATTGCGGGCAATAGAAGGTGGAGCGTTGACCCTGCTTGAGCTGCCGCACCAGGGTGCCGCAGGCCCGGCAGGGCTGGCCGGCGCGCCCGTACACCATGGCCTCCAGCTGAAAGTACCCCGACTGCCCCTCGGCGTTGCTGAAGTCACGCAGGGTGCTGCCGCCTTTTTCGACCGCCCGCGCCAACACGTCGCGGATGGCACCATGCAGGCGCCGCGCCCGCGCCAGGCTGATGCGGTCAGCCCGGGTGGTGGGGCGGATGCCCGCCAGGAACAAGGCCTCGGAGGCGTAGATGTTGCCCACGCCCACGACCACATCGCCCGCCAGCAGCACCTGTTTGATCGCGGCGCGCCGCTGTCGCAAACCGGCATGGAAGTTTTCCACCTGAAAATCATCGCCCAGCGGCTCCAGGCCCAGGTGATCCAGCAGCTTGTGCGCCACGGGGTCCGACTCATCTCGGGCATGCACCACGGCACCAAAACGGCGCGGATCATGCAGGCGCAACAGACCTTGGCTGGTGAGCAGGTCAAAGTGGTCGTGCACACCCGCCGGGGCTGCGACCGCGCCAAAAGTCACGCTGCCCGACATGCCCAGGTGCAGCAGCAGCAGGCCCTGATCCAGGTCCAGCAACAGGTATTTGCCGCGCCGCCTGACGCCTCTCACCTGCCGACCCACGAGCGTGGAAGGCTCGCAGCCCAAGGGCCAGCGCAGCGGCTTGCCCAGGCTGACAGACAGCACCTGGGCGCCTGCGATGCGATCGGCAAAACTGCGCCGGGTGACTTCAACTTCGGGTAATTCAGGCATCGCACATTTCGTTTGCAAGCATGGATTATTATGAGTCGATGAAGCCTTTTCGCCGCTTGGTTCCTGTTGCCGCCGCCGTCCTGCTGGCCCTTCTTCAGCCAGTTCAGGCCCAGACGCCTCCCGCGCCCGAGCGCGAAGCCCCAGAGCCCCCTTCGCTCATGGATGCCCAACTGTTCTATGAGATCTTGCTGGGCGAAATGAATGCCAAGGGGGTTGACCCTGCGACCGGCTTTGCTCTGATCCTCGACAGCGCCCGCCGCACCAACGACAGCCGTCTGTATCAGCGCGCCATGGAGATCGCACTGCAGGCACGCTCCGGCGACTCGGCATTGCAGGCGGCGCAAAACTGGCGCCTGGCCCAACCCGATTCCCGCGAAGCCAATCGCTACGTGCTGCAGATCCTGCTGGCGTTGAACCGGGTCAGCGACTCGATCCCGGCCCTGCAACGCGAACTGGCACTGGCTTCTGCCGCGCAAAAGCCCCAATTGCTGGCGGCCATCCCCGCGCTGTATGGGCGGGTTGGCGACCGCGCCCTGGCCGCCAAAGTGGTTGAAGAAGCGCTCGACAAAGAACTGCACGACCCCGAGATGGCCGGCGACGCCTGGGCTGCCGTGGGCCAATTGCGCCTGGCAGCCGGCCAGACGCCGCAGGCCCTGGAGGCCGCCCAGGCCGGCTTGAAGCTGCAACCGGCCTCAGAGGCGCCGGTGCGCCTGGCGCTGCAGATCATGGGCCCCAAGAGTCCCACCGCAGAACCCCTGGTCAGAGGCTATCTGGACCGCTATCCCAAGAAGGGCGAGATGCGGATTGCCTACGCCCGCACCTTGCTGGACGCCCAGCGCTACAACGACGCCCAGCAACAGCTCACCACCGTCACCGTCAACCAACCCGAACTGGCCGAGGCCTGGCTCATCCTCGGTGCCCTGCAGACGGAAGAGAACCAACAAGCACAGGCCCAGAAGTCGCTGGAGCACTATCTCGGCCTGGCCAGCGCACAAGCCGAATCCGAAGCACGTCAGCGCGGGCTCTCGCAGGCCTATCTGTCGCTGTCCCAACTGGCAGAGAAACGGCAGGACTACGCGGCAGCCAACGCCTGGTTGAGCAAGATCGACAGCCCCTCGCTGCAGGCCACGGCGCGCACCCGGCGCGCCGCCATTCTCGGGGCCCAGGGCAAGGTCGACGAGGCCCGCGCACTGTTGCAGACCTTGCCTACCAACACACCCAGCGAAGCACGCACCCGGCTGATGGCCGAGGTGCAATTGCTGCGCAGCCAGAAGGCCTATGACGCCGCCCTGCAGTTGCTGGACTCGGCCCTGCAATCGAGCCCGGACGACACCGACCTGATGTACGACCTGGCCATGATGGCCGAGAAGCTCGGGCGCTTCGAGCAGATGGAAAAACTGCTGCGCGACATCATGGCGCAGCAACCCGAGAACCAGAACGCCTACAACGCGCTCGGCTACTCGCTGGCAGACCGCGGCGTGCGCCTCGACGAGGCCCACCAGCTGGTGAGCAAAGCACTGGAGCTGGCCCCCAACGATCCCTTCATCAGCGATAGCCTGGGTTGGGTGGAGTTCAAACGGGGCCGCTTGCCGGAAGCCATCCAGATCCTGGACAAGGCGTTCCAGAGCAAGCCCGATCCCGAGATCGCGGCTCACTTGGGCGAAGTGCTGTGGGTTGCCGGCCAGCGCAGCCGGGCCACCGCCGTCTGGAAGCAAGGCATGGCACTGAGCCGGGACAACGAAACACTTCAGGACACGATGCGCCGGTTCAACGTCAAGCCATGACCCCAACACCGCGCCACCTGCGCAGACAGTTGCTCATAGCCGGCGCCATGTCTGCGCTTGGGTTGCTGGGCTGCGCCAGCGGCAGGCGAGCTTTGCCCGACGATGGCTCACCGCGCCCCGCTCATTTTTGGAGCGGGCGCCTGGCCTTGAAGGTGGAAGGCGACGCCCCTCAATCCTGGTCGGCCAGCTTCGAGTTGCTGGGCACGCCCGAGCAAGGCTCGCTCGATCTGTTCAGCCCGCTGGGCAGCACGGTGGCTCACCTTGAATGGTCAGCCGATCAAGCCCTCTGGCAGGCGCGGGGCGAAACCCGCCGATACGCCACACTGGAGCAGCTGGCCACCGACGCCACCGGCACACCCGTGCCGATCGCGGCATTGTTTCATTGGCTGCAAGGCCAGCAGCCCACCCTGCCCGGCTGGCAGGCCGACCTCAGCCAGCTTGACAACGGGCGGCTGACAGCCCGGCGCGAGCAACCTCAACCTGCCCTCGAATTGCGCATCGTGCTGGAGCGCTGAACCGCAGGCGAGCCGGATAATGAGCCCATGAAGGCGATTTACGACGTTCCGGCCCCCGCCAAACTCAACCTGTTCCTGCACATCACCGGGCGCCGCCCGGATGGCTACCACTTGCTGCAGTCGGTGTTCATGCTGATCGATTGGTGCGACACCCTGCATTTCGAGCGACGCCCCGATGGCCGCATCGAACGCACCGACCTGACCGCCCCCTTGCCCGCCGATGACCTGGCAGTGCGTGCCGCCCGCTTGTTGCAGCAAGCCGGCCAGGTGCAAGAGGGGGTGCACATCAGCATCGACAAGCAGATCCCGGCGCAGGCCGGCATGGGGGGGGGCTCATCGGATGCCGCCACCACCTTGCTGGCCCTCAACCGACTCTGGAAGCTCAACTTCAGCACCGAACGCCTGTGCGAACTGGCGATCCGGCTGGGTGCCGATGTGCCGTTCTTCATCCGGGGCCGCAACGCCTGGGTCGAAGGAATTGGTGAGATAATCCGGCCGTTGGAAAATTCTGCGCAGTGCCCGCCGGCGCGTTTCATCGTGGTGAAACCCGAAGCCGGACTGGAAACCGCAAAAATTTTTTCATCGCCTTTGCTGGAGTGGTCAAAAAACGCTGCTACAATCGAAGGCTTCGCTGCTGATCACTACCGATACGGTAAAAATGACCTGCAGTCAGTTGCTCAGCAACTTTGTCCTGAAGTTTCAAATGCCATCAATTGGCTGAAACAACAAGATTTAGATGCTAGAATGACGGGCTCAGGAAGTGCTGTGTTTTCACACATCACTGATTCGGTAGATCTGAAAGATGCGCCAGGCATCTGGAAGATCCGAGAGTGCAGCAACATGGAAGTCCATCCATTATTGGGTTGGGCTTCCAGCGAAAAGTTGTCGGTGGGTGTCTAGCTTTAGACATCAACCTGTGTAGGGGAGTCGCCAAGTTGGTTAAGGCACCGGATTTTGATTCCGGCATTCGAGGGTTCGAGCCCTTCCTCCCCTGCCAAATTCTTTGCACGCACAGGCCAATTTCCTTCAGACCGCTGGACGCTCATGCAAGCCACCCCTCCTGATTTCATGGTTTTCACGGGCAACGCCAATCCTGGTCTGGCCGCTGAAATTGCAAAAAACCTCGGCACCACGCTCGGCGCGGCCCATGTGGGTCGTTTTTCCGATGGTGAAGTCACTGTCGAGATCAATCAAAACGTTCGTGCTCGCGATGTGTTCGTGGTTCAGTCCACCTGCGCTCCGACCAACGAAAACCTGATGGAACTGCTCATCATGGTCGATGCCCTCAAGCGTGCATCGGCCGAGCGCATCAGTGCCGTGATCCCCTATTTCGGCTACGCCCGCCAGGACCGCCGTCCTCGCTCCACCCGCGTGCCCATTTCCGCGAAAATCGTCGCCAACCTGTTGCAGACCGTGGGCGTGGCCCGCGTGCTGACCATGGATCTGCACGCTGACCAGATCCAGGGCTTCTTCGACATCCCGGTGGACAACATCTACGCCTCGCCCGTTCTGCTGGGCGACCTGCGTCAAAAGAACTACGAAGACCTGATCGTCGTGTCGCCCGATGTGGGCGGCGTGGTGCGCGCACGCGCCCTGGCCAAACAACTGGGCTGCGATCTGGCCATCATCGACAAGCGTCGGCCCAAGGCCAACGTGAGCGAAGTGATGCACGTGATCGGCGAAATCGAAGGCCGCAACTGCGTGATCATGGACGACATGATCGACACCGCCGGCACGCTGGTGAAGGCGGCCGAGGTTTTGAAAGAACGCGGCGCCAAGAAGGTGTATGCCTATTGCACTCACCCGATCTTCTCGGGCCCGGCCATCGAACGCATCTCCAAGGGCTCGGCCCTGGATGAAGTCGTGGTCACCAACACCATTCCCTTGAGCGATGCCGCCAAGGAATGCAGCAAGATCCGCCAACTCTCCGTGGCTCCGCTGATCGCCGAAACGATCCAGCGCATTGCCCGCGGCGAGTCGGTGATGAGCCTGTTCTCCGATCAAGACGGTCAAAACTGACCCGCATTGCCTCGGTAGAACACACAGAGGGCTGACGGCCATGTGCCGCCAGCCCATTTTCAAATCAGGGTCGCACTGGTCGCGGTCGACCCCATCAGGAGTTCACTATGAAATTCGTCGCTTTTGAGCGCGCCAAGCAGGGTACGGGTGCGAGCCGCCGTCTGCGCATCACGGGCCGCACGCCCGGTATCGTCTACGGTGGTGAGGGCAAAGAACCCCAGCTGATCGAGCTGGACCACAACGCTCTGTGGCACGCCCTGAAGAAGGAAGCCTTCCACGCCTCCATCCTGGACATGGAACTGAACGGCCAAGAAGGCAAGGTTCTGCTGCGCGACGTGCAATACCACCCGTTCAAGCAACTGGTTCTGCACATTGACTTCCAACGCGTCGATGCCAAGACCCGCCTGTCGATGAAGGTGCCTCTCCACTACAGCGGTGAAGAAGAATCGCCTGCTGTGAAGGGCGACAAGTGCCTGATCAACCACGTTGTGACCGAACTCGAAGTCGCCTGCCTGCCGGCCGACCTGCCTGAGTTCATCGCCGTGGACCTGAAGAACCTGACCAAGGGCGTGTCCCTGCACCTGGCCGACATCCAATTGCCCAAGGGCGTGACGGCTGTCACCCATGGCAAGAAGAACCCGGTTCTGGTGTCGGTGGTGGCTCCGGTGGAAGAAGTCATCGCTCCGGTGGCTGCTGCGCCTGCGGCTCCCGCCAAGAAGGGCAAGAAGTAATCTCAGGCCTGGCCTGTTTTTACCCACCCCTCGGATGGCAGGCCTTCAAGCCTGCCCTCTGCGCCAGACGGCCCACCTCGGTGGGCCGTTTTGCATGGAGCACCCCCATCAGACCCCGCAGATAATCTCTCCCCATGATCAAGCTGTTTGTAGGCCTGGGCAACCCCGGCACCGAATACGAAGCCACCCGACACAACGCCGGTTTTTGGTGGATTGACGAGCTGGCACGCACCCTGAAAGTCAGCCTGACGCCCGACAAGGCCTACCACGCCAAGGTGGCGCGGGCCAATGTCAGTGGGCAGACGATCTGGTTGCTGGAACCGCAGACCTTCATGAACCTGTCGGGCAAATCGGTGTCAGCGCTGGCGCGCTTCTACAAAATACAGCCCGAAGAGATCCTGGTGGTGCACGACGAACTCGACGTGGTGCCTGGCGAAGCCAGGCTCAAACTCGGTGGCAGCCACGCCGGGCACAACGGGCTGCGCGACATCCACGCCCAACTCGGCACCGACCGCTACTGGCGACTGCGACTGGGCATCGGCCACCCTGGCGTGAAATCGGAAGTGGTGAACTGGGTGCTCAAGAAACCGGCGCCCGAGCAACGCGAAGCCATCGAGATCTGCATCGAGCGCACCCTGAAGGCGGCGCCGGCCTTGATGGAAGGGCAGATGGAGAAGGCCACGCTGCTGATCCACACCAGCAAACCGCCGCGGCCCAAGCCCCCGAAGCCGGCCCCAAAGCCTGAGGCTGAACCAACCCCAGACGCAACGCCCCAAGCGCCTCAGGCCTGAGCCGCGCCCTGCAGACGCAAGTACTTCTGCATCAGCGTCTCGGAGTTCTCGACCCGCTGGGGATTCACCGGAATGCAGGCCACAGGGCATACCTGCACACACTGGGGCTCGTCAAAGTGCCCCACGCACTCGGTGCATTTGTCGGGGTTGATCTCATAGATCTCGGGCCCCAGAAAAATCGCCTGGTTGGGGCACTCGGGCTCGCAGACATCGCAATTGATGCATTCATCGGTGATCATCAGTGCCATGCGCACTCCTTGGCACGTCGCGCAGACGGCCGCTTCAACGGTAGACAGGGCTTGCAAAGCATAGGCTCCATTATCCCGCGATCGCCCTGCCCACTCTGCGGCCACAGGCATTCAGCGCAAATGCAGGGCGGCTGCCTCTTGGTTAAGTGAACACTCCATTCATTTGTCGCTTTTCTGCGGCACTCCGCAAGCGCGACAACCAGACGCGGCAGTTTCCGATATGCTGATCTGCTTTCACGGAAACAACCCCAACGCCACGGCCCTGCCCTGGCAGCCCAGCGGCCCATGAGTCTGTTCCTGTTCAAACGCTTTCTGACCTTTCTGGCCACCCTGGTCGGAGCGTCTGTCGTGATCTTCACCGTGCTGGAGATCCTGCCGGGCAATGCAGCCCAGATGCTGATGGGGCCTGACGCCGCACCAGAGGCTGTGGCGGCCCTGGCCACCCAGTTGGGGCTCGACCAACCCGCACTGACACGCTACGGCCACTGGGTGGTCGGCATGCTGCAGGGCGATCTGGGCAACAGTTACACCTACAGCACCCCCGTGCTTGAGCTGGTGCTGGAGCGCTTGGCCCTGACCGTTCCCCTGGCCCTGCTGGCCATGCTGATCACCACCTTGATCGCCTTGCTGGCCGGGCTGTATGCCGCCTCGCACCACAACAAGGCCGGCGACGTTGGGGTGATGAGCCTGGCCCAGATCGGCATCGCCATCCCCAATTTCTGGTTTGCCATCCTGTTGATCCTGCTGTTCTCGGTACACCTCAAATGGTTCTCTGCCGGCGGCTTTCCGGGCTGGGAGGATGATCCATTGGAGGCACTCAAAGCGCTGCTGCTGCCCGCCATCTCGCTGGCCGTGGTGCAGGCGGCCATCCTGGCGCGCATCACCCGCTCGGCCGTCCTGGAAGTGATGCGCGAAGATTTTGTGCGCACCGCCCGGGCCAAGGGCCTGAGCCGGCGTGCCACCTTGTGGCGCCACGTGCTGCGCAATGCCCTGATCCCGGTGATCACCGTGATGGGCCTGCAGTTCGCCAACCTGCTGGCGGGCACCATCGTGGTCGAGAACGTGTTCTTTCTGCCCGGCCTGGGGCGGCTGATCTTCCAGTCGATTGCCAACCGTGACCTGATCGTGGTGCGCAACTGCGTGATGCTGCTGGCCAGCATGGTGGTGGTGGTGAACTTTGTGGTCGACCTGCTGTATGCCGTGATCGACCCCCGTGTGAAAGCCAGCGACATATGAACCCGCAGCCCCATACGGCCCCACCGGGCGCCCTCCCCAACACCGCGGCCAACCCGCCCGGCTTCGCAAAGCGGGCCGCCCGGCACCCCAGCTTTGTGCTGGGGGGTGTGCTGACCGTGCTGCTGATCCTGGCGGCTGCCCTGTCCTACGCCTGGACGCCCTGGTCGCCCTACGAGGTCGACCTCAGCCTCAAGTTGCAGGGCCCATCGTGGCAGCATTGGCTGGGCACCGACACCTTCGGGCGCGACGTGGCTTCACTGCTGCTGGTGGGTGCACGCAGCTCGATCGCGGTGGGCCTGATCGCGGTCGGCATCGGCATCGGCCTGGGTACGGCCCTGGGCCTGCTGGCCTCGGCCCGCCGAGGCTGGACCGAGGAACTGGTGATGCGCCTGGCCGACTTCACCTTCGCGTTTCCGGCCATCCTGTCCGCCATCATGCTGACGGCGGTCTTCGGGGCCGGCATGGTCAATTCGATCATCGCCATCGGCATCTTCAACATCCCCACCTTTGCCCGCGTCACCCGGGCCTCGGCCAATGCGGTCTGGTCGCGCGAGTTCGTGCTGGCCGCCCGGGCCTGCGGCCGCAGCACCTGGCAGATCACCCGTGACCATGTGCTGCCCAACATCGTTTCGGTGCTGGTGGTGCAGGCCACCATCCAGTTCGCACTGGCCATCCTGGCCGAGGCCGCGCTGTCCTACCTGGGCCTGGGCACCCAGCCGCCCCAACCCTCCTGGGGCCGCATGCTCAGCGAAGCGCAGAGCATGCTGTTCCAGGCGCCACTGCTGGCGGTGTTCCCGGGCCTGGCCATCGCGCTGGCCGTGCTGGGTCTGAACCTGCTCGGTGACGGCCTGCGTGACCTGCTCGACCCTCGCCTCGCGCGCAAACGCTGATCCAACCGCCCACCCGCAAGCAACGATGGCCCTGCTCGAAGTCCAAGACCTCCACATCCGTCTGCAAACACCGCGCGGCCCGGCCGACGCCGTGCGCGGGCTCAGTTTCTCGCTCGACAAAGGCGACGCCCTGGGCCTGATCGGCGAATCAGGCTGTGGCAAGTCGCTCACCGTGATGGCCTTGATGGGCCTGCTGCCCGAAGGTGCCCAGGTGCGCGGCAGCATCCGCTTTGAGGGCCAGGAGCTGGTGGGCCTGGACGAAAGCCGCTTGTGTCGCCTGCGCGGTGACCGCCTGGCCATGATCTTCCAGGAGCCCATGACGGCCCTCAACCCGGTACACACCATCGGCCACCAGGTGGCCGAACCCCTGCGCCTGCATCGGGGCCTGAGCGCCGCAGCGGCACGCACCGAAGCCATCACGCTGCTCGACCGGGTGGGCATCCCGAACGCAGCCCAGCGCGTGGACGCCTACCCCCATCAGTTCTCAGGGGGCCAGCGCCAGCGCATCACCATTGCCATGGCCCTGGCCTGCAACCCCGATCTGCTGATTGCCGACGAGCCCACCACCGCCCTCGATGTGACGGTGCAGCGCCAGATCCTGGACCTGATCAATGAGCTGGTGGACGAGCGCGGCATGGCCTTGATGCTGATCTCACACGACCTGGGCGTGATTGCCAACAACGTTGACCGCATGCTGGTGATGTATGGCGGCAGCGTGGTCGAAAGCGGCCCGACCGAGGCGGTGTTCGCCCGCATGGCCCACCCTTATACGCGCGGCCTGTTTGCCGCCCGGCCCCGCCTGGGCCCACGCCCGCCCGGGCCGCGCCCTGCCCTGGCCACCATCGCAGGCACCGTGCCCGAGCTGGTCGACCTGCCTGCGGGCTGCGCCTTTGCCGGCCGCTGCGCCCTGAGCACAGCGCAATGCGAACAGCAACGCCCTGTCGCACGCCAGGTGGGCGGCCCCGAAGCATCGGAGGGCCTGAGCCCCCACCTGGTGAGCTGCTGGCACAGCCCCGAACTGCCCACCGAGGCCAAGGCATGAACGCGCGCGCCCCCATCCCGCCAACCCAGGCCCCTTTGCTGCGCGTGCAGCAGCTGGTGCGCGAATACACCCTGCCCCGCGAAAGCCTGTGGCGCCCGCCGGCCAGCGTGAAAGCGCTGCAAGGCGTCAGCTTCGAGATCCAGGCCGGCCGCAGCCTGGGCATCGTGGGCGAATCCGGCTCAGGCAAGTCCACCCTGGCCCGCCTGGTGATGGCCCTCGACCAGCCCACTGCAGGCACGGTCGAGCTCGAAGGCCGGAACCTGCACACGCTGACACCCTCGGCGCTGCGCCTGGCCCGCCAGCATTTCCAGATGGTGTTCCAAGATCCTTATGGCTCGCTCGACCCACGTCAAACCGTCGAGCGCATCGTCACGGAACCGCTGTTCGGGCTGCAGGTGGACACCCGCATCGCCCGAGAACAGGCTCGCCAGCAAGCCGGCGAGGTGCTGCGTGAGGTGGGCCTGCGCCCCACCGATCTCGACAAATACCCGCACGAGTTCTCGGGTGGACAGCGCCAGCGCATCGCCATCGCCCGGGCCCTGATCACCCGCCCGCGCCTGATCGTGGCTGACGAACCGGTCAGCGCGCTCGATGTGTCGGTACAGGCCCAGGTCCTGAACCTGATGCAAGAGCTGCAGACCCACCACGGCATCACCTACATGCTGATCAGCCACGACCTGGCGGTGGTCAACCACCTGTGCGACGACGTGGCCGTGCTGTTCAAGGGGCAGATCGTCGAGCAGGGAGCCCCCGATGTGCTCTTCAGTGCCGCCACCCACCCCTATACACAGACCCTGATGCAGGCCGTTCCCCAGGCCCGCCCTGGCCAGCGCCAGCGCAAGGCACGCCGGACCGACTCAGCATGACGCGCGAGATGATGACACCGCATATCGCCGGCCGGCGGCAGGCTTCTACAATGAAATTTCGACCCACCCGCCTGCCGGAGACCGCCCCCCGGGGCACACGGCGGCGCGGGCGCGACCTCTGTCCATCCCTGGCTTTTTCTGGAGCATGACCCCATGATCAACCGCCGTACTGTCCTGAGCTCTGGCGCCCTCGCCGCCCTGAGCGCGACCACCTCCCTGGAAGCCCTGGCTCAAAGCCGCAAAGACTCGGTGGTCCTGGGCATGACCCTGGAGCCGCCAGGCCTGGACCCTACCGCTGGCGCCGCCTCGGCCATTGCTGAAGTGGTGCAGTACAACCTCTTCGAGACCCTCACCAAGATCAACGCCGACGGCAGCGTCACCCCCCTGCTGGCCGAAAGCTGGGAGGTGTCGCCCGACCTCAAGACCTACACCTTCAAGCTGCGCAAGGGCGTGAAGTTCCAGAACGGCGAACCCTTCAACGCAGCGGCCGTCAAGTTCTCGTTCGACCGCGCTGGCGGTGAAAAAAGCACCAACAAGGACAAGCGCACCTTTGCCGAAATGAGCACCCAGGTGGTCGACGACAGCACGGTGGTGGTGCTGCGCAAAGAGATCGATCCCGACTTTCTGTTCGTGCTGGGCCAGGCCACGGCCATCATCGTCGAGCCCAAAAGTGCCGACACCAACGCCACCAAGCCGGTGGGCACCGGCCCCTACAAGCTCGATGCCTGGAACAAGGGCGCCTCGGTGGTGCTGGGCAAGTGGGACGGCTACCGCAACGCGGCCGCCATCAAGATCAAGAAAGCCACCTTCCGCTTCATCGGCGACCCGGCCGCCCAAGTGGCCGCCCTGCTGGCTGGCGATGTCGATGCCTTCCAGCGCGTGACCCAGCGGGCTGTGCCCCAGTTCAAGGCCAACCCGCAGTTTCAGGTCATCGTGGCGGGTTCACGGGCCAAGACGATCCTGGCCATCAACAACAAGAAGAAGCCGCTCGATGACGTGCGGGTGCGCCGCGCGATTGCCGCCGCCATCGACCGCAAGGCCGTGATCGAAGGCGCCGTGGACGGCTACGGCGTGCCCATCGGCAGCCACTACGTGCCCGGCGCCCTGGGCTATGTCGACACCACCGGCATCAACCCCTTCAACCCCGAAAAGGCCAAGGCCCTGCTCAAGGAAGCCGGCGTCACCACACCGCTCGAACTGAGCCTGCTCCTGCCCCCCACCCCTTATGCCCGTCAGGGCGGCGAGGTGATCACCTCGCAACTGGCCAAGATCGGCATCGTGGCCAAGACGCAGAACGTGGAATGGGCGCAGTGGCTCAGCGGCGTGTACACCAACAAGAACTACGACCTGACCATCATCTCGCACGTCGAGCCCTTCGACCTGGGCAACTTCGCCAAGCCAGGCTACTACTGGAACTACGAATCGCCCAAGTTCAACGAGTTGTTCAAGAAAATCAACAACACCCCGCGTGAGGCCGACCGGGCCAAGTTGCTGGGCGAGGCGCAAAAGCTGCTGGCCGAAGACTCGGTGCACGCCTTCCTGTTCCAGCCGCAATGGATCACGATCGGCCACAAGAACCTCAAGGGTCTGTGGAAAGACATGCCGGTCTTCGTCAACGACCTCTCTGCTCTCTCCTGGTAAACCATGTCCACCGCCGCCCTTTCGAGCCAGCCCCTGCACAACCTTGAAGCCCACACGCTGATCGAGGCTTACCGGCAACGCGCCCTGTCACCGGTGGAGGTGACCGAGGCCGTGATCCGCCAGATCGAGCGTTGGGAGCCCGCTCTGTGCGCCACCTGGCTGTACCGGCCCGAAGCCGCCCTGGCCCAGGCCCGCGCAGCTGAGGCGCGCTGGCTCAAGGGCCAGCCTCTGGGCCTGCTCGACGGGGTGCCGGCCACCCTCAAGGACAACATTGCCACCGAAGGCGACCCCACCCCCCTGGGCAGCGCCGCCGTCAGCCTGACCCCGGCCACGGCCGACGCCCCGCCTGCCGCCCGCATGAAGGAAGCCGGCGCGGTGATCGTCAGCAAGACCACCATGCCCGACTACGGCATGTTGTCCTCCGGGCTGTCCACCTTCCATGCGCTGGCGCGCAACCCCTGGGACCTGAGCAAGGGCCCCGGTGGCTCCAGTGCCGGCGCAGGGGCCGCTGCCGCGGCCGGCTACGGTCCGCTGCACATCGGCACCGACATCGGTGGCTCGATCCGACTGCCCGCGGGCTGGTGCGGCATCTTCGGCCTCAAGCCCAGTCTGGGCCGCATTCCCATCGACCCGCCCTACACCGGCCGCGCCGCCGGCCCCATGACCCGCAGCGTGGCCGACGCGGCGCTGATGATGCAGGTGCTGTCGCGGCCTGATGCCCGTGACAGCATGAGCCTACCCTGGCAGGACCTCGCCTGGTCGCAGTTCGATGCCGGCGTCGACGCCTTGCGTGGCCTGCGCATCGGCCTGCTGCTGGATGCCGGCTGCGGCCTGCCGGTCGAGCCCGAGGTGCGCGCCGCCGTTGAACGCGCCGCGGCCCTGCTGACCCAGGCCGGTGCCCACGTCGAGCCCATGGCCCCCTTCATGACCCAGGCCATGCTCGAAGGCATGGACCACTACTGGCGCATGCGCTCGCACATCGACCTGTCGGCCCTGTCCCCCGCCCAGGCCGACAAGGTGCTGCCCTACATCCGCCAATGGGCCGACAGCGCCGCCGGCATGAGCGGGGTCGAGGTCTTCAACGCCAGTCACCAGTTCCACCAGACCCGGCTGGCCAGTGTGAAAGCCTGCAACGCCTTCGACTACGTGATCTCGCCCACGTCCCCCATGCCGGCGTTTGCAGCCGAGCTCCCCTCGCCCACCAACGACCCGCTGCATGGTCTGGAGCACATTGGCTTCACCGTGCCCTTCAACATGTCGGAGCAGCCTGCTGCGTCGATCAACTGCGGCTACACCCGCGCCGGCCTGCCCATCGGCCTGCAGATCGCCGGTGCCCGTTTCAATGACCTGGGCGTGCTGCAGGTGGCCCGAGCCTTCGAGCTGATCCGCGATCCGCAACGCCCCTGGCCAGAACCGCCGCAAGCATGACGCCCGGTTGAGTTCAGGCAAGATCGGCGACAAGCAATGAGCGCGCCTGGGTCACGAAGGCGCTTTCCCCGGCGCGGGCCGGCAACACCCGGAATTCGGCCTGAGGTAAGACGGGCAGGCCATGGGGTTCGGGCACTGGCGCGATGCCAACACCTTGGGCTGACTCATTCAGGCACGCGATGCCCAGGCCTGCAGCCAGCGCCGACTGCAGACCTGCCACGCCCGAGGCCTGATGAACCAGCACAAAAGGCACACGCCGTCGCTGCAATATGCCCACCGTGAATTGATGCAGTGAGCAGGTGTCTGGCAGTGCCAACAAACGCCACGGCTCGCCTGTCGGAGGCCGCCACCCCGACGCCGCCAGCCATCGCAAAGGCTCACGCTTGAGCAATTGGCCCGGCCGTCCACCCGATGCACCCGCGACGCGCAAGGTCAGCCCCACATCCAATTCACCGGCGGCATAAGCCGCCTCGATCAATCCGCTCTTGAGCACAGACACCTGCAGGCTCACCCGGGGGTAGCGGGCCTGCATGCGCGCCAACAGAAGGGTCAACTCAGACGGGCGGAAATAGTCCGTCACCCCCACCCGCAACTGTCCAGCCAGAGGCACCCCCTTCAAATCTCTGTAGGCCTCATCGTTGAGCGCCAGCAGTTGCCGAGCCCAGCCCATCAGGCGTTGCCCTTGGGGCGTCAGCACTACCCCGGACTTAGAGCGCAGCAACAGGGAGTGCCCCGCCAACTCTTCCAGCTTGCGCAACTGCTCGCTCACCGCAGACTGGGACAGAAAGACCCGCGGGGCGCCGGCAGTCACGCTGCCAGCCTCCACCACGGCTACCAAAGTGCGCAGTTGGTCCAGGGGAAATACAGGTGTGGCCATCGCTTCTATCCAACGGTTTATCAAATGGATTCAAACATTATTTCCTGCTTTTCCGAATTTTCTCAAAAAACCAGAATAGACCCCTGTCCAACCCTTGAGTCGAGAAGATCACCATGCCTCATATCGTCATCCACTTGTCTGGTCAGCCCGATCCCGTGCTGGCTCGCCAGGCGACCCACGCGCTCACCGAGCTGACCCACCGACACCTCGGCAAAGTGAAAGCGGTGATGGCCACCACAGTGCAATTCATTGCGACTGACAGCTGGTTCATCGGTCAGCAAAACCTGGCTGATCTGGATCAGAACGCCTACTACGTGGACATCAGCGTCACCGACGAAACCAATACCAAGGCGGAAAAAGCCCGCTTTCTGAAGGAGGTCCACGCCTTCATGAGCCAGCTGTTGCCACGTCTGCACGAGGTCAGTTACTGCCATGTGATCGATGCCCGCGCCGCGGCCTATGGCTACGGCGGGCACACACAAGAATGGCGGCATCAGCAAGCGGGAGTCTGAGCCTGGCACGCGGACACCGAGGCGGGCACAATCGGCTCATGCCGACCTCCCACCTTGCTTCATCCGATGCGCGGCCCGCCACCGACAGCCTGGGCAACCCGGTCACCCTGCACGACCCGGCCAGCCTGGGGCCGTTGAATGACTTTGTCGAGGGCTTCATCGCCTGCGAGGCCCGGTGTGTGAACGTGCTGGTGGCGGCCGAAGACAGCAGCCCGCTGTTACAGGCCTATGCGGCGGCCCTGCACATGTTTGCCGAGACCGATGATGCCCCCACCCAGGCCCGGCCTTTCATCGAACGGGCCGAAACGCAGGCGGCCGGCGCCACCGAGCGCGAGCAGCGCTTCATTGCCGCGGTGGCGGCCTGGGTACGCGGTGACCTGGCCCGCGCCGTGGCCCTGCACGAAGAGCAGGCGCGCCTGTTCCCGCGCGATCTGGCCTCGCTCAAGCTGGGGCAGTACCACCTGTTCAACCAGGGCCAGTCGCCCGGCATGCTGCGCCTGGCACTGGCCGCCCTGCCCCACGCAGCCGATGTGCCCTACCTGCACGGCATGGCGGCTTTTGCCTGGGAACAATGCCACCTGCTGCGCCAGGCCGAATCGGCTGCGCGCACGGCCCTGCGCCTGAGCCCCAAAGAGCCTTGGGCACAGCACGCATTGGCCCACGTGATGCTGACCGAGGGCCGACTGGAGGAAGGGCGTGGCTTCATGCGCGAGGCCAGTGTCAGCTGGGTGGGTCTGAACTCCTTCATGCAGACCCACAACTGGTGGCACCTGGCCTTGTTCGAACTGGAGCGCGGCCACGCCGAGGAGACCTTGCGCTTGTTTGATGAGCAGGTCTGGGGCGTGGTGAAGGACTACAGCCAGGACCAGATCAACGCCATCTCGCTGCTGGCCCGGCTGGAACTGGCTGGCGTGGCGGTCGGCCCACGCTGGCAAGACCTGGGCCAGCACCTGCTGCAACGCAGGCCTGACCATGTGCTGCCTTTTCTGGATCTGCAATACCTTTATGGGCTGGCCCGCGCAGGCCATGGTGACGAGGCCCTGGCGCGGCTGCAAGCCCTGCGCCGCCATGCGGAACAAGCCACCGGCCCCCTGCGCCCCGCCTGGCAGCAGGTGGCGGTGCCTGCCGCCGAAGCCCTGCTGGCCCACGCCGAAGGCCAGTACACGCACAGCGCCCAGCGCCTGGGCCAGGCGCTGCCGCGCCTGAGCGAGATCGGTGGCAGCCATGCGCAGCGTGACCTGTTTGCCCAGATCCACCTGGATGCGTTGCGGCAATCGGGCCAGTGGGTGGGTGCACAGAACCTGCTGCAGCCCCTTTGCAACCAGCAACCCGAATCGTGTCGCCTCGCCGCCATGGCCACCCAGCTTTACAAGGATCTGGGTCTGGCGGAGGTCGTGGCCCAGACTGGCGCTGCGCCAGGCTGATTCACATCGGCAGCAGGCGGGGTGGCAGCTTGCGGCAGTCGGCGTCCAGAAATGGCCCCCCTTGCTGAATCCAGCCCACCCCTGGCGAAGCCTGGGCACAAACCTCTTTGCCATCCAGCTTGCTGCGCCACACATACCAGGGAGCGGGCCCCGCCTGGGCCAGCCCGACGAGCTGACAGCCCACCAGGCAGCCAACCAGACAGACCCGCCGGAAGACCCAACCTGAAAGGGGTGAGCGCAAGATACCCATGCCCTCACTCGACCAGGTAGCGCCCAGGCAGCAGGTGAACCGACTGCCGCAGGTGTTGGAGAATGCCTTCGTGCTCACGGGGCGTCAGCATGCGGACCCCGAAGGGGGTGTCGACCGTGGACAGCCGCTCGGCCTCCAGCACGCGCAAACCACGCGCCACATCCTGCACCACCCGAACCGGCACCCGCATGTTGCCGCTTTGGTACATCAAGGTCTCCGGGCTGCTCAGGTGCATCGAGTAATCGGGCCCGGTGATGCGCCCATCGGGCTGCAACTCAGCCTGCGCCGGGTGCGGACCATCGCGCTCGTCGGCATGGGGTTTGACTGAATAGGCCACGTCCCCAAACTCCGGCGCCACCATGGCGAGTTTGTAGCCGCAGCGTTCGCATTGGTAGTGGTCGGTGCCTGCGTCGCGCAACACGAAGCGCAGGCTGTTCTCGCGGCAATGCGGGCAATGCCGGCGCCCCGCCAGCAAGGCCGGATCAGGTGGCGCAGGACGAGGTGAGAGCGGCATGGCGTCGGCCCGAGGATGCTCAGGTGGGACCACACCCAGGCTGACCCGTGCCTGGGGCTGCAAGGCGAATGGGTCATCCAGACTCGGCAGCCTCGACGGGTCCGCTGTCACAGCGCCCGGCGCGGCCGGCTTGGGGGAGGGTGCAGAGGGGGGCCGGTCGGGCGTCAGGTCCAGCTCGGGAGAACCATGGCTGGGGGTGATGCGCACCCGCACACCCCAACCCACAGGCTTGCGAAAAAACCCGATCCGACATCCCACCCAAGGCAGGCCATCGTGGGCCAGCGCCCGCGCGAGGGCCTGTGCCGCGGCCTGCACCCGTGCGGGCGCCGGCTGCTCTGCCCCGCCTTCGGGACGCCGCAGCCGACACACCAGGGCAGGCCCCTGCTGGCTCAGGCACAGTTCGCCCTCCGACCAGCCTTCAGGCCGGTCGGCGATGGCGGCCTGCGCCAAGACTTTCAGCAAGGGCTGATAAGACGAGTATCGGGTCGATTTCATGGTGTTGTTCTCCCAGTGCAGGTCGGTCTGAGGCCTGCAGGGTGAAGCACGGTGATACGCCAAGTGTAGCGATGGCCCCGGCCCTATGTCGATGTTCGGTGCCAGTTCGCCTCAAGCGGGCCAGGCAGCGCTGAGGATCCAGCCCTCGAGTGGATCCAGGCCGGGCGGCAAGCCATACAGCGGATCACCGGCGGCATGCTGGCGATGTGCCCAGGCCGCCTGCAGCAGGCACAGCACGGCATCCAGGCTGTCGCCACTGGCGTCGTCCACCAGGGCATCACGCTGGGCATGGCTCAGTTTAAGGCGCAGGCCCAGGCGGGTTTGCCCATGCTCCAGCGCGGTGATCAGGTCTTTGCGCGCGATCAGGCGCTCGGGGGTCTGCTTGGCAGGGTCATCGCTTTTGTACGAGCGTTTGCCCAGCAGCTCGCGCGCCAGCAGGCCGGGGTAGGCTTCCAGAGCCACCCGGGTCGGGGCACCAGGGCACGCCGCGGGCTGCCACAAGCCAGGCAATTGCACGCCCGCAGCCAGCAAAGGGGGCACGCCGGCATGCATCATGTAGGCCACAGGGGGGTTGACCCATTTCATCGACGGGCTGGACCCGGCGGGCCCATCCGTGGCACGGTGGGCAAACTTGCCGCCCACGGGGCGGGCATCACAAAAGGCCGCAAACGCGGCCCGGATCTGCTCCCGCGTCAGGCTGGCGTAGTGCGCCATGCAGGCCGCCCAGTCGGTGGGCCAGCCCAGGGTGCTGACCAGCTCGCGCGGCAGCCCGAAAGGCAGGTCGAAGCCCCCTACCCACGCGCGGGGCTCGGCCAGCCAGGCGGCGTAGGCCTCCAGTGTCTGCAGCCGTTCCAGGTGGCTCAGCACCACCCGGCCCGCACGCTCATGCCCCAATGCCAGCAGCACCGGCTTGCGCCGGGTCGGCCGGCTGCTGAAGTCGCAGCCCAGCAGCAACATCGGGGACAGGGGATCCGCCATGTTCAGCCCAGCCCCAGCAGCACCACACCGGCAGCGATCAAAACCGCCCCCCCCACGCGGGCCAGTCGGTCGCCCTCGCCCAGCAGATGCCCGCCGATCAGTGCGGCAAACAACATCGAGACCTCGCGCGCCGGCGCCACATGCGACAAGGGCGCTGTCTGCATCGCATACAACACCAATACATACGAAACCGGGCTGATGGTGGCCACCAGCAGGGCATGCCGCCACTGCAGGCGCCACAGCCGGGCGGCCTCGGGCCGGTCTCGCCAGACCTGGGGAGCCAGAGCGGCCACCCGCACGAAATTGCCCATGTAATCGATCAGCACCGGCGACATCAGCATCACCTTCACGGCATAGCCGTCGACCACGGTGTAGCTGGCAATGAAGGCCCCGGTGAGCAGGCCATACACCAGGCCCAGGCGCACACGCGCCTGGTGTTCGGCGTCTCGGCCGGCCCGCCACAGGCCAGGCCCGCCCGCCACCAGAAACACCCCCAACACCACACCCAGCAGGCCCAGCCCGCTGGAGGCAGTCAAATGCTCGCCCAGCAGCACCAAAGCCACGGCCGATGACAGCAAGGGCCCGGAGCCGCGCGCCAGCGGGTACACCACCGTGAGGTCGGCCCGCTGGTAGCCGCGCAGCAGCGTGACGTAATAGACCACGTGCAGCAGGCCGCTGATGACGACCAGGCTCCACTCGGCGAGCCCCCAGGCGCCCACCACGCCCCATCCCATCCACAGGCCCACCGGCGCCCACACCCCCATCATCAGGAACGAGGTGAAGAAGGCAAAGCGAGAGTCACCGCCAGCCCGTTTGGCTGCGATGTTCCACAAGGCATGGATGAGGCCGGCCAGCATGACCAGCGAGAAGGACAGAAGGCTCATGACACCGGCCCAGCGCTCCAGGAGCGCCGGGGACACCCGACCGCGCTCAGGCCCGACCGATGATGGAGGCGGTGGCCATCAACTCTTCGAGCAGGGCCAGGGAAACGCGGCCGGACACGGCATATGGGTCCAGTTCGGGGCGCTCAGAGTATTTGAGCAGGATGGAGGTATTGAGCTTGGACAGGTTCACCAGGCCCATGGTCCAGCCGCCAAAATGGCGTTCAGAGATTTCTTCGTACACCAGCAACTCGACCTGACTGTGACGGGTGTCGCGCAAGATGTGGCCATACAGCTCATTGACGGCGGAGCGGCCGCCCTCGATGGCCTGCAGAAAAATACCGCCGCCGTAACACAGCACCCCCGTGATGCCACAGCCCGGGTTGTGTTGCCGCGACTGGGCCAGGATGGCGTCGATCGCGGCTGGCGAATTGTCAACCACGCGGCTGGCATAGAGCAGACGAACAAGCATGGTCAGTCCTTGCGAGGAATCAGGGAGAGGAATTCACGGCGCAGCGCAGAGTCTTTGAGGAACACGCCACGCATCACCGAGTTGATCATTTTGCTGTCCATTTCGCGCACACCGCGCCAGGACATGCAGAAATGACTGGCCTCCATCACGATGGCCAGGCCATCGGGCTGGGTCTTCTCCTGGATCAGGTCGGCCAGCTGAACCACGGCCTCTTCCTGGATCTGAGGGCGCCCCATCACCCAGTCGACCAGACGGGCGTACTTGGACAGGCCGATCACATTGGTGTGCTCATTGGGCATCACCCCGATCCAGATGCGGCCCATGACCGGGCAGAAATGGTGACTGCAGGCGCTGCGCACGGTGATCGGGCCGACGATCATCAGCTCATTGAGGTGTTCTGCGTTCGGGAACTCGGTGATCGGCGGCGCCGCCACATAGCGGCCCTTGAACACCTCGTTCAGATACATCTTGGCCACCCGGCGGGCGGTGTTGTTGGTGTTGTGATCCCGCTCGGTGTCAATCACCAGGCTGTCGAGCACGCCTTGCATCTTGTGCTCGACTTCGTCGAGCAACTTCTCAAGTTCACCGGGCTGGATGAAGTCGGCGATGTTGTCATTGGCGTTGAAACGCTTGCGCGCTGCGGCCAGTCGCTCACGGATTTTCAGCGAGACGGGGGTGCCCTCGTCCGGGTTGATTGGGTTCATTGCGGCTTGTACTCTGTCCAAACAGCCAAGGATGGTAACAGCGATTGAATTTTGGGGTTTATGGGCTGATAGCCACTGCAGCGCAAGGGTTTCAAGCTACACAATGAATAGCACTGAAGCCCTGTTGAACGAGCCTGGGCTCAGTAGCGGTAGCCCGTCAGCCACAAGGCCAGCCGCATCAAACCAAAGGCCAGCCTGTCCAGCACCCGCAAATGCCAGGGGCGCTGGGCCAGTAACTCAGGCTGGACCAGGCGCCCAGCCTGCCGCATGGCGGCCTGCAAGGACCGGCGCAAGCCGGCCGCAAACTCGCGGTCATCAATGACCACATTGGCTTCGCGCGCCAGCAGCAGGCTCAAGGGGTCGAGATTGGACGAGCCGACCGTGCTCCAGCTGCCATCCACCACCGCCACCTTGGCATGCAGAAAGCTGGGTTCGTACTCGTGGATCTCCACGCCCGCGGCCAGCAGGGGACCGTACACCGGGCGCGCCGCATGGTGTTGCATGAAACTCTCATAGCGCCCTTGCAGCAGCAGCTGCACCCGCACGCCACGCTGCGCGGCCATCACCAGGGCACGGCGCAACTTTCGCCCCGGCAGAAAGTACGCATTTGCAATCAACACCTCTTCGCGCGCCGACCCGATGGCGCGCAGGTACGCCTTTTCGATGCGCGCGCGATGGCGCAGGTTGTCACGCAGCACCAGGGCCGCGCGCAGGCCCTGTGGCGCGCTGCGCAGCGCGCCCGGGGTGGGTGCCGGCAAACCCTGACGCCAGGCCTCCAGGGCATGCGGCAGCCGCCGCGACCGGATTGCCCGGGCGGCCTCCAGCCGCCACCACAACCGGGACATGGTGTCCACGGCCTCCGCCACCACCGGGCCCGACAGGCTCACGGCCAGGTCAAAGCGCGGCTGCCTGAGCGGCCCATGGTGCGGGTCGTACCAGTCGTCCAGCACATTGATGCCGCCACAGAACAGGCGTTCCCCATCCAGCACACACAGCTTGCGGTGCAGGCGGCGCCAGCGGTTGGGGATCAACAGGCCGCCCGGTCCCAGGGGGGAAAAGACGCGCCACTGCACGCCCGCAGCCTGCCAGCGCTGCAGCCACAGCGCGGGCATGGCATCGGTGCCCACACCGTCCACCACCACACGCACCGCCACGCCACGCTGTGCCGCCCGCTCCAGGGCCTGGGCAACGCCTTGTGCGCTGCCCGTGAAATCGAAGATGTAGGTCTCCAGCCAGATGCTGTGGCGACAGGCGTCCATGCCTGAGATCAGCGCCGGAAAAAACTCGGTGCTGCCTTGCAGCAATTGCACCTCATGGCCGGCGCGGTAACTCAAACCATGGGCCCGAGGCATGTCTAGAACCGGAACTCGGTGATCAGGGGCAGATGGTCGGACATGCGTGCCCAGGCCCGCCCGTGTGGCACCTGGGCGCTGATCGGGGCCAGGCCTCGGGCGTAGATGTGGTCCAGTTGGGCCAGGGGCAGGCGCGATGGAAAGGTGGGGTGGCGCGAGGCCTCGAACTCGATCAGGCCATCGTGGCGCAATGTCCTGCTCAGCGAGCCACCAAACTCATTGAAGTCGCCCGCCACGATCAGGGGCTCGCTGACCCGCACCTCACGGGCAATGAAGCGGCGCAGCTGGTCAACCTGGCGCACCCGGCTGCCTGGGATCAGGCCCAGGTGCACCACGATCACGTGCAACAGCCGATCGGCCACCTGGATCTCCACATGCAGCAGGCCACGCTGCTCGAAACGGTGGTCAGACATGTCCTCATGCTGATGGTTCACCACGGGCCAGCGGGTGAGCAGGGCATTGCCATGTTCACCATGGCGGGTAATCGCGTTGGTGCGGTACACCGCCTCGTACCCCTCAGGGGCCAGGTAATCGGCCTGCGGCATGGCAGGCCAACGCGCAAAGTGGCTCTGCTCGCGCCGATGCACCTTGCGCACCTCTTGCAGGCAGACCACATCGGCGTCCAGTTGCTCCACACCATGACCGATGTCATGAATCTCAAGCCTGCGCGTCGGCCCCACGCCTCGCACACCTTTGTGAATGTTCCAGGTGGCTACCCGGAAAACGCCATCTTTGTCCATCCGGGGATTGTGGACCATCCGTCTGGCCGCGAATATGACCGGAATCCGACACACCCTAGGTGATTTTTCTGATTTTCGGATCTGTCGCCCGCTTTACACTGAGCCTGGAGAATATCTGGCTTGTAGCCACTTTCCATTGCACAACACAACATGGCAACAGCCCCACAACGCGACATCGGCGACTGCCTGGCACTGGTCATCGACAGCAATGCCACCTCGCGCAGCATTCTGGCTGGCCAGTTGCGTGACTACGGGGTGGGCAAGGTGGTGCAGTGCAGCCGCGTGCGGGATGCCCGCAACCGGCTGGAACACACGGTCTTCGATTTTGTGCTGTGTGAACAGTATTTTGATGACACCAACGAGTCGGGCCAGACCCTGCTCGATGACCTGCGCCGAGCCCACCTGCTGCCGTTCTCGACGGTGTTCTTCATGGTGACGGCCGAGGCCTCGTACGCGTCGGTGGCCGAAGCCGCAGAATCCGCCCTCGACGGCTACCTGCTCAAGCCCTTCACCCCCGTGGCACTGTTCGACCGGCTCAGTTTGGCCCGCCTGCGCAAGGTGCACCTGATGCCGATCTTCAATGCGATTGAAGACGAGAACTTTGAACTGGCCGCCAGCCTGTGCGTGCAGCGCTTCGAGACCCAGCAGCCCTACTGGCTGTACGCGGCCCGCATCGGTACCGAATTGCTGCTGCGCCTGGGGCGCCACGACGAGGCCCGCACCCTGTTCGAGGCGGTGATTGCCGCCCGCGCCCTGCCCTGGGCCAAGCTGGGCGTGGCCCGAGCCCAGGTCGAGTCAGGCCAGGCCACCCGGGCCATCACCACCTTGATGGGCCTGATCGGTGAAGACGCGAGCTACACCGATGCCTACGACGTGCTCGGACGCGCCCAGGTCGAGGTGGGCAATTTTGCCGAGGCCCTGGAGACCTACCGAACCGCCAGCACGCTGACACCTGACTCGGTCGGGCGGCAGCAGAAGTTCGGCATGATGGCGTTCTACATGGGCGACCGTGTCACCGCCACCAAGGCCCTGGCCCGGGCCACCATCCTGGGCATTGATTCGAAGCTGTTTGACTTTCAATCGATCGTGTTGCTGGCCTTTGCGTATTTTGCGGACAACGACCGCAAGGGCATGGAACGCTGCATGGCCGACTGCGCCCGCATCCTGGAGCGGCACCCTGACAGCCCCCGCGTACGCCGCTTCGTCGAAGTGACGGGTGCGCTGCAGCAGATCCTGCAAAGGCAGTTTGCGCGCGCAGTCGAGATGGTGCGCAACATGGCTGCGCAATTGAGCGCCGTCGACTTTGACTTCGAAGCGTCCTGCAACCTGGCAGGCCTGCTGTCGGTCCTGGCCAACACATCGATCGACCTGTCCGAGGGCAGTGGCTGGATCAAGCAACTGGGCATGCGCTACGCCAACACCCGGGGCCTGAGCGAATTGATGGCCAACGCCTGCCACCTGCACACACCCTATGCGGACACCATCCGCGCGTGCCTGCAAGAAATCAACGGCACCGCCGAACGTGCCATGGGCCTGAGCCTGTCGGGCGATCCGGCCGGTGCAGTGCGCAGCCTGCTGGAACACAGCGAAGCCACCCTGAACGTCAAGCTGCTCGACATGTCGCAGCAGGTGCTGTTGCGCCACCAGGCCCGCATTGCCCAGGCCGAGCCGCTGCAACAACAGATCGACACCTTGCGAAGCCGCTGCGGCACCACCCCGGCTCGGGCCGTGCTGGGTCAGGACAGCGAACGCCAACCCGGCGGAGTGACACTGCGCCTGCGCAAACGTGCTGAAGCCAAAGCCCAGGCGGCCGAGAGCCTGCAAGCCGCCCAAGCGCCAGCAGAGGCGCCACCCAAGCCTCAAGCCGAATCGAAATCAGAGCCCCTGGCGCAGGGCTTGGACGCGCTGCGTCTGCGCCCAGGGCGCTGAGGCCCGGGCTGAAGTCACACCAGGAACCGGGGCAACATCAGACAGGCCTCGGCATTCGACGGGGAGAAACACTGATCCGCCGCCTCCAACCAGGGCAGCCACTGGCTGGCCGTGTGCTCACGAGGACTCAGGCGCACCGACAAGGGGGTTGGCACGGTAAGCCCCATCACGCGTTCGCGATTGCGCAGCACCCCAGGGGCATAGCGGTGCTGCCATTCAGGCCAGATGTCGTAGACATTCTCCAGGCCCCAGTCCCATAACCGATGCCCTGGGGCCAGCGCATCAATCCCGGTTTCCTCCATCACCTCGCGCACGGCAGTGTCGACCCAGCTTTCGCCCGTGTGGTCCTTGCTGCCGGTGACGGATTGCCAGTGCTCGCCGGCATCGGTGCGCCGGATCAGCAACACCTGCCGGTCGGGCGTATGGATCAGGACCAGCACCGATTCGGGAATCTTGTAGGCGCGCGGCTCAGGCATGGCGATCTCCGAGGCAAGAAAAAAGCGGCCAGGGCTTGCGCCGTGGCCGCTGTGGTCCTGGCAGGCCGCTCGGGGCCGCTCAGGTGATCTGCCGGACTCAGGCGGCGGGCGTGGTGTTGCGCAGGCGGATGTGCAGTTCGCGCAACTGCTTTTCGTCCACCGGGCTCGGGGCCTGGGTCAGCAGGCACTGGGCACGCTGGGTCTTGGGGAAGGCAATCACGTCGCGGATCGACTCGGCCCCCGTCATCAGCGTCACGATGCGGTCCAGGCCGAAGGCCAGGCCACCGTGCGGGGGCGCACCGTATTGCAGCGCGTCGAGCAGGAAGCCGAACTTCTGCTGAGCTTCCTCAGGGCTGATCTTCAGGGCATCGAACACCTTCTGCTGCACATCGGCGCGGTGGATACGGACCGAGCCGCCACCCATTTCCCAGCCATTGAGCACCATGTCGTAGCCCTTGGAGATGCACTTCTCGGGCGCCGTGACCATCCAGTCCTCATGACCGTCCTTGGGAGCGGTGAAGGGGTGGTGCACCGCATTCCAGCGCTGACCGTCTTCGTCGAACTCGAACATCGGGAAGTCGACCACCCACAGCGGGGCCCAGCGGCTCTCGAACAGGCCATTCTTCTTGCCAAACTCGCTGTGACCGATCTTGATGCGCAGGGCACCGATGGAGTCGTTGACGATCTTTTCCTTGTCGGCCCCGAAGAACAGCAGGTCACCGTCCTGAGCGCCGGTGCGTGCCAGGATCTCGGTGATGGCCTTGTCGTGCAGGTTCTTGACGATGGGGCTTTGCAGGCCGTCACGGCCCTTGCTCAGGTCGTTGACCTTGATCCAGGCCAGGCCCTTGGCACCATAGATCTTGACGAACTCGGTGTAGCTGTCAATCTCACCGCGCGACAGGCCGGTACCTTCCTTGGCACCGCCCGGCACACGCAGGGCCACCACACGGCCACCCTTGGTGGTGGCGGGGGTGGAGAACACCTTGAAATCGACATCGGCCATCACGTCGGTCAGCTCGGTGAATTCGAGCTTGACGCGCAGATCGGGCTTGTCAGAGCCGAAACGGAAGGCCGCATCCTGGTAGGTCATGACCGGGAACTCGCCCAGGTCCACACCCAGGGTGTTCTGGAACACGGTCTTGATCATGCCCTGGAACATGTCACGGATGTCCTGCTCTTCCATGAACGATGTTTCGATATCGATCTGCGTGAATTCGGGCTGGCGGTCAGCGCGCAGGTCTTCGTCACGGAAGCACTTGGTGATCTGGTAGTAGCGGTCAAAGCCCGCCACCATCAGCAGCTGCTTGAACAGCTGGGGCGACTGGGGCAGCGCAAAGAACTGGCCGTCATGCACACGGCTGGGCACCAGATAGTCACGCGCGCCTTCGGGCGTGGACTTGGTCAGCATCGGCGTTTCGATGTCGATGAAGCCATTGGCATCCAGGAACTTGCGCACTTCCATGGCCACGCGGTAGCGCAGCATCAGGTTGTTCTGCATGTACGGGCGGCGCAGGTCCAGCACGCGATGGGTCAGGCGGGTGGTCTCGCTGAGGTTGTCCTCATCGATCTGGAAGGGAGGCGTGACCGAGGGGTTGAGCACCTTGAGCTCATGGCACAGCACTTCGATCTGGCCGCTCTTGAGCTTGTCGTTGGTCGTGCCATCCGGGCGGGCACGCACCACACCCTTGACCTGCACGCAGAACTCATTGCGCACTTCTTCGGCAACCTTGAACATCTCGGCACGGTCCGGGTCGCAGACCACTTGCACATACCCTTCGCGGTCGCGCAGGTCGATGAAGATCACACCACCGTGGTCACGACGACGATTGACCCAGCCCGACAAGGTAACGGTTTGGCCCAGCAGGGCTTCGGTCACGAGACCGCAATAGTGTGAACGCATAGCCATAAGAAACATCCAGCGCCAGCAGGCGCATTACTGAGAAGATTGAGAGAGGATGGCCGGGCCCGCAGGAGCGACCACGCCCATGGAAACGATGTACTTGAGCGCCTCGTCCACGCTCATGTCGAGTTCGATGCAGTCACTGCGCCGCAACATGACGAAATACCCCCCCGTGGGGTTCGGCGTGGTGGGCACGTAGACGCTGAGGAAGTCGTCCTTGAGGTAGGTGAGCACATCACCACCCGGGGTGCCCGTGACGAACGCCACGGTCCAGACGCCGTCACGCGGCCACTGGATCAGAACGGCCTTGCGGAATGCATTGCCGCTTTCCGAAAACAGCGTGTCCGAGACCTGCTTGACGCTGGAATAGATCGAACGTACCACCGGGATGCGGTGCACGATGGCGTCGCCCAGCTTGACGAGCTTGCGGCCCAGAAAGTTGCTGGCAACGGCGCCCACCACCAACAGGATGAGCAGCGTGAGCACCACCCCGAAGCCCGGGATGTGGAAGCCCAGCAACTCATCTGGCCGCCATTTCTGGGGCAGGATGAGCAGGGTCTGATCCAGGGTGCCGATGATCCAGTCGAGCACCCAGATGGTGATGGCCACCGGCACGATGACCAACAGACCCGCGAACAACCATTTGCGCATGGCAGCCATGGGGGAGGCCATCAGTGACAGGCGCAACCGCCGCCGCACGAACCACCCGAGGCGGTGGGGGCAGCGTCAGACTTGGCCGCGCTGGCAGACGACGACTCGGCCGGCGCGCTGGAAGTACCCGCTTCAGCGCCCGAGGCCGGGGCTGCTGCTGGGGCACTGGTGCCTGCGCTGGCACCGTTTCCGCCGCTGTTGCCACCCCTGAAATCAGTCACATACCAGCCCGAGCCCTTGAGCTGGAAACCGGCCGCCGTGATCTGTTTGCGGAAGGCCGAAGCATGGCAGGCGGGGCATTCCGTCAGCGGAGCGTCGGAGATTTTTTGCAAGACGTCTTTGCTGTGCCCGCAGGACTCGCATTTGTAGGCGTAGATTGGCATGGCTTTCTGAGCTTGGAAGGGGGTTGCAAAACCCTCAATTATAGGCGGGCGGTCATTCTGCAAGAGGCGCCCGGTCAATGTGCATGGGTTCCCAGGTCTCAAAGGCCCGGCAAGGCGTGGTGCGCAGCATGGCTGTTGCGGATGGCCTGCGGCCCCAGCGAACCAATCAGCATGCCCACCAGCGCGGCCACAAAGCCGGCCAACTGGGCCGGCACCTCTTCCCCGGCCGGGGTCATGATGAACAGCAGCCAGCACAAAATGCCGAGCACGATCGAGAACAGTGCCCCCTGGGTGGTGGCCCGTTTCCAGTACAGCCCGGCCGTCAAGGGCACGATGGCCCCCACCAAGGTGACCTGGTAGGCGCCCGACACCATCTCATAGATGGGCTTGTCCTTGGACAGAATGGCATAGGTGCACACAAAGACGCTGAAGATCAGCACGGTGATGCGCATGGTGCGCAGCTCCTGCCGGTCACTCTGGCGCGGAAAGAACTGACGCCAGATGTTTTCCACAAAAGTGACCGAGGGCGCCAGCAAGGTGGCCGAGGCAGTGCTTTTGATCGCCGACAGCAAGGCACCAAAAAACAGCACCTGCATCACAAAAGGCATGTGCGTGCGCACCAGGGTGGGCAAAATCATCTGGCTGTCCACCTTGCGGCCGGTGGACAACAGTTGCCCCGTGGTCTCGGGCATGATGATCAAGGCACTGGTGACCAGGAACATGGGCACGAAGGCAAACAAGATGTAGCAGATGCCACCGATCACCGGGCCCCGGGTGGCAGCCCGCTCGTCCTTGGCCGACATCACCCGCTGGAACACGTCCTGCTGCGGGATCGAGCCCAGCATCATGGTCATGCCGGCACCGATGAAAAACAGGATGTCCTTGAACTGCATGGGCGGCCAGAAGGCGAACAGGTCCTTTTCCTGGGCGTAGGCCAGCACCTTGTCCACCCCACCCGCCTGCTGTCCGGCAAACACGGCGAGGATCAGCAACCCGCAGACCAGGATGATCATCTGGATGAAATCCGTCACCGCCACCGACCACATGCCACCGAACAGGGTATAGGCCAGGATGGAGGCCGTGCCGATCAACATGCCGACCGGTTGCGAGATGGCGCCTTCGGACAACACATTGAAGACCAGCCCCAGGGCCGTGACCTGGGCCGCCACCCAGCCCAGGTAGCTGAGAAGGATGATCAGCGAGCAAAGGATCTCGACCACCCGGCCATACCGTTCGCGGTAATAGTCGCTGATGGTGAGCAGCGACATCTTGTACAGCCGCGCCGAGAAGAACAACCCCACCAGGATCAGGCAGAACCCGGCGCCAAACGGGTCTTCGACCACGCCATGCAAGCCCTCCTTGATGAAGGTGGCCGGAATGCCCATCACCGTCTCGGACCCGAACCAGGTCGCAAACGTGGTGGTGACGATCATGAACAGGGGCAGGTGGCGCCCCGCGATCGCGAAATCGGCGGTGTTTTTCACCCGTTTGGCCGCCCACAGGCCGATGGCAATCGTGACGAGCAAGTAGATGATGACCAGGGTCAGCAGCACGGAAACCTCCAGGAAGACGGCGGATTATCCCGAAATCGGGCCTGGCGTCAGAACAGGCGGATCCTGATCACCAGTTGCAACACCAGCAGGCCCAATACAAATCCCATGCCACCGTAAACAATGGACTGCAGCAGGCGGTTGGTGCGCCGCTGCTCGGCCAGCAACAGCGCCAGTTCCTTTTTGTGACCGGCCGGCCCTTGCTCCAGGTAGCCGGCCAGCAAGCGTGGCAGCTCAGGCAACAGCTTGGCGTAGCGCGGAAACTCGTCGCGCAACTGCTTGAACAGGCGCTGCGGGCCCACCTGATCGAGCATCCACTTCTCCAGGAAGGGCTTGGCAGTGCTCCAGAGGTCCAGTTCGGGGTCCAGTTGTCGCCCCAGGCCCTCGATGTTGAGCAGGGTCTTCTGCAACAGCACCAACTGGGGCTGGATCTCGACCTGGAATCGACGTGAGGTCTGGAACAGGCGCATCAGCACCATGCCCAGCGAAATTTCCTTGAGCGGCCGGTCGAAGTAGGGCTCGCACACACTGCGGATGGCGGCCTCCAATTCATCCACCCGGGTTTCCGGAGGCACCCAGCCGCTTTCGATGTGCAACTCGGCCACCCGCTTGTAGTCGCGCCGGAAAAACGCCGTGAAGTTCTGCGCCAGGTACTCCTTGTCGTACTCGGTCAGAGTGCCGACGATGCCGAAGTCCAGCGAAATGTAGCGCCCGAACGTGCCAGGCGCCAGGCTGACCTGGATGTTGCCCGGGTGCATGTCGGCATGGAAGAAGCCATCACGGAACACCTGGGTAAAGAAGATGGTGACGCCATCGCGCGCCAGTTGGGGAATGTTGACCCCAGCCTCGCGCAGGCGTTCAAGCTGGCTGATGGGCACACCCTTCATGCGCTCCATGACCATCACCTCGGGGTGACAGAAATCCCAGAACACTTCGGGGATCAGCACCAGATCCAGCCCGGTCATGTTGCGCCGCAATTGGGCGGCATTGGAGGCCTCGCGCACCAGATCCAGCTCATCGTGCAGGTACTTGTCGAACTCGGCCACCACTTCGCGCGGCTTGAGGCGCTTGCCGTCCGAGCTGAGGCCTTCGACCCAACCGGCCATCATGCGCATCAGCGCCAAATCCTTGTCGATCACAGGCAGCATGCCCGGACGCAACACCTTGATCGCCACCTCGCGCTCTTGACCGTTGGCCGTCCGGACCAGACCGAAATGCACCTGGGCGATCGAGGCACTGGCCACGGGCTCACGGTCAAAAGACTGAAACACCTGATCCACCGGGCGACGGAAGGCGCGCTCGATGGTGGCAACAGCAACGTCGGAGCTGAACGGAGGCACCCGGTCCTGCAGATGGGCCAGTTCTTCGGCAATGTCGGGTGGCAAGAGGTCGCGCCGGGTGGAAAGCACCTGGCCGAACTTCACGAAGATCGGACCCAGTTGCTCCAACGCCTCGCGCAGGCGTTGGCCACGCGGTGCGTCGAGCGAGCGGCCAACGGTGATGATGCGTGCCAGCCGAATCATCCAGGGCCGCCCGAAATGGGTCAGCGCCATCTCATCGAGGCCATAGCGCAGCACCACCCAGAGGATGTAGCCCCCCCGCAACAGACGGCTCATAGCCCGTCCTTGTCACGCACGATGGAGGTGGCGGGGAAGCGGGTGACGAAGTCCTTGAGGCCGCGGGCCAGGTTTTTCACAGCCTGCACGGCTGCGTGGGCCGGACCATCGCCCACCACACGGGCCAGGTCTTCTTCCAGATCCCAGCGCACGTGATCGACGATCCAGTTGATTTCAGCCGCAAATTGCACATCGCCTTCGATGCGCACCGGCGGCTTTTCACCCGCCACAACCGCCTGCACCAGGGACGCAGGCGAACTCTCGGTGACGGCCAGATGCAGATCAGAGGCTGCCCCCGGCTCGGCCAGGTCGATCAGCCCCGCCGGGGTGATGAGCAGCTTGATGTCGAACAGCCGCCACTGCACGCTGGCCACGCGGCCCTTCTGGCGAGCCAGCCGGGCCATGGCCTCGGGTTCTTGCATCAGCACGTGGTTGATGAGCAGCACACCACGGTGCTGCAACTCGCTCACCAGCCAGGCAGGGGGCTGAAATGTGCTGGTGACGCGGTCAAACAGTTGATCGATCAGGGAGAAAGGGGTTGCTTGGGCCATAGCCGGCGATTATTCCCCGAAAGTAGGTCGCCAGCCCGATGACCCTGCACGGGCCTGGGCAGGCGGCAGCCTCAAAGCGGGCTCAGGCTCACTGCAGAGCCTGCACGCCAGCCACCAGCCAGCCTGCACTGCCATCCTTGGGCTTGGTCATGTTCCAGACTTCGCGGAAAGGATTCGGGCCGGCCGCGGGTTCCTCGCGGATCATGCCGGAGAACTCGACGCTGGCCATGTAGCCCTCGCCCAGATCCTCGATGCCCAGCAATTGCGCCTCGATCATGACCACGTCGGTCTTGTTCTGCTGCCCCGGGCGATGGGCCTCACGCTCGTTGAGCTGCACACGGATCTCGTCGAGCATGCCATCGGTCATCATGGCGCGCAGGGTCGGGATGTCGGAACGATCCCAGGCGGCCTGCAGTGACACAAAGTTGCGTTTGGCGGCGCCCAAGAACCCTTCGGTATCAAAACCGGTCGGAATGCCCCAGCTTTGATTGCCCCCCAGCGAAGTGCCGATCAAGGCGCCGCCGGATTGGCGGCCCGCAGCCTCAGCGCCGAACTGGCTCTGACGCTCCCAGGGCCGGGCAGAGGCGTCGTTGCCGACGTGATCGGGGCTGTACTGACGCAGGGCAGGCGCCGCCGCGGGTGAGCCCGCCCCCTGGAAGGCGTAAGGGCCGGAGGCTGATGCCGCGCCACGGCGGCTGCGCATGATCCAGCCGATCACGCCCATGGCCACCATGGCCAGCAGGGCCACCATGAGGATCTGACCAAAGGCTTCACCAAAACCAAGCGAGTGCGCGAGCCAGGCCAAACCCAGGCCGGCCGCCAGACCACCGAGCATGGCCCCCCACGGGCGACGCGGCGCCTGCGCCGCAGCCGGGGCGGCCGCCTGTGCTGGTTTCGCAACCGAAGAAGGGGCGCCGGCGGGTGCCACGGAAGGCGAAGCGGGGGTTGCCGGTGCAGGCGATGCTGCCGCGCGCTGGGTCACGTTCGAGGATTGACGCCCGATCGATTGGCCGCCCCCCAGCCTGCGTGCCGCCTCGGCCTCCTGGCCAGCCATCACCAGCGCCAGCGCCAGCACCACAGACCAAAGCTTCTTCATGTCATCTCCATCTTCTCGTACAGTGGGGCAAGCCCCGTTCATTCGGTTCGGGCGCGCGCCCTCAGCACTTGATGCCGACGTGCAGGGCCACCACCCCGCCGGTGAGGTTGTGGTAGTCCACATGACCAAAGCCAACCTGCTTCATGAGGGCCTTGAGCTCTTCCTGCCCAGGGTGCATGCGGATCGATTCGGCCAGGTAGCGGTAGCTGTCGGCATCGCCGGCCACCATCTGCCCCAGGCGGGGCAGGATCTTGAAGGAATACCAGTCGTAGGGCTTGGCCAACGGCGCCGCCACCTTGGAGAACTCCAGCACCAGCAACTTGCCCCGCGGCTTGAGCACGCGGTTCATCTCGGCCAGGGCCTGGTCCTTGTGGGTCATGTTGCGCAAACCGAAGGCCACGCTGACCACATCGAAATGGTTGTCGGGAAAAGGCAGCTTCTCGGCGTCGCATACCAGGGTGGGCAGCACCACGCCCGCGTCCAGCAGACGATTGCGGCCGGTGCGCAGCATGGCCTCGTTGATGTCGGTGTGCACCACGCGGCCGCTGCGGCCGACCTTCTTGGAGAAGGCCATGGCCAGATCACCGGTGCCCCCTGCGATGTCGAGCACCTGATCGCCTTCGTGCAGGTTGGCCACCATGACGGTGTAGGCCTTCCAGGCCCGGTGCAGGCCCAGGGACATCAGGTCGTTCATGATGTCGTAGCGTGACGCGACCGAGTCGAAGACCCCACGGACCTTGCGAGCCTTCTCCTGCTCGTCCACCGACTGAAAACCGAAATGTGTCGTGCTCATGGCTGAATGCTATACGTTAGTGCCTCGGGCCTCGGCGACAACCCCGCTTGCGGCAGGGGTGGCCCGGTCCGGGCGGAGGGGTTCAGTGACTGGAACAGCCATGACCGCCCTTGACGGGCATCGGGTCATCGCGGCCGCGGCCAGCGGCTTGCAGGCGGGCCTCGTACTCGGCCCAGAGTTCAGCCTGGCGGTTGCCCAGCGAATACAGGTAATCCCAAGTGAAGATGCCGCTCTCGTGACCATCGGTGAACAAGGGCTTGACGGCGTAGTTGCCCACCGGCTCCAGGCCCAGCAGGCCCACATCGCGTTTGCCGGTCTGCAGGGTTTCCTGCCCGGGCCCATGGCCCTGCACTTCGGCCGAGGGCGAATAGACGCGCATCAATTCAAAAGGCAGGCGAAACACGGCACCGTCCGAAAATGCCACCTCCAGCACGCGCGACTGCCCGTGCACCGTGAGCGCCGTGGGGGTTGGGGCGCCAGCCGTGAGTCCTGCCATGAATACCTACCTGCCTTGCTTGAGGGTGAAACCGCCTGGGGCGGCACAGCCCGCATTGTCCCACCACCCGCAGGAAGCCTGCGACAAGAAGGGGCAAATCGGCCAGACCAGGCCTCCTCGAACCTGACCCGCGTCAAGGCGGCCCCTCAAGTCAACCCACTCACTGAGGCTGGAACCCGCTGGATTTGATGATGCGCGCCCAGGTCTGGGCATAACTGCGCTCGCGGACAGCCAGTTGAGCCCCGGTCGAGTAGCCCACGCTCAGGCCCATGGCCGTCAGGCGCTCATGCACATCCGCCTGGGCCAGCACCTTGGCGAGTGCGGCAGAAAACTGGTCCAGCGAGGCCTTGGGCGTGCCAGCGACAGCGAAGATGCCGTAGTAGGGCACATCCTCAAAGCCGGCCAAGCCCAGCTCAGCAAAGCTGGGCACATCCGGCAGGGCCGCCTGACGCTTGTCACCCAGCACGGCCACCACGCGCAGCTTGCCGGCACGGTGGTTCTCGATGAAATCTGGCACTGAGGCCACACCTGCACCGATCTGATTGCCCAGCATGTCGGCCAACATGGGCGCACTGCCACGGTAGGGCACCGAGACCAGGTCCAGCTTGTTCTTCTCGCCAATCACCTTGACCAGGAATTCCGGCACCGAGGCCGGTGCCGGCACCCCGACGTTGCCCTTGCCGCCCGCCGCATGCACCGCCGCCACGTAGTCCTTGAACGACTTGGCTGGCGTGCCGCTCGACACCGCAAAGGCATTCACAAAAGTGGCCAAGCCGCCCACAGCCACGAAATCGTGCGCCGGGTCGAAGCCGGGGTTCTTCACCACCAGCGGCAGGATGGAGATGGTGTGGTCATGGCTCAGGAAATAGGTGCTGCCGTCCGGGGCCGAGGCCTTGAGGGCCTGTGCCGCCACCTGCCCCCCCGCACCGGGGCGGTTGTCCACCACCACCGGTACACCGAGCTCGTCCTTGAGCCTGTCGGCCAGGGTACGGGCGATCACATCAGTACCCCCGCCGGCCGGAAAACCCACCAACAGACGGATGGGTTTGGCAGTCTGCGCCCCGACCAGGCCGGCGGCCGTGAGGGCTGCGGCGGCCACCAGGCCGCGCAGGGTGTTGACCATCAGGGCTCGACGAACAATCGACATGACATGCTCCACAACAAAGTTGACGACGAAATCAGACCAGCACGCGCTCGATGCCGCCGGCATTGGCAGCGGACACGTACTGCGGCAGCCAGTCGGCGCCCAGGATCTGCTGAGCCATCTCGATCACGATGTAGTCGGCCTCCAGCAGGCCGGTGTTCAGGTCATCGCCGTAGCGGGTCAGGCCTTGCAGGCAGCTCGGGCAGCTGGTGAGGATCTTGACATTGTCTTTCGGCCCGACGGCGCCCGAGGCACGCAAGGCGGCCTCACCCTTTCGGATTTCCTCTTCCTTGCGGAAGCGCACCTGGGTGGAGATGTCGGGGCGGGTCACGCCCAGGGTGCCCGACTCGCCGCAGCAACGCTCGCTCTTGAGCACCTTGTCACCGATCAGGGCCTTGACGGTCTTCATCGGGTCCTGCAGCTTCATGGGGGTGTGGCAGGGGTCGTGGTACAGATAGCCCACACCGCCGCCCGAGGTGTCGAGCGTGATGCCCTTTTCGAGCAGGTACTCGTGGATGTCGATGATGCGGCAGCCCGGGAAGATCTTCTCGAACTCATAGCCCTGCAACTGGTCGTAGCAGGTGCCGCAGCTCACCACCACGGTCTTGATGTCGAGGTAGTTGAGCGTGTTGGCCATGCGGTGGAACAGCACCCGGTTGTCGGTGATGATCTTTTCCGCCTTGTCGAACTGGCCGCTGCCGCGCTGCGGGTAGCCACAGCACAGGTAGCCCGGCGGCAGCACGGTCTGCACCCCGGCGTGCCACAGCATGGCCTGGGTGGCCAGACCCACCTGGCTGAACAAGCGCTCCGATCCACAGCCCGGGAAATAGAACACGGCCTCGCTGTCCGCGGTGGTGGCCTGCGGATTGCGGATGATGGGCACGTAGTCCTTGTCCTCGATGTCGAGCAGGGCGCGCGCCGTCTTCTTGGGCAGGTTGCCCGGCATCTTCTTGTTGATGAAGTGGATGATCTGCTCCTTGATCGGAGCCGCCCCCACCGTGGCCGGAGGCGCACCGGTCTGCTTGCGGGCCACGCCCTTCAACAGATCGTTGGCCAGCCGCTGCGCCTTCATGCCCACGCCCACCATGGCCGAACGGGCCAGCTTGATGGTCTCGGGATTGGTGGCGTTGAGCATGAACATGGCCGCGGCATTGCCCGGGCGGAAGCTCTTCTGCCCCATCTTGCGCAGCAGGTTGCGCATGTTCATGGTGACGTCGCCAAAGTCGATCTTCACCGGGCACGGGCTGAGGCACTTGTGGCACACCGTGCAGTGGTCGGCCACATCTTCGAACTCCTGCCAGTGCTTGATCGACACCCCCCGGCGGGTCTGTTCCTCGTACAGGAAGGCCTCGACCAGCAGCGAAGTGGCCAGGATCTTGTTGCGTGGGCTGTACAGCAGGTTGGCACGCGGCACGTGGGTGGCGCACACCGGCTTGCACTTGCCGCAACGCAGGCAGTCCTTGACCGAATCGGCGATGGCGCCGATGTCGCTTTGCTGCATGATCAGCGACTCATGGCCCATCAGGCCGAAGCTCGGCGTGTAGGCATTGGTCAGGTCGGCGTGCAGTGTTTCGAGCGTGCCGGCCGGGGCACGCAGAAGCTTGCCCTTGTTGAACCGGCCTTCGGGGTCGACCTTCTGCTTGTACTCGGTGAACGGACGCAGCTCGGCATCGCTGAGGAATTCGAGCTTGGTGATGCCGATGCCGTGCTCACCCGAGATCACCCCATCGAGGCTGCGGGCCAGCACCATGATGCGGGCCACGGCCTCGTGGGCGGTCTGCAGCATCTCGTAGTTGTCACTGTTGACCGGGATGTTGGTGTGCACGTTGCCATCACCGGCGTGCATGTGCAGCGCCACCCAGACACGGCCCTTGAGCACGCTCTGGTGGAGGGTGTTGACTTCGTCCAGGATGGGCTTGAACGCCGCGCCAGTGAAGATGCCCTGCAGCGGGCTGCGGATCTGCGCCTTCCAGCTGGCACGCAGGCTGTGATCCTGCAATTGCGGGAACAGGGTGTCGACGTCATTGAGCCAGCCCGCCCACAGGTCACGGGTTTCCTGCAGCACCGCGATGGCCTGGGCCACGCGCTGTTCGAGCAGTTCGGGCGAGGGCATCTCGCTGGCGTCGTCGGCCTTGCCCAGGGGCAGCTTGCCTTGCTTGAAGAAGGCCTCCAACTCGTGGCACAGCTTGAGCTTGTTGCGCAGCGACAGTTCGATGTTGATGCGCTCAATGCCGTCGGTGTATTCGGCCATGCGCGGCAGCGGGATCACCACGTCTTCATTGATCTTGAAGGCGTTGGTGTGACGGCTGATGGCGGCCGTCTTCTTGCGGTCAGCCCAGAACTTCTTGCGCGCCTCGGCGCTGATGGCGATGAAGCCCTCGCCATGGCGCGAGTTGGCGATGCGCACCACTTCGGAGGTGATGCGGGCCACGTCGTCGGCGTTGTCGCCCGCGATGTCGCCGATCAGCACCATCTTGGGCAGGCCGCCGTTGCCCTTCTTGCTCTTGGTGGCATACCCCACCGCCTTCAGGTAACGGTCATCCAGGTGCTCCAGACCGGCCAGCAACACGCCGCTGCGCTTTTGCTCGGCGAACATGAAGTCCTTGATCTCGACGATGCTGGGCACCGCATCCTTGGCATTGCCGAAAAACTCAAGGCACACCGTGCGGGTGTGTTCAGGCATGCGGTGCACCACCCAGCGCGCGCTGGTGATCAGGCCGTCACAGCCTTCTTTCTGGATGCCCGGCAGGCCGGCCAGGAACTTGTCGGTCACGTCCTTGCCCAGGCCCTCCTTGCGGAAGGTCTTGCCCGGGATCACCAGGCGCTCGGTGCGCACCGGGGTCTTGCCGTCGGCTTCGAAATACTTCAGCTCGAAGGTCGCCACCTCGGCGTCGTGGATCTTGCCCAGGTTGTGGTCCAGTCGCGTCACCTCCAGCCACTGGGCATCGGGGGTGACCATGCGCCAGCTGGCCAGGTTGTCCAGGGCGGTGCCCCACAGCACGGCCTTCTTGCCGCCTGCATTCATGGCGATGTTGCCGCCGATGCACGAGGCTTCAGCCGAGGTCGGGTCGACCGCAAAGACAAAACCACCTCGCTCGGCGGCGTCGGCCACGCGTTGCGTGACCACACCGGCTTCGGTCCAGATGGTGGCCACCGACTCGGCAATGCCGGGCAGCTGCACCTTCTCGACCTCGGTCATGGCTTCGAGCTTTTCGGTGTTGATGACCACGCTCTTCCAGGTCAGCGGGATGGCGCCACCGGTGTAACCGGTGCCACCGCCACGCGGGATGATGGTCAGCCCCAGCTCGATGCAGGCACGCACCAGGGCTGCCATCTCGGCCTCGGAATCCGGGGTCAGCACCACGAAGGGATATTCCACCCGCCAGTCGGTAGCGTCGGTGACGTGGGCCACACGCGACAGGCCGTCGAACTTGATGTTGTCTTTGGCCGTGACCTTGCGCAGGCGCTTGCTGACCTGGGCGCGCAGGGTGGCGGCCTCTTGAAATGCCGCATCGAAGGTCTTGACGGCCTGTTCAGCCATGCCCAGCACCTCGCCCACCAACGCATCGCGGGCAGCGTCATCACCCGGGGTGCGCCTGCGCTCGATCTCGCCCAGGCGGTGGCGCAAGGCCTCCACCAGCAGGCCACGGCGCTTGGGGTTGTCCAGCAGGTCATCCTGCAGGTAGGGGTTGCGCTGCACCACCCAGATGTCGCCCAGCACTTCGTACAACATGCGGGCAGAACGGCCGGTCTGGCGCTCACCGCGCAACTGGCTCAGCAGCTCCCAGGCCCGCGAGCCCAGCAGGCGGATGACGATTTCCCGGTCGGAAAACGAGGTGTAGTTGTACGGAATTTCGCGAAGTCGGGCAGGCTCTGCGGCCTGCGACAAGATGGCGGCCAACGCGGTGGGTGCATTCATGGAGTAAACCTGGGGGGTGGGCATGGACATGCCCATGGACCTTGGGGCCCGGATTTTACGGTACCGGGAAGAAGGGCTCGGATGGAAGGCAGGAAAGCCCGCCGCCAACCCGGCCAGGGCGTCAAAGCCAGCGCCGGGATCGCCAGGAGGACGCACGCACCGACGCCAGCACCCGGGCGGGCTGTTGAGGCAGATCGGACAAGAGCGTGAGCAGTGAGGTCATGGCGGGCATCAGGGTCAGGCAGGGCCTGAATCGAAACTGTTGCAATGCACAATTTAACGCATCCACCCAATCCTTGACGAGTTTCAGGGTTATCTGCGGCAGGGGCCCAGGGAATCTCCGGATGGAGTGATTGCAACACGTATGACAAAACCGACTTCCTTTTGTCACACCTTGCGACTAGCATCCGCGCTTTTCGTACCCCCCCGCAGGAGATTGCATGAAATTCCGCAACCTGGCCCTCGTGGCCGCGCTGGCCACCGTGATCGGTGCACCCGCCCAGGCCCAGACCGAGATTCAGTGGTGGCACTCGATGGATGGCGCCCTCAACGACTGGGTCAATGACCTGGCCAAGCAGTTCAACGAGAGCCAGAGCGAATACAAGGTGGTGCCCACCTACAAGGGCGAGTACGACCAATCGATGGCCGCAGGCATCGCTGCCTTCCGCGCCGGCAATGCCCCCGACATCCTGCAGGTGTTCGAAGTGGGAACAGCCACCATGATGTACGCCAAGGGTGCCGTGAAGCCCGTGGCCGAAGTGATGAAGGAAGGCGGCGTCAAGTTCGACCCCAAGGCCTACATCCCAGCGGTGGCCGGCTATTACACGGCCCCCAATGGCCAGATGATGTCGCTGCCCTTCAACAGCTCGACCACCGTGTTCTATTACAACAAGGACGCTTTCAAGGCGGCCGGCCTGGACCCCGAAAAAGCCCCGGTGACCTGGCCCGATGTGGTCTCGGTCGCCGCCAAGCTCAAGGCCAGCGGCAGCAAGTGCCCCTTCACCACTTCGTGGATGACCTGGGCCCAACTGGAAAGCTTCTCCACCTGGCACAACACCAGCTATGCCAGCAAGGGCAATGGCTTTGGCGGTCTGGACGCCCGCCTGGAGTTCAACTCGCCCCTGCATGTGCGACATTTCGAGAATCTGGGCAACATGGCCAAGCAAGGCCTGTTCGTCTACAAGGGGCGCGCCAGCAAGGCGATCACCTCGTTCACCTCGGGTGAATGCGCGATGTTCGTGGGTTCGTCGGGCAGCTACGCCAGCATCCAGCGCGACTCCAAGTTCAAGTTTGCCGAATCCACCCTGCCCTACTACCCCGATGTGCCGGGCGCACCGCAGAACACCATCGTGGGCGGCGCCAGCCTGTGGGTGCTGGCAGGCAAGCCAGCAGCCCATTACAAGGGCGTGGCCTCGTTCTTCAACTTCCTGTCCAAGCCGGATGTGCAGGCCGCCAGCCACCAGCGCACCGGCTACCTGCCCATCACCACCGCCGCTTTCGAGCTGACCGAGAAGTCGGGTTTCTACAAGAAGAACCCGGGCACCGACGTGGCCGTGAACCAGATGATCCGCAAGACCACCGACAAGTCGCGTGGCGTGCGCCTGGGCAATTTTGTGCAGATCCGCGCCATCCTGGACGAGGAAACCGAACAGATCTGGACCGGCAAGAAGACAGCCAAGGAAGCCCTGGACACGGCCGTGACACGCGGCAACGAGCTGCTGGTGAAGTTCCAGGCCGCCAACAAATAAGCCGCTCAGGCGACAAGAAGGCCCGTCAGGCTGCGTTATGCTGCCTGCCCTTCACAAACGTGCATGCGCCCAAAGGGGCGCTGCGCGCCCCTTGACAGCCCGCCCGCCACCAGCGGACGGGCTGTTTGACTCACCAGGGCACCCTCCATGGAAAAACGAGTTTTATTCAGGTCCGGCTGGCTGCCTTGGGCCTTGCTGGCACCCCAGCTGATCATCGTCGGCGTCTTCTTCTTCTGGCCCGCAGGCCAGGCCTTGATCCAGTCGCTGCAGCAACAGGATGCCTTTGGCACCACCGTGACCTGGGTCGGGCTGGACAACTTCCGCACATTGTGGGCGGATGCCACCTATGTGGAATCGTTCGAGACCACGCTGATCTTCTCAGCGCTGGTGACCGTGCTGGGCCTGAGCCTGGCCTTGCTGCTGGCGGTGTTTGCCGATCGCATCACGCGGGGGGCCACGTTCTACAAGACGGTGCTGATTCTTCCGTATGCCGTGGCGCCGGTGGTGTCAGGCCTGCTGTGGTCTTTCATGTTTTCGACCTCGATCGGGGTGGTCAGCTATGGCCTGCGCCAGATCGGTTTTGAATGGAACCACCTGCTCAACGACCAGCATGCCATGGCGCTGGTGGTGATGGCCTCGGTGTGGAAGCAGATCTCGTACAACTTCCTGTTCTTCCTGGCCGGGCTCAGCGCCATTCCCAAGTCGCTGATCGAGGCTGCGGCCATCGATGGCGCAGGCCCCTGGCGTCGTTTCTGGAGCATCCAGTTCCCGCTGTTGTCGCCCACCACCTTTTTCCTCGGCGTGATCAACATGGTCTACGCCTTCTTCGACACCTTCGCCATCATCGACGCCACCACCCAGGGCGGACCGGGCAAGGCCACCTCAACCTTGGTCTACCGGGTGTATTTCGACGGTTTCCGCGGCATGGACTTCGGCGGCTCGGCCGCCCAGTCGGTGGTGCTGATGGTGATCGTGGTGGCCCTGACCATCGTGCAGTTCCGCTATGTCGAAAAGAAGGTGCAGTACTGATGAAGCCCGCCCGCCCTTCCCTTTTCGCCCAGCCCGGAGGCCGCCGTCATGGTTGAACGCAATCCCGCCCTGAACGTGCTGGCCCATCTGGTCATGATCGTCGGCGTGTTGATCGTCGCCTTTCCGATCTACCTGGCTTTTGTGGCCTCCACCCACACCGCACCCGAGATCATGCAAGCCCCCATGCCGCTGTGGCCGGGGCACAACTTCTGGGCCAGCTACGAGGCGGCACTGCGTGGCTCGGGCCGCATCAGTTCCACGCCCCCGGTGGCCCGCATGATGTGGGTGAGCTTGGTGGTGACCATGATCATCACCGTGGGCAAGATCAGCATCTCGCTGCTGTCGGCCTTTGCGGTGGTGTATTTCCGCTTCCCGCTGCGCAACCTGTGCTTCTGGTTGATCTTCATCACGCTGATGCTGCCGGTGGAAGTGCGCATCGGCCCCACCTACCAGGTGGTGGCGGATCTGGGCATGATCAACACCTACGCCGGCATGTCGGTGCCCCTGATTGCCTCGGCCACCGCCACTTTTCTGTTCCGGCAGTTCTTCCTGACGGTGCCCGACGAACTGGTCGAGGCGGCCCGCATCGATGGCGCGGGGCCGATGCGCTTCTTCAAGGACATCCTGGTGCCCCTGTCGGCCACCAGCATTGCTGCCCTGTTCGTGATCCAGTTCATCTATGGCTGGAACCAGTACCTGTGGCCCCTGATCGCAGCCACCAGTGAAGACATGTACCCGGTGGTGGTCGGCATCAAGCAGATGATCGGCGCGGGTGAATCGCCCGTGGACTGGAACGTGGTCATGGCCACGGCCGTGCTGGCCATGCTCCCCCCCGCCGTGGTGGTGGTTCTGATGCAGAAATGGTTCGTCAAGGGCCTGGTTGATACCGAGAAATAAGAGAGCAACACGATGGCTTCCATCTCCCTTCGCAACGTCGTCAAACGCTATGGCCAGGGCCCCAAGGCCAACCAGGTGATCCACGGCGTGAACGCCGAGATTGCCGACGGCGAGTTCATCGTCATCGTCGGGCCCTCGGGCTGCGGCAAATCCACCCTGCTGCGCATGGTGGCCGGTCTCGAGGAAATCAGCGGTGGCGAGATCGCCATCGGCCCCCGGGTGGTCAACCAGCTCGAACCTGCCGAGCGCGACATCGCCATGGTGTTCCAGAACTACGCGCTGTACCCGCACATGAGCGTGTTCGACAACATGGCCTATGGCCTCAAGATCGCCAAGGTCCCCACGGCGGAGATCAAGCAGCGCGTGGACAAGGCGGCCACCATCCTGGAGTTGGGCCACCTGCTGCAGCGCAAGCCGCGTGAGCTGTCGGGCGGCCAGCGCCAGCGTGTGGCCATGGGCCGGGCCATCGTGCGCCAGCCTCAGGTGTTCCTGTTCGACGAGCCGCTGTCCAACCTGGACGCCAAGCTGCGCAGCCAGACTCGCCTTGAGATCCAGAAGCTGCACCGCGAGCTGGGCATCACCTCGCTGTTCGTGACCCACGACCAGGTCGAGGCCATGACGCTGGCGCAACGCATGATCGTGATGAACGCCGGCGTGATGGAACAGTTCGGCACGCCCGAAGAGATGTACCACCGCCCGGCCTCCACGTTTGTGGCCAGTTTCATCGGATCCCCCTCCATGAACCTGCTGAAACACGCCCCCGGGACCCGCGAAGGCGTGATCACGGGCATCCGCCCCGAGCACCTGGACGTGACGAGCACAGGCTGGGCCGTGACGGTGGAAACCACCGAGCTGCTGGGTGCCGAACGGCTGATCTACGGCCGGCTGGGCCAAGGTTCGGCCCAGGAGCAACTGATCGTGCGCATCGAGGAAAGCGCCCAGGTGCCTGCACCTGGCAGCTTGATCCACGTGGCGCCCCGTGAAGACCGCATCCACCATTTCGACGCCGCCACCAGCAAGCGTCTCTGACCCAGACTTCTGCCTTCGCCTTGCCATGAACCCCAGCCTTCCCCACTGGCCCTACCCCCGCTGGATTGCCCACCGTGGCGCCGGCAAGCTGGCCCCCGAAAACACCCTGGCCGCGTTCCGGCACGGTGCAAGCTTCGGCTACACCATGTTCGAATGCGACGTGAAGCTGAGCGCCGACGGCGTGCCGTTTCTGCTGCACGACGCCTCCTTGCAGCGCACCACCAACAGCCGCGGCATCGCCGGTGACCTGAGTTACGGCGAACTGGCCCAACTGGATGCCGGCAGCTGGCATTCGCGCACTTATGCGGGCGAGGTCATCCCGAGCTTCGAAAATGTGGCACGTTACTGCCTGCACAACGGCTACTTTCTGAACATCGAGATCAAGCCCACCCCCGACACCGAGCGCGCCACCGGCGAAATCGTGGCCGCCTATGCCTCGCACCTGTGGGCCTCGGCTTCGGAGCCGCCACTGTTGACCTCGTTCAAGATCGAGGCCTTGGAAGGCGCTGCCGCCACCGCCCCGCACCTGCCCCGCGGACTGCTGGCCGACACGCTCTTTCGCGGCTGGCTGGAGAAGGCTGTGGAACTGGGCTGTGTGGCCGTGGTCCTGAATCACGCGCTGTGGGATGCCGACACCGTGGCCAAGGCCCAGGCTGCCGGCCTTCGAACGCTGAGCTACACCGTGAACGACGAATGGGCCGCACAACGGCTGATCGAACTGGGTACCGACGGCATCATCACCGACCGGGTGGACCTGTTCAGCCCGCAGGGCTGAGGCCAAACCAGTCGGCCCGCCCCGGTCTCTGGACCTCAATTGACCGATATCAAGAAAACCCGTTTTCCTCAGCGGCGCCAGGCGCCCTGCAAAAACCACTGGCTGGTGGTCACGGACAGCACCAGCAGGCCATAGCCCGCCACCTTGCCATCGCGCCCCAAAATCAGCACGGCCAGCATCAACGCCAGCACACCGACAGCAAAATTGATAGCAAGCTTCCAATGCCAGGCAAGGCGAAAGGGGCTTTCGCCGCCCAAAATCGGGCTCACCAAAGTGAGCAACACCGACACGCAAAGTGCCGGTGCAACAAAGTTGGCCAGGTGAAAAAGCAACTCGATGGGGCCCATGTTGATCAGGTTCTGAGGCCCTGACCCGGGTCATTCAAGACCATGCGGGACAATGGCGGCCATAGGAAAGGGCAAAGATAGCGCGCCCGCCTCGACCTCGATCAATTTTATAATCATCCGATGGCAGCAGTCTGGGCTTTGGGCATCAACCACACGACGGCACCGCTCGATCTGCGCGGTCGCTTTGCCTTTGCCGTCGATCAAATGGCTCCCACGCTGCATGGCCTGCGGGAGTCCTTTGGCAACCAGCGCCACCCGGACGTCGAAGCCGCCATCATCTCCACCTGCAACCGCACCGAGATTTACTGCGCAGGCGACCAGCAGGCACTGGACCACACTCTGGGCTGGCTGGCCCAGACCGGCGGGGTGACCCCGTCGGTGCTGCGCTCACATGCCTACCTGTTGCAACACGACGAAGTGGCGCGCCACGCCTTCCGCGTCGCCAGCGGGCTGGACTCGATGGTGCTGGGCGAGGCCCAGATCCTGGGGCAGATGAAAGACGCTGTGCGTGCCGCCGAAAGCGCTGGTGCACTGGGCACGACGCTGAATCAGCTGTTCCAGCGCAGTTTTGCCGTGGCCAAAGAGGTGCGCAGCTCGACCGAGATCGGCGCCCACTCCATCAGCATGGCCGCAGCTGCCGTGCGCCTGGCCGGTCAGCTGTTCGAAGACCTGAGCAAGATCCGCATCCTGTTTGTGGGCGCGGGCGAAATGATCGAACTGGCGGCCACCCACTTCGCGGCCCGCAACCCCAAGGCCATTGCCATTGCCAACCGCACCCTGGAGCGCGGCGAAAAGCTGGCCGGACGGTTTGGGGGCGAGGTGATGCGACTGGCCGACCTGCCCACCCGGTTGCACGAATTTGATGCCGTGATCAGTTGCACGGCCAGCACCCTGCCCCTGATTGGTCTCGGTGCCGTGGAGCGAGCCCTCAAGCAACGGCGCCACCGCCCCATGTTCATGGTTGACCTGGCAGTGCCCCGCGACATCGAGCCCGAAGTCAAGGCCCTCGAAGACGTCTACCTCTACACCGTGGACGATCTGGCCACCGTGGTGCAGACCGGCCAGGCCAACCGGCAGGCTGCCGTGGCCCAAGCCGAAGCCATCATCGACGCCGGCGTGCAGAGTTTTCTGCACTGGATGGACCAGCGCGGCACCGTGCCCTTGATCCGGCAGCTCAACAGCCAGGCCGAAGCCTGGCGCGAAGCCGAACTGGCACGTGCCCGCAAGCTGCTGGCGCGCGGCGAAGATGTCGAGGCCGTGCTGCAAGCCATGGCCAAGGGCCTGACCCAGAAAATGCTGCACGGCGCGATGGCCGAGTTGCACACCGGCGATGGCCCGTCGCGTGAACGCGCCAGCCAGGCCATCCAGCATTTCTTCCTGCGCAAAGACCGTTAGCGGCGCAGGTGTGGCGCGGCCCTGTGGCCCGACCTGCTTGCTCTTGCGCCTGCTCGGGCGCAAGCCTTCTCCAGCCTGCCGCTTCTGATGCAACAGCCAGCGGCCCTGCAAAGTGCCCCATGAAAGACTTCCTACGCCAGCAACTTGAACGCTATGCCGCGCGCCTTGAGGAGCTCGACTTTCTGCTGTCGCGCGAAGACATCATGGGCGACATGGCGCAGTACCGCACGCTGTCGCGCGAACACGCCGAGGTCACCCAGGTGGCCGGGCGCTACCAGCGCTATCGGCAGTGCGAATCCGACCTGAAGACCGCCCAAGAGATGCTGACAGACCCGGACATGGCTGACCTGGCCCGGGAAGAGATTGCGAGCGCCAGCGAAGAATTGCTGAAGCTTGAAAGCGAGTTGCAGCGCCTGTTGCTGCCCAAAGACCCTGACGACGCGCGCAATGCCTTTCTGGAGGTGCGCGCCGGTACGGGCGGCGATGAGTCGGCCCTGTTCGCGGGCGATCTGGCACGCATGTACACGCGCTACGCCGAGCGTGCCGGCTGGCGTTGCGAGATCGTCAGCGCCAACGAAAGCGAACTCGGGGGCTACAAGGAACTGGTCTTGCGCCTGGAGGGTGAGCAGGTCTACGGCGCGCTGAAGTTCGAATCCGGCGGTCACCGGGTACAGCGGGTACCCGCCACCGAGACCCAGGGCCGCATCCACACCAGTGCCTGCACCGTGGCTGTGCTGCCGGAACCCGACGAAGCGCAGGCCGTGCAGATCAACCCCGCCGATTTGCGCATCGACACCTTCCGTGCCAGCGGCGCCGGCGGCCAGCACATCAACAAGACCGATTCGGCCGTGCGCATCACCCACTTGCCCACCGGCATCGTCGCCGAATGCCAGGACGACCGCAGCCAGCACCGCAACAAGGCCAAGGCCCTGCAGGTGCTGTCGGCGCGCATCCAGGAAAAGGAGCGCAGCGAGCGCGCCGCCAAGGATGCCGCCCTGCGCAAGGGTTTGATCGGCAGCGGCGACCGCAGCGACCGCATTCGCACCTACAACTTTCCGCAGGGCCGACTGACGGACCACCGCATCAACCTCACGCTTTACAAGCTGGGCGCCATCATGGAAGGCGATCTGGCCGACGTGCTGGCGGCGCTGCGCGCCGCCCACGAGGCCGAACAACTGGCCGAACTGGAAGTGGGGCTGTCTTGAACGCGCGCCCAACCCTTGCCCGTGCCCTGCGCGAGCTCCAGGAGCAGGGCCTGCCCAGGCTGGAGGCCCAGATGCTGGTGTTGCTGGCCGTGCAGCGGGCGCCGCACGACCGAGGCTGGCTGATGGCCCACGACACCGACACGTTGACCGAGACGCAACAAGCCCACCTGGCCGGAGTCGTGGCCCGCAGACTGGCAGGCGAACCGATGGCCTACCTCACGGGCAGGCACGAGTTCTATGGGCTGGATCTGGCCGTGGATGCCCGGGTGCTGGACCCGCGCGACGACACCGAAACCCTGGTCGACTGGGGCCTGGAAGTGATGGCCCCATGGCCCCGCCCCAGGGTGGCCGACCTGGGCACCGGCAGTGGTGCGATCGCACTGGCGGTGGCCAGCCAGCGCCGAGATGCCGAGGTCTACGCCGTGGATGCCAGCGCCGAGGCCTTGGCCGTGGCCACGGGCAATGCCCAGCGCCTGGGCCTCGCAGTGTGCTTTCTTGAGGGCAACTGGTGCGCACCACTGGGTGATGCGCCCTTCGCCTTGCTGCTCTCCAACCCGCCCTACATTGCCGACCACGACCCGCATCTGCCGGCACTGCGTCACGAGCCGCTGCAGGCCCTGGTGAGCGGGCCCGATGGCCTGGATGACCTGCGGCGCATCATCACGCAGGCCCCCGCACACCTGATGGCGGGCGGGTGGCTGCTGCTGGAGCATGGCTGGGACCAGGCCCACCAGGTGCGCGAACTGCTGCAAGCCCGGGGGTTTGAACAGGTGCAAAGCCGCAAAGACCTCGCCGGCATTGAGCGCTGCTCGGGCGGACTCTGGCCAGGACTGAGATAATCTGTCGCTATCTGCCCGCACACCGGGCCCGCCCCAAGAGGAAACTTCATGAGCAACACCCAACAACGCATCGATGACCTGGTCAAGAACAGCCCCGTGCTGCTGTTCATGAAAGGCACTGCCAGCTTTCCCCAATGCGGCTTTTCCGGCCGCGCCATTCAGATCCTCAAGGCCTGCGGCGTCGACCCCAAGAGCCTGAAGACCGTGAACGTGCTGGAAGACCCGGAGATCCGTCAGGGCATCAAGGAATACAGCCAGTGGCCCACCATTCCGCAGCTCTACGTGAAGGGTGAGTTCATCGGCGGCTCGGACATCATGATGGAGATGTACGAATCGGGTGAGCTGCAACAGGTGATCGGCGGCCAGCCCGGCTGAGCCCTGCCCCCACCCTCTCGAAAAGCCACTGTCTACAGTGGCTTTTCTGCTTCTGGCGTCAGCGCCGGCGCTTGAGGACGGGCACGGCTTGTGCTTGAATCAAAGCGTGTGTCCTGATCTGGAGAGCGTCATGGAATCCCGCAGCCTTGTCCCCCATTCGACCGCTTTCAAACTGCCCATCGCCCAGATGCGCAGCGTGTTCGAGCCCTCGGAAGTGGAACGCAAGCTGGCCAAGCTCAGCGAGCGCGAACATGAATCCCTGCGCAACACCTACCAACGCATGCTGGAGCGCGGGCCTGATCGCTTCGAGGTTCGTCCCTGCGGGGTTCCGGAGATGACGCCTCTTTATGAGGCCTTGCCCAACTTCACCGAGGTGCTGGATGACGTCAAGCGCCACCTGGCCCTGTCTCAGGACAGCCGTGACGGCCTGGAGGTGACCCCCATGCTCCTGCTGGGAGCCCCAGGCATTGGCAAGACCCACTTCGCCCGTCAACTGGCCGAATTGCTGGGCACAGGCATGTCACTGGTGCCGATGAGTTCGATGACGGCGGGCTGGCTGCTCTCCGGTGCGTCGTCTCAATGGAAGGGTGCGCGGCCCGGCAAGGTGTTTGAAGCCCTGGTCGACGGTCAATATGCCAACCCGGTGATCGTCATTGACGAGATCGACAAGGCCAGCGCCGACGCCCAGTACGATCCACTGGGAGCGCTTTACAGCCTGCTCGAGCACGACACAGCAGGCCGTTTTGTGGATGAGTTTGCCGAAGTGTCGATCGATGCCAGCCGGGTCGTCTGGATCACCACAGCGAACGATGCGCGCGCCATTCCCGAGCCCATTCTCAACCGCATGAATGTTTTTGAGATCGAGCCGCCGACGCCGGAGCAGGCCCGGGAAATCGCCCGCCGGCTGTACCTGTCGATCCGCGGCAGCCACGATTGGGGCCGCCACTTTGCGGAAGAGGCCCCGACGTCGGTCCTTGATGTGTTGGCCGAAATGGCCCCACGCGACATGCGACGTGCCTTGATGACGGGCTTTGGCAATGCACGGCTCGATGGGCGTGACGAGCTGCAGGTGGATGACTTGCCACGCGGTGGCCCGCAACGTCGCCGCATGGGCTTTGTCCAGTGAGTGGGGCGACCCAACGACATGTGGCCGCTAAACTGGGGGCACGGCGGTCACCGACTGCCGCAAAGCCCGTGACATGAACCTGAGCCAAAGTCTGCTGCTCATCCTGGCCTTGATTGCAGCCAGCGCGTATTTCTCGATCGCCGAAATCTCGCTGGCGGCCTCGCGTCGCCTGCGGCTGCGGCAGATGGCTGATGCCGGTGACCTGCGCGCTGAGCAGGTGCTGCGCCTGCAGGACGAACCCGGCCCTTACTTCACGTTGGTCCAGATCGGATTGAACGCGATCGCCATCGTGGGGGGTGCCGTCGGCGAAGGGGCCTTGAGCCCCTTCTTCAGCGAGCTGATGGCACTTTGGCTGCCCGGTGAAACCGCCTCGAAGGTCGGTGCCGTGCTGTCCTTCATCGTCGTCATCGGGCTGTTCATCGTCTTTGCCGATCTGCTGCCCAAGCGCCTGGGCATGAGCGAGCCCGAGCGGGTGGCGGTTCGACTGGTCGGCACGATGCAAGGCCTGATGACCCTGTTCAAGCCCCTGGTCTGGTTGCTCAGCCATCTCACCGATCGGCTGTTCTCCCTGCTGGGCCTGCCTGCAGCGAGAGACGAGCGCATCACTCCGGCCGACATTCTGGCCATGACCGAGGCGAGTGCCCGATCGGGCCTGCTGGCTGAGCGTGAACATCAGTTGATCACCAATGTGTTCGAGCTCGACAGCCGCAGCGTGACCAGCACCATGACGCCACGAGAGCGCATGGCCTGGTTCCGGGTGGATGACCCGGAACCCGTGATACGGGCCCGCATCCTGGCAGCGCCCTATTCAAGTTACCCGGTCTGTCGGGACGGCTTGGAACAGGTGCTGGGCTATGTCGATGCCAAGGACCTGTTCCAGCGTGTGCTCAACGGCCTTCCGCTCGACCTGAGCAGTGAGGGGCTGTTGCGCAAGATCCTGGTGGTGCCCGATCGGCTCAGTGTGGGTGAAGTCCTGGCCCTGTTCAGGGAAGCTCACGAAGACTTTGCGGTGATCGTGAACGAGTACAGCGTGGTGATGGGACTGGTGACGCTCAATGACCTGATGAGCACCGTGATGGGGGATCTGGTGGATCAGCAGGATGAAGACCTGATCGTGCAGCGCGATGAGAACTCGTGGCTGATCGACGGCATGACGCCGATCGCCGATGTGCAGAGGGTGCTTGAACTGGACGCCCTGCCCCATGCCGACCAGTACGACACGCTGGCCGGCTTTCTGATGGAGATGCTGCGACGCATTCCAAAGCGCACCGATGCCGTGATCTGGGAGGGCTTCCGCTTTGAAGTGATGGACGTGGACAGCTACCGGATCGACCAGGTGATGGTGACCCGCCTGCCCTCAGACAGACCCACGTGATGTCGGCCCGAAGTGCCCGAAGTGGCGGGCCTCAGGCCTGGGCCGGCGATTTGACGGGGTCTGCGAACACCCAGTGGCGCTGGGCCCCGAACACGGCGCCCGGGTATTGCGGCTTGCCGCGGCTGCCGTTGTAACGCCCCAGGGCCAAGTAAAGATCACCCTGCTCTCGGTCAAGATAATGGCGCAGGATCACGCAGCCAAAGCGCAGGTTGGTCTGGAGGTGGAACAGCTTGCCCGGGTCTCCATCGCCGATCACCCGGGTCCAGAAGGGCATCACCTGCATGTAGCCGCGAGCGCCCACGGGGGACACCGCGAATTTGCGGAAGTTACTTTCCACCTCGATCAGGCCCAGCACCAGCGAGGTGTCCAGGCCAGCCCGGCGGCTTTCATACCAGACCGTCTGCAAGAACTCCTTGCGCACCAGCCACTCAGGCTTGCGCCGCCAGAGCCGGTCGCTCATGGCCGCCAACCAGCGCAGGTAGACCAGGCGCCCATCGGTATCGACGAACTCAGGCACAGGGGGGGCCTGCTGGGCCACCGCCGAACTCAAGGCGGTGCGCACGGAGTCAATCAGGGGTTCTTCCGCCTGGGCTCCGGCGCGCGCCGATTCAGACCACAAGAACAGAGAAGGCCCGGCGGCCAAAGCGGCCAGGCTTTTTCGCCTTGAAATCAACATGCCATCATCCTCAACCCAGCGCGGCGCTCAAAGAGCCAGTCGCTCCTTCAAGTGAGCCAGCACATCCGCGGCAGCGATCTTGGTGGCCGCCGTGTCGCGGCGGTGTTGATACTCGACCTGACCTTCCTTCAGGCCCCGGTCCGACAGCACCACGCGGTGCGGCACGCCGATCAGCTCCCAGTCGGCAAACATGGCCCCAGGACGTTCGCCACGATCATCCAGCAGCACATCCACCCCCAATGCCAGCAGGTCGGTGTGCAACTGCTCGGCGGCAGCCTTGACCTCAGCACTGCGGTCCATGCCGATCGGGCAGATCACCACCGTGAACGGCGCAATCGCATCGGGCCAGATGATGCCGCGCTCGTCGTGGTTCTGCTCGATGGCCGCCGCAGGCAGGCGGGTCACGCCAATGCCATAGCAACCCATTTCGAAGAACGCAGGCTTGCCGTCTTCGCCCAGGAAGGTGGCATTCATGGCCTTCGAGTACTTGGTGCCCAGGTAGAAGACATGGCCCACCTCGATGCCACGCTCGATGGCCAGCACGCCCTTGCCATCGGGTGAGGCATCGCCTGCCACCACATTGCGCAGGTCAGCCACCAATTCGGGCTCGGGCAGGTCGCGCCCCCAGTTCACGCCGGTGATGTGGAAGTCGATCTCGTTGGCACCGCAAATCCAGTCGGCCATCACCGCGACCTCACGGTCAGCCACCACCTTGACAGGCTTCTGGAGGTTCAACGGGCCCAGGTAGCCGGGCTTGCAGCCGAAGTGATCTTCGATCTCAGGCACGGTGGCAAAACGGAAGCCGCCTTCCATGCCGGGCAGCTTGCCGACCTTGACTTCGTTCATGTCATGGTCGCCGCGCAACAGCAGCAGCCAGATCTGACTGCGCGTGATCTCGCCGTGTTCGTTCAGTGTGTCGGTGGCGAGCACCAGCGATTTGACGGTGGTTGCCAAAGGAACGTTCAACAGCTCGGCCACGTCGGCACAGGTGCTCTTGCCTGGGGTGGCCGTCTTGGCGAGGGCGGCAGCGGCGGCGGGGCGTGGGCCAGCCGGAGACAGGGCCTCGGCCTTTTCGATGTTGGCAGCGTAGTCGCTGTCCGGGCAGTAGACGATGGCGTCTTCGCCCGTTGCGGCAATCACCTGAAACTCTTCACTCAGGTCACCCCCGATGGCACCACTGTCGGCCGCCACGGCACGGTAGGTGAGCCCGAAACGATCGAAGATCCGCCGATAGGCCTGGGCCATGATCTGGTAGCTGGCCTTGGCCGCCGCTTGGTCACGGTCAAAACTGTAGGCATCCTTCATGATGAACTCGCGACCGCGCATCAGGCCGAAGCGTGGGCGGCGCTCGTCACGGAACTTGGTCTGGATCTGATAGAAGTTCTTGGGCAGTTGCTTGTAACTGCGCAATTCCTGGCGAGCAATGTCGGTAACCACTTCTTCGGAAGTGGGCTGGATCACGAAATCGCGGTCATGACGGTCTTTGATGCGCAGCAGTTCGGGGCCCATTTTTTCAAAGCGGCCCGTCTCCTGCCAAAGCTCGGCGGGCTGAACCACCGGCATGGTCACCTCCACGGCGCCGGCCCGGTTCATCTCTTCGCGCACGATCGCCTCGACCTTTCGGATGACACGCAAGCCGATGGGCATGTAGTTGTACACACCGGCCCCCAGCTTCTTGATCATGCCGGCGCGGGTCATCAGTTTGTGGCTGACAACCTCCGCATCGGCAGGCGCTTCCTTGAGGGTGGAAATGAAGAATTGGGAGGCTTTCATCTGGAGGAATGCGGAAAGTTCAAGAGAAGTCCTCTTGTGACACGTGCGGTGCCGTGCATAATGGACTCAGTTTAAAAATTTGGGGTTTGATTATGCTTGACCGGGACGGCTTTAGGCCGAACGTCGGCATCATCCTGCTCAACCATAAAAACCAGGTGTTCTGGGGCAAGCGCATCCGGACTCACAGCTGGCAGTTTCCACAAGGCGGCATTGATCGTGGCGAAAGCCCTGAGCAAGCCATGTTTCGGGAATTGCATGAAGAGGTGGGGCTCCATCCGGAGCATGTGCGAATTGTGGCCCGAACGCGGGAATGGTTGCGCTATGAGGTGCCAGACCGGTACATTCGGCGAGACGCTAGAGGCCATTACAAAGGCCAGAAGCAGATCTGGTACCTGCTGCAACTGCTGGGACATGATTGGGACCTGAACCTCAGGGCCACCAACCACCCGGAATTTGACGCTTGGCGCTGGAACGACTACTGGGTGCCGCTTGACGTGGTGGTGGAGTTCAAGCGTGGTGTCTATGAGATGGCTCTGACCGAACTGGCCCGCTACTTGCCACGGCCGGAACCACGCAACCGTTTTCTGAGGGGTGGCATGCGCACCCGGGACAACGAGGGCGGCTCGGACAACCACATGTCTCGACTGCCACCTTCGGGCAGTTACGAACTGCCCCCTGGGGCCAGCTTTGAACCAGAACCCAGGCCGATGCACCCCAGTCATTCGGGCCTGCACCTTGATCCGATCAACAAGCACTGATGCCCAACCATCCGACCCTGATCAGGTCGGATTTTTTCTGGGGCCATCGAATCCAGATCAACGGTGAAGCACCAGGTTGTCCCGGTGCACCATTTCCGGCTCGGCGACATAACCCAGCAAGCGCTCGAACTCAACAGACGCTTTGCGACACATCAGGCGAGCCTCTGCACTGGCATAGTTCGACAGACCTCGAGCCACTTCGGTCCCCGATGTGTCCTTGATCGCAATCACATCCCCTCGAGAGAACTCCCCCTCGACGGCCGTCATGCCAATGGGCAAGAGGCTCTTGCCCTCATCACGCAACTTGGCCACAGCACCATCATCCACCACCACCGCGCCACGCATCTGCAGATGGTCAGCCATCCACTGCTTGCGGGCCTGGTTCTTGGCCGTCTGAGCCACCAACAGGGTCCCGATGGACTCCCCCTGGGTGAGGCGAACCAGCGCGTCGGGCTCACGCCCCCAGGCGATCACAGTCGAAGCCCCTGAACCGGCTGCACGCTTGGCCGCCAGGATCTTGGTGATCATGCCGCCCTTGCCAATGCTGGAGCCAGCGCCCCCCGCCATGGCCTCGAGAGACAAATCGCCAGCGCGCGCCTCATGGACAAATTGCGCAGCAGGGTCACGCCGCGGATCCGCCGTGTACAAGCCTTTTTGATCCGTCAGGATCACCAGGGCATCCGCCTCCACCAGGTTGGCCACCAGCGCCCCCAAGGTGTCGTTGTCACCAAACTTGATTTCGTCGTTGACCACCGTGTCGTTCTCGTTGATCACAGGAACCACGCGGTGACGCAGCAAGGTCAACAAGGTGGAACGAGCGTTCAGGTACCGCTCGCGATCAGCCAGATCCGCATGGGTCAGCAAGACCTGGGCACTGCCCAGGCCGTTTTCACGCAACTTGGTCTCGTACATCTGCGCCAGGCCCATCTGCCCCACGGCGGCGGCAGCCTGCAACTCATGCACTTCCTTGGGTCGAACAGCCCACCCCAGGCGCTTCATGCCTTCGGCAATGGCACCGCTGGACACCATCACCACCTCGCGCCCAGACAGGACCAGTTGAGCCAACTGACGACACCACTCACTGATGGCCGCCTCATCCAGGCCACGACCCTCATTGGTCACCAGGCTGGAGCCCACCTTGACGACGATGCGGCGGGCATCCGCCAGCACCCGTGATTCATTTTTAGCAGTCATTTCAGCATCGGCCAGCCATGCCAGCCCCAGGGCACAGGAACATTCAGGAATCAGAGGGTTCGGCGAAGCGCGGATCCACCTCGACAGGCGCCTGCTCGGCCACCTGCTGCGCCTTCACATGCTGGTAGATTGCCTTGATCAAGGCCTCGCAACCCTCACGCGTCAACGCCGAGATCTCGAACACCGGGCCCTTGTATTTGTAGCGCTTGACAAAATCCTTGACCAAGGCCGCCCGTTTCTCCTCTGGCACCATGTCCAGCTTGTTCAAAACCAGCCAACGCGGCTTCTCGTAAAGCGCCTGATCGTACTTCTTCAACTCGCCCACGATGGCTTTGGCCTGAGCAACAGGATCGACGGCTTCATCAAACGGCGCCAAGTCCACCACGTGCAGCAAAAGCCGCGTGCGCTGCAGATGACGCAAGAACAAATGGCCCAACCCGGCGCCCTCGGAAGCCCCCTCGATCAAGCCGGGGATGTCGGCGACCACGAAGCTCTGCTCGGGACCGACGCGCACCACCCCCAGATTGGGGTGCAGCGTGGTGAAAGGATAGTCAGCGATCTTGGGGCGGGCATTCGAGATCGCAGCGATCAAGGTCGATTTGCCCGCATTGGGCATGCCGAGCAGGCCCACATCGGCAAGCACCTTGAGCTCAAGTTTCAGGCTTTTCTTCTCACCCGGCCAACCTGGCGTCTTTTGGCGTGGCGCCCGGTTGATCGCACTCTTGAAACGCAGATTGCCAAAGCCGCCATCGCCACCCTTGGCAATCGTGATGGTCTCCCCCGGAGCCAACAACTCGTAAAGCACCTCGCCCGTCTCAGCATCGGAAATGATGGTGCCCACCGGCATCTTCAACGTGATGTCATCACCTGCCGCACCAAACATGTCCGAGCCCATGCCGTGCTCGCCACGCCGGGCTTCATGCCTGCGGGAATAACGAAAGTCAACCAAGGTATTGAGGTTGGGATCTGCGACCGCATAGACGTGGCCACCACGCCCCCCATCCCCGCCATTGGGACCGCCAAACTCCTTGTACTTTTCATGACGAAACGAGACGCAACCGTTCCCGCCATCGCCCGCAGCAATGTCTATATAGGCTTCATCAACAAATTTCATGTCATGTCCAGTCTAGAAAAATGGGGACCCAACGAAAAAAGCCCCGACCAAGCGGGGCTTCGACAGGTCGCTGAGTGACCGCGCCGTCAGACTCAGGCTGCGGGCGTCACGTTGACCGTGTGCTTGTTCAGCGCGCCCTTGGTGGCGAAGGACACATGGCCTTCGACCAGAGCAAACAGAGTGTGATCCTTGCCGATGCCGACATTGGAGCCAGCGTGGAAGCGGGTACCACGTTGACGAACAATGATCGAGCCAGCGCTGATCAGTTCGCCACCGAAGGCCTTCACACCGAGCATCTTGGGCTTGGAATCGCGCCCGTTTCGCGTAGAGCCGCCGCCTTTTTTCTGTGCCATGACCCGTTCTCCTTAGCCTGCAATCGCGCCGATTTGCAGTTCGGTGAACTGCTGACGGTGACCTTGACGCTTTTGATAGTGCTTACGACGACGCATCTTGAAGATGCGAACCTTGTCGTGCTTGCCGTGCGCCACGACAGTTGCCGTGACGGTTGCGCCGGACACCAGGGGCGTGCCAACCTTGAGTTCAGCGCCGTTGCCGACAGCCAGAACTTGGTCAATCACGATTTCCTGGCCTACGTCCGCAGCAATCTGTTCTACTTTGATTTTTTCGCCAGCAGCAACGCGATATTGCTTGCCGCCGGTTTTTATGACCGCGTACATGTAAACCTCTTTGAATTGAAGCTCCGCCGGAGAATTCCGCAGAGCCCGAAACTATAACAAGAAAGTCAGCCACTGACAAGCGGGGCCCTCTGCACGCTCAAGTGCAGGCCAGGTGCGTGGCACGCCTTTCCTATAATTTCGCAACCTGAAAGAGCCCGCCACCTTGACCGCCCCCACCGCATCCGCCTCCCAAGCCCTTGATCTGATCGCTCGCGACATGAGCGAAGTCGACAAGGTCATCGCTGACCGCCTCAATTCAAGCGTCCCATTGGTCGGGCAAATTTCTCAGTACATCATCGCCGCCGGAGGCAAGCGCCTGCGCCCGGCCCTGCTTCTGCTGGTGGCAGGCGCACTGGGCTACAAAGGGACTCAGCACCACAACCTGGCGGCAGTGGTTGAATTCATCCACACCGCCACCCTGCTGCACGACGATGTGGTGGACGAATCCACCCTGCGCCGAGGCCGCGCCACCGCCAACGAAGCCTTCGGCAACCCTGCCAGCGTCCTGGTCGGCGACTTTCTTTACTCGCGCGCCTTCCAGATGATGGTGGATGCCAACGACATGCGGGTGATGGAAGTTCTGGCAGACGCCACCAACGTGATTGCCGAAGGCGAAGTGCTTCAGTTGATGAACATGCACGACGCCTCGCTGGATGAGGCGGGCTATCTGCGCGTCATCCGCTCCAAGACTGCCAAGCTGTTCGAAGCCAGCGCACGCCTGGCCGCCATTCTGATCAAAGCACCAAGCCCTGTCGAAGAGGCTTGCGCAACATACGGCCAAGCCCTGGGTACCGCCTTCCAGGTCATCGACGACGTGCTGGACTACGCCGGCAACACCGCCGAAATGGGCAAGAACATTGGCGACGACCTTCGCGAAGGCAAAGCCACACTCCCCCTGATCATTGGCATGCAGCGCAGCACCCCCGAACAGGCCAGCACCATCCGCCATGCCATCGAGCAAGGCGAGACCGAAAAGCTGCCGCAAATCATCGACATCGTGCGCAGCACCGGCGCTCTCGAAGCCACCCATCAGGCCGCCGCAGCAGAGGCTCAACGTGCAATTTCTGCATTGAGCGCCCTTCCTTCCAATTCTTACACCGAAGGTTTGCTACAATTAGCGGCTCAATTACTTCAGCGTCGAAATTGAAAGATGACGACAAGCCTGAAGGCACATTGAGTTCGATGTGCTTCATCTTTTGAAGCGTCGTTTGACAGTCGGGGTGTAGCTTAGCCTGGTAGAGCGCTACGTTCGGGACGTAGAGGCCGGAGGTTCGAATCCTCTCACCCCGACCATGATCAAACGTTTTGCACATTTGTGGCAACTTTCCGCCACCACTCCCTCACGCCACGTTTCATTTACAGACAGTTGCTCCTGAGCGATGATAGGATGCATTTTTTCATTCTGAGCATCCCTCACCCGCCTCATGGCCGCTGTCGAACCAGCCAATAAATCATCGTCCGTTGCACTGCCCGGATTAGGGCGGGCACTGATCACAGCGGGCAAATTGGCCCAAAAGGCGGCCGAGGACATCTACCAGAAGGCGCTGGCTCAACGCACCAGTTTCATTGTCGAGCTGATGGGCTCGGGGGCTGTCTCGGCGGCCGACCTGGCCCACACGATGTCACAAGCGTTCAGCGCACCGTTGCTGGATCTTGACGCCATCGATCCTCAACGGCTGCCCAAAGACCTGCTGGACCCCAAGATCTGTCAGGCCTATCGGATCCTCGTACTCAGCAAGCGCAGCAATCGACTGATCATCGCGACAGCGGATCCCTCTGACCAGGAGGTGGTCGAAAAGATCAAGTTCTCGACCCAGATGGGCGTTGATTGGATCATTGCCGAGTACGACAAGCTGTCCAAAATGGTCGAGGCCACAACCGTTTCGGCGGCCGAGGCCATGGACACCATCATCGGCGGTGGCGATTTCCAGTTCGAGGATGAGCCCCTCATCACCGAAGATGTGGCCGAAACCAACAGTGCCGAGGTTGAAGACGCCCCCATCGTCAAGTTCTTGCACAAGATGCTGCTGGACGCCTTCAACATGCGCGCGTCAGACTTGCATTTCGAGCCATACGAGCACTATTACCGGGTTCGATTTCGGATCGACGGCGAGTTGCGGGAAATTTCCACGCCTCCGATCGCCATCAAAGACAAACTGGCCTCGCGGATCAAGGTGATTTCTCGCCTGGACATTTCCGAAAAGCGGGTTCCTCAGGACGGACGCATGAAGCTGAAGATCGGAGCCGATCGTGTGATCGACTTCCGGGTCAGCACCTTGCCGACGCTGTTTGGCGAGAAGATCGTGATCCGTATTCTTGACCCCAGCAGCGCCAAGCTGGGCATCGAGGCACTGGGCTACGAACCCGAAGAGAAGGAGCGCCTGATCCACGCGATCGGCCGTCCTTACGGCATGATTCTGGTCACCGGCCCGACAGGCTCAGGCAAGACGGTGTCGCTGTACACCTGCTTGAACATGCTCAACAAGCCCGGCGTGAACATTGCCACCGCCGAAGACCCATCGGAAATCAACCTGCCGGGGGTCAACCAGGTCAACGTGAACGAAAAAGCGGGCCTGACTTTTGCTGCCGCCCTGAAATCCTTCCTGCGGCAGGATCCGGACATCATCATGGTGGGTGAAATCCGCGATCTGGAGACGGCCGATATTTCCATCAAGGCAGCCCAGACGGGCCACTTGGTGTTGTCGACCCTGCACACGAACGATGCCCCCACCACGCTGACCCGGATGCGCAATATGGGCATTGCGCCCTTCAACATTGCCTCCAGTGTCATCCTCATCACCGCCCAGCGTCTGGCCCGTCGCCTCTGCCCCAACTGCAAGGCGCCGGCCGACATCCCGCGCGAAACCCTGCTTGAATCGGGCTTTCGGGAGGATGAGCTGGACGGCAGCTGGGTGACCTACCGCCCCGTGGGCTGCTCGGCCTGCAACAACGGCTACAAGGGCCGGGTCGGCATCTACCAGGTCATGCCGATTTCAGAGGAAATCCAGCGCATCATCCTGCGCGATGGCAGCGCACTGGAAATTGCCGAGCAATCCCGCCGGGAAGGGGTGCGCAGCCTGCGTGAATCCGGACTGTACAAAGTGAAAATGGGCTTGACCTCGCTGGAGGAAGTACTGGCCGTGACAAACGAATAACCAGAATCAACAAGCCAATGGCAAGCACAAAAAAAGACATCAAAGAGTTTGTCTTCGAGTGGGAGGGCAAGGACCGCAACGGCAAACCCGTGCGCGGTGAATTGCGTGCAGCCGGCGAAAACCAGGTACAGGCGTCGCTGCGTCGCCAGGGCGTGTTTCCGACCAAAATCAAGAAGCGCAAGATGCGCTCGGGCAAGAGGATCAAGCCCAAGGACATCGCCCTGTTCACGCGCCAACTGGCCACGATGATGAAGGCCGGCGTTCCACTGCTGCAGACCTTTGACATCGTGGGCCGTGGCAATGCCAATCCCAGCGTCACCAAATTGCTCAATGATGTCCGATCCGATGTGGAGACCGGTACCTCGCTGAGCGGAGCATTTCGCAAGTACCCGATGTACTTCGATGACTTGTACTGCAATCTGATCGAAGCCGGTGAGGCGGCCGGTATCCTGGAATCGCTGCTGGATCGACTGGCGATCTACATGGAAAAGACCGAGGCGATCAAGTCGAAGATCAAATCGGCCTTGATGTACCCGATCTCAGTGATCATCGTCGCCTTTGTCGTGATCGTGGTGATCATGATCTTCGTGATTCCAGCCTTCAAACAGGTGTTCTCATCGTTTGGTGCCGACCTGCCAGCCCCCACCCTTTTTGTGATTGCCATGAGCGAGTTTTTCGTTCAATGGTGGTGGCTGATCTTTGGCCTGATGGGAGGAGGCGGTTACTTCTTCATGCAATCCTGGAAGCGCAATGAAAAGATGCAGATGGCCATGGACCGTCTGATGTTGCGCATTCCCATCTTTGGCGCCCTGATCAACAAATCCTGCATTGCGCGCTGGACCCGCACCCTGTCGACCATGTTCGCCGCGGGTGTGCCGCTGGTCGAGGCACTGGACTCGGTGGGTGGCGCCTCGGGCAACTCGGTCTATGCCATCGCCACCGAGCGCATTCAGCAGGAGGTCTCGACGGGTACCAGCCTGACGGCGGCCATGACCAATGCCAATGTGTTCCCGTCGATGGTGCTGCAGATGTGCGCCATCGGCGAAGAATCCGGCTCGATTGACCACATGCTGGGCAAGGCAGCCGACTTCTATGAGGCCGAAGTGGACGACATGGTGGCAGGGCTTTCCAGCCTGATGGAGCCCATCATCATCGTCGTGCTCGGCACCATCATCGGCGGCATCGTTGTATCGATGTACCTGCCTATCTTCAAATTGGGGCAGGTGGTTTGATGACTTGGTTTGGTGACTGGGACCCCGCCTTGGCGGGGCTGGTGGGCTTGCTGTTCGGCAGCTTTTTGAATGTCGTCATCTACCGACTGCCCAAGATGATGGAAGCCCAGTGGGACCGCGATTGCGCGGAGCACCTGGGGCAAACACCGGCAACACCGGCGGCCACCTTCAATCTGATGGCCCCGCGGTCGCGCTGCCAGTCCTGCGGGCACACCCTGAGCTGGTACGAGAACATCCCCGTTCTGAGCTATGTCGTCTTGCGAGGCCGCTGCAAGGCCTGCAAAGCTGCCATCAGCCCGCGCTACCCACTGGTTGAGCTGACCACAGCCGGCCTGTTTGCCTTGTGCGCTCTGCGCTGGGGCTTCACTTTCAGCACCCTGGCCTGGTGCGGTTTTGCCGCCACATTGCTGACGCTGGCGCTGATTGACTGGGACACCACGCTGCTCCCCGATGACCTGACCCTTCCCTTGTTGTGGGCAGGCCTGATCGCAGCCGCAGCGGGTTGGACCCAGGTGGATCTGCGCACCGCGCTGTGGGGTGCGGTTGCGGGCTATCTGTCGTTGTGGCTGATCTATTGGGGTTTCAAGCTCCTGACCGGCAAGGAAGGCATGGGCTACGGGGATTTCAAACTCTACGCAGCCCTGGGCGCCTGGTTTGGCTGGCCAGCGCTGCTGCCCATCATCCTAATCTCATCGGTGATCGGGGCCGTGATTGGCATCGCCATGAAATTCTCCAGCGGCCTGCGCGAGGGGGGCTACATTCCGTTCGGACCTTTTCTGGCGGGTGCTGGCTTTGCAGCCATGATCTGGGGGCCGGACCGCCTGCAAAGCCTGCTGCTCGGTTGGATCGGCGGTTGAGCACGATGGCATCGGCGCTCCGTCAGGTCAGGCACCTCGGGTTGACCGGAGGGATAGGTTCGGGCAAAAGCACCGTGGCCAAGCTGCTGTCCGAGCATGGCGCGGGACTGATTGATGCCGACGCCGTGGCCCGTCAACTGACGCAGGCCGGGGGAGAGGCCATGCCAGAGATCGAGGCCCGCTTTGGTGCAGGCGTACTCGCCTCGGACGGAGCTCTGGACCGCGATGCCATGCGCGCGCTGGTTTTCAGCCAGCCCGATGCACGCGCCCGGCTCGAAGCCATCATCCACCCACTGGTCGGCAAGAACCTGCAGGCCGAGGCGATCGCGCATGAAGCGGCTGGCGCCCCTTTGGTGGTGTACGACATCCCCTTGCTTGTCGAATCCAAACGCTGGCCCGCAGAACTCGACGGGGTGGTGGTGGTCGACTGCCTGCCCGAGACCCAGATCAGCCGGGTCCAGCAGCGCAGCGGCCTCGGTCGCGAGGCCGTGCAGGCGATCATGGCCGCGCAAGCCAGCCGTGAACAACGCCTGGCCTGCGCAGATGCCGTGATTTTCAATGAGGGTTGCACCCTGGAGGCCCTGGGCCAGCAGGTGGCCGATTTGGCCCATTACTTCGGGCTATGATGCGCGCAACGGAACGAGCAGTGATCCTCTACGAATACCCCTTCAACGAACGCATTCGCACCTACCTGCGCCTGGAGCAACTCTTCCGGCGCCTGGGTGAACTGGTCTTGCGCGATGCCGCACTGGACCACCATTTCGCCCTGGCCACGATCTTCGAAATCATGGACGTTGCGGCACGAGCCGACCTCAAGTCGGACGTGCTCAAAGACCTCGAAAAACAAAAATCCGCGCTCAACGGTTACCGGGGCAACCCCTCCATCTCTGAGCAGATTCTCGATGGGGTGATCGCCCAGATCGATGCCGACTTTGCGGCCCTCAATGGGCAGCCCGGCAAGGCCGGCCAATCGTTGACCGAAAACGAATGGCTGATGAGCATCCGCAGCCGCATCGGCATTCCGGGTGGCACCTGCGGCTTTGATCTGCCAGCCTACTACGCTTGGCAGCATGCGGATCCAGCCCAACGACGCGACGACCTCCAGGGCTGGGCGGGGACCCTCGGGCCGCTGGCCGAGTCCATTTTTCTGCTGCTGAAGATGCTGCGCGACTCAGGCACGCCCCAAAAGGTGGTGGCCGAGCGCGGGCAGTTCCAGCAGACACTGCCCCAAGGGCGTACCTTCCAGTTGATGCGCCTGCGCCTGAACCCAGCTTGGGGATTGATTCCTGAAATCAGCGGCAACCGCCTGCTGGTGTCCGTCAGGTTGATGCGTCAGGAGGCAGATGGACGTCTGCATGCCTGCAGCGAAGACGCCAACTTCGAACTGGCCTTGTGCGCGTGACCTGCCCGAGTGCGGCAGACGCCTGCCCCCTCCGTCGAATCCCATGAGCACCGACAACTCCGCCCCTCAACCTCAAGGCGCTCGCACCGTGCGGTGCCCCGCCTGTGGAGGCCCCAGCCTCTACCACCCCAGCAATGGCTACCGGCCATTCTGCAGTGAACGTTGCAAGAACCTCGACTTTGGCGCCTGGGCCAGCGAAACCTTTCGCATGCCCACCGAGGCGCCACCAGACGACGCGCCTTACGGCGATCCTCGCCTGCAGTGAATTGGGCGGCGCAGCCGCGTCATTCAGACCGGGCGGCCGTGACCACAGGCCCCCCATGACCTCGCTCGGCGGCCAGCCAATCCAGCACCGGAAAAGCGCCCGGCAGAACCGGCGCCACGGTCAAGGGAAACTGTTGCCACGCCATGCTTTGGCCCTCGCGCATTTCAAAGTCACCCTGCCACTCATGCACCTTGCACCAATGCAAGCGGACCAGGGCATGTGGATAATCGTGCTCCGTGACTTTCCAGGCCTGTGCAGCACCAATCACCACGCCCAATTCCTCTTCCAGTTCGCGGCGCAAGGCCTGCTCCACCGTTTCACCGGCTTCGAGCTTGCCCCCCGGAAACTCCCAATACCCCGCATAGGGCTTGCCCTCAGGGCGGGAACTCAACAGCAGCGCGCCGTCAGCTCGGATGAGAATCCCGACAGCCACTTCTGTGTGTTGGCGCTCAGCCATGGGCACGCCCTGCAAAATCACGCGCAAACTGATAGGCCACCCGGCCGCTGCGAGATCCACGCTCCAGAGCCCAAACCAGGGCCTCCGGGCGGGCGGCCTCACGCGCACCCTCCGAGACCCCGAAAGAGCTCAGCCACTGCCCCACGATGGTGAGGTATTCATCCTGCGAGAAAGGGTAGAAGCTGACCCACAGCCCAAAGCGCTCCGACAGCGAGATTTTCTCCTCGACCACTTCACCCGGGTGCACTTCGCCGTCTTCGGTGTGCGTGTAGGTGAGGTTTTCCGTCATGTACTCGGGCAACAGATGGCGCCGGTTGCTGGTGGCATAGATCAGCACATTGGGCGTCGCCGCCGCCACCGAGCCATCCAGGATCGACTTGAGCGCCTTGTAGCCGGCCTCACCCTCTTCAAAGCTCAAGTCATCGCAAAAGATGAGGAACTTCTCGGGGCGGGCAGAGACCACGTCCACGATGTCGGGCAAATCCGTCAAATCCGCCTTGTCAACCTCAATCAGACGCAAGCCCTCGGGGGCGTATTCATTCAAGCAGGCCTTGATCAACGAGGACTTGCCGGTACCCCGGGCCCCTGTCAACAGCACATTGTTGGCCGGCAGGCCACGCACGAACTGCTGGGTATTGCGCTGGATCTTCTCCTTCTGCGGCTCGATCTCCTTCAGGTCTTCGAGCTTCATCACCGCCACGTGACGCACAGGCTCCAGCACGCCATGCCCGGAACCACGCCGACGGTAACGCCAGGCAATCGATGCGTTCCAGTCAGCCGGTGCCGACAGGGGCTGAGGCAACACGGATTCGATGCGCGCGATCAACTGCTCGGCGCGCAGCATCAGGTGTTCAAATTTTTCGTTCATGGGCTTCGCGCCTGAGGCTCAGGACCGGTAGTCAGCGTTGATGCTCACGTAATCGTGGCTCAGATCACAGGTCCAGACGGTGTCCGCTGCGGCACCACGGCCCAGCACCACACGCACGGTGATTTCGCTTTGCTTCATGACGCGTTGGCCGTCTTCCTCACGGTAAGCCGGGTTGCGCCCACCTTGGACGGCCACATGCACATCGTCCAGATACAGGTCGATGCCGGTCTGATCGAGGTCGGCAATGCCTGCATAGCCCACCGCTGCCAGGATGCGGCCCAGGTTGGGGTCACTGGCGTAGAAAGCGGTTTTGACCAAGGGCGAGTGGGCGATGGCATAGGCCACCAGGCGGCACTCTTCCGCCGTCTTGCCACCTTCAACACGCACAGTGATGAATTTGGTGGCACCTTCGCCATCACGCACGATGGCCTGCGCCAACTTTTGCGCCACCTCCAGCAAGGCGGCCTTGAGCAAGGCCCCATCACCCGAATCCAGCGACTGGATGAGCGGATTGCCCGCCTTGTGGGTGGCCATCAACACAAAGGAGTCATTGGTGGAGGTGTCGCCATCGATGGTCACCCGGTTGAACGAGCCTTCGGCCAGGTCACGCACCAACCCCTGCAGCAAGGCCGGATCCAGCGCCGCATCGGTGGCCAGAAAGCCCAGCATGGTGGCCATGTTGGGGCGGATCATGCCCGCGCCCTTGCTGATACCGGAAATCGTCACCGGCACGCCGGACAGGGTGATGCGCCGGCTGAACGCCTTGGGCACGGTGTCGGTGGTCATGATGCCTTCGGCGGCTCGGCCCCAATGGTCTTCGCGGGCATCGGCCAAGGCGGCTGGCAGGCCGGCTTCGATGCGATCCACCGGCAGGGGCTCCATGATCACGCCTGTCGAAAACGGCAGGATCTGATCGGGCGACAGAGTCAGTTGGCGGGCCAGGGCGATGCAGGTGGCGCGAGCACGCACCAGACCATCCTCACCCGTGCCGGCATTGGCATTGCCAGTATTGATCACCATGGCGCGCACACCGGCACCACGGCTCAGATGCTCGCGGCTGATCTGCACAGGCGCAGCGCAAAAGCGGTTCTGGGTGAACACACCGGCCACGCTGGTGCCTTCATCCAGCAAAAAGACGGTCAGGTCCTTGCGGTTGGCCTTGCGTACCCCGGCCTCGGCCACGCCGATGCGCACGCCGGGAACCGGAAAAATCTCATGGGGAAGCGGAGCAGAAAGATGAACAGGCATGGTCGACTTTCAAAACAAGAGCCCTTGCCAGCGGTGGATTGCCATGCGCCAGCGAGGCCCGAATGAACAACACGGGCCGCAGCCCGTGTCAGGAGTGTGCAGGGCTCAGGCCAACTTGCCGTGACACAGCTTGAATTTCTTGCCACTACCGCAGGGGCAAGGATCGTTGCGCCCCACGCGCAACAGCGCATCGGCGGGCAAGGGTGCGCCCGACTGATCGGCCACCGTCTCGACCTCGCCGGTCTCGGTGGGTGCCGTGTAGGTCACGTTGGAGATGTGCTCGGCACGGGCCTCCAGCGCTTGGGCGGCTTCACCGACTTGATCGTCAGATTGCAGACGAACTGTCATCAACAGGCGAGTGACTTCGTTCTTGACTGAATCCAGCATCTGGCCGAACAGTTCAAAGGCCTCGCGCTTGTATTCCTGCTTGGGTTGCTTCTGGGCATAGCCGCGCAGGTGGATGCCTTGGCGCAGGTGGTCCAGCGAGCTGAGGTGTTCGCGCCAGTGGCTGTCAATGGTCTGGAGCAGGACAACGCGCTCGAACTGGGTGAAACTCTCGCCGCCCACCACATCCACCTTGGCCTGGAAGACCTCGCCGGCCGCTTTTTGCACGGCCTCGAGGATGTCATGGTCCATGATGGCACTGGATTTTTCGACCAGCGCCTGCAGATCGACTTCGATCTGCCACTCATCCTTCAGCACCCGCTGCAAACCCGGCAGGTTCCATTGCTCTTCAACCGACTCGGCCGGCACATAGGCGCGGACCAGATCGTCAAAGCAGCCCTCGCGCAAGCTGGCAATCTGGGCCTCCAGGCTGCCCGCATCCAGAATGTCGTTGCGCTGCTGGTAGATCACCTTGCGCTGGTCATTGGAGACATCGTCGTATTCCAGCAATTGCTTGCGGATGTCGAAGTTGCGGGCCTCCACCTTGCGCTGGGCCGACTCGATGCTGCGCGTGACGATGCCGGCTTCGATGGCCTCACCTTCGGGCATCTTCAGACGATCCATGATCGCCTTGACACGATCGCCCGCAAAGATGCGCATCAATTGGTCGTCCAGGCTCAGGTAGAAGCGCGAGGAGCCCGGATCACCCTGGCGGCCCGAACGGCCGCGCAACTGGTTGTCAATGCGGCGGGACTCATGGCGCTCGGTAGCGATGATGCGCAAGCCACCCTGCTGTTTGACAACTTCATGGTCACGCTGCCATGCCTCGCGCAGCTGGGCGACCTTCTGTTCGCGCTGTGCCACGTCCAGCGATTCATCAGCCTCAGCCTCGGCCAGGGCCTTTTCGATGTTGCCACCGAGCACGATGTCGGTCCCGCGGCCTGCCATGTTGGTGGCAATGGTGATCATCTTCGAGCGACCTGCCTGGGCCACGATGTCAGCCTCACGGGCGTGCTGCTTGGCGTTGAGCACCTGATGCGGCAACTTTTCGCGATCCAGCAACTGAGAGATCAGCTCGGAGTTCTCGATCGAGGTGGTGCCGACCAGCACGGGCTGCCCACGCTCATAGCAATCGCGAATGTCCTTGACGGCGGCGTCGTACTTTTCCTTGGTGGTCTTGTAGACGCGGTCGAGTTGGTCGTCACGACGACTGGGCTTGTTCGGCGGGATGACCATGGTCTCAAGACCATAGATCTCCTGGAACTCATAGGCCTCGGTGTCCGCCGTGCCCGTCATGCCGGACAGCTTGCTGTACAGGCGGAAATAGTTCTGGAAGGTGATCGAGGCCAGGGTCTGGTTCTCGGCCTGAATGGCCACGCCTTCCTTGGCTTCAACAGCCTGGTGCAAGCCATCGCTCCAGCGGCGACCCGACATCAGGCGGCCAGTGAACTCGTCAACGATCACGATCTCGCCGTCCTGCACCACATAGTGCTGGTCACGGTGATAAAGGTGGTTGGCCCGCAGCGCTGCATACAGGTGGTGCATCAGCGAGATGTTGGCCGGGTCGTAAAGCGAGGCCCCCTCGGGCAGCAAGCCGGCGCTGTAGAGAATGCGCTCGGCGTTCTCATGGCCCTGCTCGGTGAGCACCACCTGATGGGTCTTCTCGTCGACGGTGAAGTCACCAGGCTTGGTCACACCCTCGCCCGTGCGAGGATCGGCCTCACCCTCCTGGCGAACCAGCAAAGGCACCACGCGGTTGATCGCGATGTACTGGGCCGTGTGGTCATCGGCCTGACCACTGATGATCAAAGGCGTACGCGCCTCGTCGATCAGGATCGAGTCCACCTCGTCCACGATGGCGTAGTTGAGGCCACGCTGCACGCGATCCGTGGTCTCGTAGACCATGTTGTCGCGCAGGTAGTCAAAGCCATATTCGTTGTTGGTCCCGTAGGTGATGTCTGCCCCGTAGGCCGCCTGCTTTTCAGCCCGCGGCATCTGCGGCAGGTTGACGCCGACGGTCATACCCAGGAAGTTGTACAGACGCCCCATGTTGGCCGCGTCTCGCCCCGCCAGGTAGTCGTTGACCGTAACCACATGCACGCCCTTGCCGGACAACGCATTCAGATAGACCGCCAAGGTCGCCGTCAGCGTCTTGCCTTCCCCGGTGCGCATTTCAGCGATCTTGCCGTTGTGCAAGCCCATGCCGCCCAACAACTGCACATCGAAGTGGCGCATGCGCATGACCCGCTTGGAGCCTTCACGAACCACCGCAAAGGCCTCAGGCAGGATCGCGTCGAGACTTTCCCCCTTGCTGACCCGCTCACGGAATTCGTCAGTCTTGGCCCGCAGCGCCTCGTCCGACAATTTTTCGTACTCAGGCTCCATCGCGTTGATGCGATCCACCGTCTTGCGGTACTGACGCAGAAGCCGATCGTTGCGGCTGCCGAAAATTTTGGTGAGGAAATTAGTGGCCATGAAAACAAGACCGCTCTGCCTGCTATGCGCCATGACAGAGCGACCAAAATCCCTAAAACAATGCTGAATTCAGGTGGAGCCGACTTCCTGGATTGCAAGCGTGCGTGCAACAACGCGCCAAGCCAGGATACCGGCACAAGATAGAGATTCTACCTTTTGGCCCCTACTGCGCCGTGACAGCGCCACGCCGGTCTGCCAGCGTGGTGGAGGCACTCGATCCGGCGCGCAAAAAGCGGTTCGGATCCTGCGGGACGCCCTGCACCAACAACTCGAAGTGCAGGTGGGGACCGGTGGAGCGCCCCGTGGTGCCCACTTCGGCAATGCGCTGGCCACGCTTGATCAGATCGCCCTTGTGCACAAACACCCGTGAAGCGTGCGCATATCGGGTGACAAGATCATTGCCATGATCGATCTCGATCATCTGTCCATATTCGGGATGGTAGGCCTGCGTGACCACCACACCCCCCGCGGCGGCCAGAATCGGCGTGCCGACATCCGCCTGGTAGTCCTGCCCGGTGTGCAGCGCAGAGCTGCCCGTGATGGGATCAATGCGCCACCCGAAACCAGAACCCAGCGGGCGTCCCGGAACGGGGGTCTGGGTGGGAACCATCATCTTGCGGATCTTCTGGTCGAACAAGCGGGATTCAATCACCGTCATCAGATCGACACGCTGGTCTGCCACGCGCTCAAGCTCATCCAGTGTGCTTTGCAATTCTTCAAAAGTCATGGGGCGGGCGGCGACCAAGGCCCCACCACGCCCCGGCGTCGACTTCAGATCGGCACTCACCCCCGCAAGACCCGACACGCGCTCCCCAAGAGATTCGAGTTGCATCATCCTGGCCTGCATTTCACCGACCCTTCGGGCCATGACATCCAGGTTCTCGCGCAAGTAGCGATCACGCTGCTCGTTCTCGTCCTTCACAATCAGTTTGACCACCGAGCCGATGACAGGCCAACCTTCACGCGCCCCTTTGAGAAAAACCCAGTGGTAAAGCCCGGCGGCAAACAGCATCAGCCCCAACGAAGCCAGCAGGGTTGCCAGCAGCAAATGCCAGCCACTCAAGTGCAAGGCCCTGCTCTTGGCCAACCAGGCATCCGTGATAATCAGTTGCAATTCAGTACCTCTCCAGAAAACCGGGTCCCCACATGAACCGTCGACATCAAGCTGTGACGCTCGCCCAGGCGTCGATGGAATCGCCCACCCTGGCCAGATTGTCAGAATTGGTGCGGGATTCGTCGTTGCGCCTGAAGGCCATCGAACCCCTGATCCCTCCCTTGCTCAGATCGGCCATCAAGGCCGGGCCCATTGACGGACCAACCTGGTGCCTGCTGGTTGAATCAAACTCGGCTGCAGCCAAGCTGAAACAACTGTTGCCGGCCTTGCAGGCGCATTTGAGAAGTCGGGGGTGGGAGGTTACCGCAATCCGACTCAAGGTTCAAACAGCGAACCGTTGAATGGAGGGGGTGACAAAAGAGAAGATGGTGCCGGTTGTCGGATTCGAACTGACGACCTACCGCTTACAAGGCGGGTGCTCTACCAACTGAGCTAAACCGGCTGACCCCAGAGGGTACGGGCAGGATTCTAACTGCCAGAACCCCGGGGAGAAATGAAAATGCCTACTTAATTCGCTTCAACGCCGGCCTCGCACCCGCGGGCGAAGCAGGCTTGGGAGGCTCGGGCGGTGTCTCCGCAGAGGGTGCAGCGGCCTCGTCCACCGACACCAACTGCACGACACGCTCATCAGATGAGGTTTCGGACAGAACAGGCTTGGCATCGGCCTTCGGTTCGGACGGAGTATCCGCGATCGGAAAAGCCATCCCTTGACCGTTTTCACGGGCGTAGATGGCCATCACACGCTCGATCGGCACCAGGATTTCGCGTGGCACGCCGCCGAAACGCGCCTTGAATGCGAGGAAATCGTTGCCGATGTTGAGGCCGCTCGTGGCGTCATAGCTGACGTTGAGAACGATCTCCCCCTCCTTGACGAACTCACGCGGCACCTGAACCGACTCATCCACAGCAACCGCCACGTAGGGCGTGAACCCGTTGTCAGTGCACCACTCGTACAAAGCGCGGATCAGATAAGGACGGGTCGATGGAGACTCCTGGGCATTCATGGCGTTCTTTCGCAAACAGAGGGCTTACTTGCGCATGACCTTTTCGGACGGCGTGAGCGCTTCGATGTAGGCCGGACGCGAGAAAATACGCTCGGCGTACTTGAGCAGAGGCGCGGCGTTCTTGCTCAGTTCGATGCCGTAGTAATCCAGACGCCACAGCAGCGGGGCAATCGCCACATCCAGCATGGAGAAATTCTCGCCCAGCATGTACTTGTTCTTCAGGAACACCGGAGCAAGCTGGGTGAGGCGGTCGCGGATGTGGGCGCGTGCTTTTTCCAGGGCCTTTTCATTGCCCTTGGTCAGACGCGACTCGAGGGCGCTCACGTGCACAAACAATTCCTTCTCGAAGTTCAGCAGGAACAGGCGGACACGGGCACGATCCACCGGATCGCCGGGCATCAGCTGAGGATGAGGAAAGCGCTCATCGATGTACTCGTTGATGATGTTCGATTCATACAGAATCAGATCCCGTTCGACCAGGATAGGCACCTGACCGTAGGGATTCATCACATTGATGTCTTCTGGCTTGTTGTAGAGATCCACGTCGCGAATCTCGAAGTCCATGCCTTTTTCAAACAAGACAAAGCGGCAGCGGTGGGAAAAGGGACACGTGGTCCCCGAGTACAACACCATCATGGTAACGGCTCCTCAAAATCAAAAAGAGTGGGGCGCCCAAGGCGGACCCACTCTGCGGGCCTGATCGACCGAGTCGATCAGGCAGGTGACGGAATTACTTGACGTCTTTCCAGTAAGCAGCGTTCAGACGCCAGGCGATCAACGTGAAGAAAGCCAGGAAGATCAGAACACCCACGCCCACCCGGACACGTGTATTTTGCGCTGGCTCGCCCATCCACTGCAGATAGGCCACGAGATCCCCTACGGCCTGATCATATTGCAGGGGCGTCATGGTACCCGGAGTCAGCTGCTCCCAGCCCTTGAATACCTCAACCTTGTGGCCATGCTCCTCGGATTCTTCATATACCGGACGGCGCGCGCCTTGCAGTTCCCAGAGCACGTGCGGCATGCCCACGCTCGGGAAGACCAGGTTGTTCCAGCCGGTGGCCTTGGTCTCGTCGCGGTAGAAAGTGCGCATGTAGGTGTAGAGGTAGTCGGCACCCGTGCCACCATGACCCGCACGCGATCGGGCGATCACGGTCAGATCGGGCGGGTTGGCACCAAACCAATCCTTGGCCTGCTTGGGATCGATCGCAGCCTTCATGGTGTCACCGACCTTTTCGGTCGTGAACAGAAGGTTGTCCTTGATCTGCTGCTCGGTCAGGCCGATGTCCCTCAGGCGGTTGAAGCGCATGAAAGCAGCCGAATGGCAGTTGAGGCAGTAGTTGACGAAGATCTTGGCGCCGTTTTGCAGGGCAGCCAGATCATTGGTCTTGTTGGGTGCCTTGTCCCAAGCCACACCACCTTCGTTGGCTTGGACGCCAGCAACCAGACCGACAGCCATGGCCAAACCAACGATCAGGTGACGGGCGAAGCCCAGGTTTGCAAGCTTTTTCATTGTTTTTCTCTCCAGCAAATCAATGGGCAGCAAAAGTCACACGATCAGGAACCGGCTTGGTTTCACCGATCTGACTCCACCACGGCATCAACAGGAAGAAGCCAAAGTAGAACAAGGTACCCACTTGGGACACACGCTCGCCAATCGGAGACGGCGGCTGCACACCAAGGTAGGCCAGCACCACGAACACCACCACGAAGACGGCATAAAGGTATTTATGCCAGCTCGGGCGATAGCGGATGGATTTCACCGGGCTTTGATCCAGCCAAGGCAGGAAGAACAGGATGATCACTGCGCCACCCATGACCACCACACCCCAGAACTTGGCGTCGATGGACAACATCAGGGCGATGACCACCACCGCTGCGCCCACGACACCCGCCTTCAGGAAGGCCGGCAGTTTGGATTTGACGGCACCGAAGAAGGCGCCAGCGGCCACGCAAGCGATCAACGCATACATCATCTCGCCCGTGATGGCACGCAGCATCGAGTAGAACGGCGTGAAGTACCAGACCGGGGCGATGTGGTTCGGCGTCTTGAACGGATCGGCCGGGATGAAGTTGTTGTATTCCAGGAAGTACCCACCCGCTTCAGGGGCGAAGAAGATCACTGCCGTGAACACCATCAGGAACACACTCACGCCCAGGATGTCGTGAACGGTGTAGTACGGATGGAAAGGAATGCCATCCAGAGGGTGACCGTTGGCATCGCGGGGCGCCTTGGGGCCCTTGATTTCGACGCCATCCGGGTTGTTCGAGCCCACTTCATGCAAGGCAATGATGTGAGCGGCCACCAGACCCAGCAGCACCAGCGGAACCGCAATCACGTGGAAGCTGAAGAAACGGTTCAAGGTCGCATCGGACACCACATAGTCGCCGCGGATCAGCAAAGCCAGATCAGGGCCGACAAAGGGGATGGCAGAGAACAGGTTCACGATCACCTGAGCGCCCCAGTACGACATCTGCCCCCAGGGCAGCAGATAGCCCATGAAGGCCTCGGCCATCAGACACAGGAAAATGGCGCAACCGAAGATCCAGACCAGTTCCCGCGGCTTGCGGTACGAGCCGTACAGCAGACCCCGGAACATGTGGAGGTAGACCACGATAAAGAATGCCGAAGCACCGGTGGAGTGCATGTAACGCACCAGCCACCCCCAGGGCACATCACGCATGATGTACTCGACCGAGGCAAATGCCAGCGTGGCATCCGGCTTGTAGTGCATGACCAGGAAGATACCGGTCACGATCTGAATCACCAGCACCAGCATGGCCAGTGAGCCAAAGAAGTACCAGAAGTTGAAGTTCTTGGGTGCGTAGTACTCGGAGAGGTGCTCTTTGTACAGCTTGGACGCCGGGAAGCGGTTGTCCACCCAGTTCAGCAGCTTTTCGCCTGCCGAGGCGTTGGGGGAGATTTCCTTGTATTCAGCCATGATGTGTTCCCTCAAGCCTTCTTGTCTTCGCCGATCAGCAGGCGCGTATCGGACAGGTACATGTGAGGAGGCACCGGCAGGTTGTCCGGTGCCGGCTTGTTCTTGAACACACGCCCGGCCAGGTCAAAGGTCGAACCGTGGCAAGGGCAGAGGAACCCCCCCTCCCAGTTGTCGGGCAGCGAGGGCTGCGGACCCGGGGTGAACTTGTCAGACGGCGAGCAGCCGAGGTGGGTGCAGATGCCCACCACCACCAGCACTTCCGGCTTGATCGAGCGGGTCGTGTTGCGCGCGTACTCGGGCGTGAATTCGTCGGGATGGCGCTCAGACTTCGGGTCTGCCAGTTGGCCGTCGAGCTTGGAAAGCTCAGCCACCATCTCTGGTGTGCGCTTCACGATCCACACGGGTTTGCCCCGCCACTCGGCCGTCATCTTCTCGCCAGGCTTGAGGTTGGAAATATCCACCTCGACAGCGGCACCCGCCGCCTTGGCCTTTTCAGAAGGAGACAAAGTACTCACGAAGGGAACGGCGGTTGCAACGCCGCCCACGGCACCAGCACAGGTTGAGGCGATCAGCCACGTCCTCTTGCTGGAGTCGATCCGCTGGGTGTCGACTGGGGTGTCACTCATGGGGTTGTTCCTCGATGAACATCGCTTATTTGGGTCAACCGCGGATTGTACCGGAGGGCCTCTCGTAAATTCAACGCGCTTTTGCCACGTGTATCGTCCCGGAGAATGTGCATAAATACCGAGAAATCAGGGCAAACCCTTGGATTACCCCCTGCATATCGTAAAGACTGTGCAGAATTGATACTCAGCCGCCCGCGGCAAAAAAATTCATACAAAGCAAACAAAGGAAACTTTCCATGAGCATCGTCAAGGAATTCAAAGAATTCGCCATCAAAGGCAATGTGATTGACCTGGCTGTCGGCGTGATCATCGGCGGCGCCTTCGGGAAGATCGTCGACTCGGTGGTGGCTGATCTGATCATGCCGGTGGTCGGACTGGTGTTTGGCAAGCTCGATTTTTCAAATCTCTATATTGCCTTGGGTCAAATTCCAGCAGGCACGTCCGACACGCTGGAAGGCCTCAAGAAAGCCGGTGTGCCTGTTTTTGCGTATGGGCATTTCATCACCGTGGCGGTGAATTTCCTGATCCTGGCTTTCATCATTTTCATGATGGTCAAACAAATCAACCGCCTGAAGCGTGAAACACCGACCGAAGCGCCGGTCGAAGCCGCGCCGGCCGCCCCTGCTGAAGATATTGTCTTGCTGCGCGAAATTCGCGACAGCCTGCGCAAGTAAGCCCCCCCCACGAAGCCCCGGACAACCAGGCCGCCCAGGTCGCCTGACACCTTGCGGCGCGACCTCGCTCAGGCGTGGATCAGGCGCCGGGCCATGCGCAGCGCCTCGATCAAGCTGGACGGGTCGGCCTGCCCTGTGCCGGCGATGTCGAATGCGGTTCCATGATCAGGACTGGTGCGCACCAGAGGCAAGCCCAAGGTCACGTTGACCCCCTCCTCCACCCCCAGGTATTTGACCGGTATCAGCCCCTGATCGTGGTACATCGCCACCACCACATCGAACTCGCCACGCCGGGCTCGCATGTACACCGTGTCGGGGGCCACTGGTCCCACAACCTGCATCCCCTGTGCACGAGCGGCCTGCACGGCGGGCTCGATGATGTCCAGCTCCTCGCGCCCAAACATTCCACCCTCTCCCGCATGCGGGTTCAGGCCTGCCACCGCGATGCGGGGCGCCCTGCCCAACACGCGCCGCAATGATTCCTGGGTGATTCGCAGGGTGTCCAGCACGTTGTCGTAGGTCACCGCATCGATGGCCTGGCGCAGCGAGACATGGATGCTCACCAGCACGGTTCGCAGTTCCTGATTGGCCAGCATCATGCGAACCGGCATTGCCTCCAGTCCCACCCCAGCATGGGCCGCCGCTTCAGCCTGCAAAAGTTCGGTGTGCCCCGGAAACGACACGCCCGCCGCGTGCAGTGCCTCTTTGTGCAACGGCGCCGTCACCATGGCGGCCACCGCCCCACGCAAAGCCGCCCGGGCCGCCCAAAGGACAGCTTCAGCCGCCTGACGGCCTGCCTGATCACTGACCCGCCCCCATTCAGGCAGGCCGTTCGGCATGGGGGTCCCAGGATCGATCACCGGCAGGCAGCGCGGTGGGCACTGCGCCAGATCGGCCGGCTCGGAAAGCACCACGACCGGCACCGTTGCCTGCCCACCGCCACGAGCCTGCCGCACCACCTGAGCGGCCCGACGCAGCACTTCCGGCTGCCCCACGACCAGAACGCCCATCATGAGCGACGGCTCAAGCTCAAACGCTTTGACGATGGTCTCGGGCCCGATGCCGGCCGGGTCGCCCTGAGTCAAGGCCAACCAGGGCCCATGGGCAGGAACGCTGGCCACTGCGGGGGGTGAATCAGACATGTGCGAGTGCCTTTCAGGCGGGGTTGTCAATGTCGATGAAGTGATGTGGAACACCCAGTTGGCGGGCCACCTCACCCGCCAGCGCGGGGGCTCCATAGCGTTCGGTGGCATGGTGTCCAGCGGCGAGGTACGCCACCCCGGTCTCGCGGGCGTAATGGGCCTGCGGCTCGGAGATCTCTCCGGTGATGAAAGCATCCGCCCCGGCCGCAATGGCCGCTTCAAAATAGCTTTGGGCCCCGCCGGTGCACCAGGCCACCCGCCTCACCGGGCGACCATCCCCCGGCACCCAGGTCACGGGTCGCCCCAGTGCGGTTTCTACCCGCTGCGCCAGGGCCGCGCCTTCCAGGGCACCCAGCGGCGCCATCCAACCCAGGTTCTGCTCACCAAAACAGGGAGCCCCGCCCTCCAAGCCCAGCACCCGCCCCAGTTGGGCGTTGTTACCCCATTCCGGATGCGCATCCAGTGGCAGGTGATAGGCCAGCAGGTTGATGTCGTGGGCCAACAACCTCTGCAGGCGTTGCTTCATCCAGCCGGTGACGCGCCCGTCCTGCCCACGCCAGAACAGACCGTGGTGCACCAGAATGGCGTCAGCTCCGGCAGCAATGGCGGCTTCAATCAGGGCCAGGCTGGCCGTGACGCCGGACACCAGCCGCCGCACCTCTTGACGCCCCTCCACTTGCAGGCCATTGGGGCCATAGTCCTTGAAGCGCTCGGGCTGCAGCAAGGCATCGCAGGTCTGCAGCAAGGTGTGTCGGTCAGTACTCATGCACCGAATTGTCTCAGAGCCTGTTCACGATCTCCCACGGGTCGCGCAGCGGTCTTTTCGGGATGGAATGCAAGGCATGGTGCGCCGTCGATCGCCCTGCTATCGACTGTGCGCCGCAACGCCGCAGACCGCCTGAAAAGACCACGGCCCGAAGGGTTGGAGCGACATCGGGCCCGAACTCGGATTTGTGGCGCCCCGCCCGATTGCGCGCCAACGCGGCCCGTGCGAGATCGTGAGCAGACTCTGATTTGCGCGTCATCCTGCGACCCATGGCTTGAGTGACAATAGCAGTCCAACTTCACCCGCCAGCCCGGATTCCGCCCGCTCCAGCCCCATCTGGGGGGCCCGGTCGACGCCCACCACACCCCATTCATGAAGCGCATCTGGCAGCTCTTTTCTCAAACCGTCACCGTGGTTCTGGCCGCCTATTTCGTGGTCGCCACGCTCCAACCCCAATGGCTGAACCGCGGCCCTCTGCGTGTGGGCACCATGGGTGTCGCGTTGCTGGAGGCACCGCCCTCCCCGGCCGGCAGCACCGCTCCGGGCAGCCTCAGTGGCGCCGCCCGCAAGGCTTCGCCAGCGGTGGTCAGCATCAACACCAGCAAGATCAGCCGCCAGCCTCGCAGCAGTGATCCCTGGTATCAGTTCTTTTTCGGCGACCAGGGCGCAACCCAGCAACAGAGTGGACTGGGCAGCGGCGTGATCGTCAGCACCTCAGGCTACATCCTCACCAACAACCATGTGGTCGAATCAGCCGATGAGATCGAGGTCACCCTCAACGACAGCCGCACCACCCAGGCTCGGGTCATCGGCACCGATCCCGACACCGATCTGGCGGTTCTGAAGATCGACGTCGACAGGTTGCCGACGATTGTGCTGGGCAATTCGGACTCGCTGCAGGTCGGAGACCAGGTATTGGCCATCGGCAATCCCTTCGGCGTCGGGCAAACCGTGACCGGCGGCATCGTGAGTGCGCTAGGACGCAATCAGCTGGGCATCAACACCTTCGAGAACTTCATCCAGACCGACGCGGCCATCAACCCAGGCAATTCGGGTGGCGCGCTCGTCGACGTGTACGGCAATCTGCTGGGCATCAACACCGCCATCTATTCACGCTCAGGCGGCAGCATGGGCATCGGTTTTGCCATCCCGGTGTCCACCGCGCGCCAGGTGCTCGACAGCATCATCAAGGACGGACGGGTCACACGAGGCTGGATTGGGGTCGAGCCGAATGAGCTGTCCGCGGAATTGGCCGAGACCTTCGGCATCCAGCCCGTCCCGGGCGTGATCATCACCGGCGTGCTGCAAAACGGCCCCGCGGCCCAGGCGGGCATCCGGCCCGGCGATGTGATCACGCAGGTGGGGGGCCAGGCCGTGCGCAGCGTGCCCGAACTGTTGTCACGTGTCTCGGGGCTGCCGCCCGGACAATCAACCCCTTTCAGCCTGCTGCGCCAAGGCAAAACACTGCAAGCCGAGGTGGTTCCGGGCGTGCGCCCCAAAGCCCACCCCGCGGCCCGGCGCTGAACAACAGGCGGCCATCAATAGACCCAAAGAAAAGGGGGCCGATACCGGCCCCCTTTTCTTTGACTGGATTCAGCTCTGTCGAGCTGCCTGCACATCACGTCCCTTCAGAGGCCGCCGCTTCGTCCTCGGCAACCGGGGCTTTGGTGGCCTTGACGAAAGCCTGAGCCGCCAGAATCCCGACCTCGTACAGCCCCCCCACCACCGCGAGCAGCATGAGCATCGAGCCAGCATCCGGGGGCGTCACCAAGGCCGTGCCAACCGCCGCAGCCACCCAGAAGTAACCGCGGTACTGGCGCAATTGCGATGTGCTGACCACGCCCATGCGCACCAGCAGAATCACCGCCACGGGCACCTCGAAGGCCAGACCAAAGGCCAGGAACATGCCCAGCACAAAACTCAGGTACTCCTCGATGTCAGGCGCTGCCGTGATCGATTTGGGTGCAAAGCTCTGGATGAAGGAAAACACCTTGCCAAACACGAAGAAGTAGCAAAAAGCCACCCCCACCAGGAACAGCAAGGTGCTGGAGATGACCAGGGGCAACACCAGCTTCTTCTCATGCGAATAAAGGCCGGGCGCCACAAAGGCCCAGACCTGGTAGAGGACGTAAGGCAAGGCGATCAGAAAGGCTGCCATGAACAGGATCTTGATCGGCACCACAAACGGCGACACCACGTTGGTAGCGATCAGGGTAGCGCCCTTGGGCAGGTAAGCCACCAACGGTGCCGCCAGCAGGTCATACAGCTCGCCGGCCCCTGGGTAGAAGGCCAAGGCCAGCGCAACCACGCCGACAGCGATCAACGCGCGCACCAGACGATCGCGCAGCTCCATCAGGTGCTGCACAAAAGGCTGCTCGGTGCCAGCCAGCTCGTCATCTTGTTGGGGGGATTCGGACATGGTGGATGGTGATAGGGAGGAAGACCCCCGGACCGGGACTCGGGCCGAGCAGAAGATTGAATGTACCGGTCGTGCTTGCCGGCACGGGCTCAATTGAACTTGCGCGGCCGATACCGGGCCACCCGGGCCGCCCCAGACAAGGCCTTGGTACGCACGCCGCTGCGCGCCTTGTACCACTGCGGCGTGGCGCCCCGCTTGACGCGCCAGTTCTTGCCGGGATGCCGGTACACCGGGGCTGCCGGCTCCACTGAACTTTCCAGGGCGGCATCGGTGGTTTCACGCCAGCTTTCCTCGAACTCTCGGGTGCTGGTGTGGATCGAATTCTCCACATCGCGCGCAGCACTCTCGACGGTGTCCTTCATCTTGCGAAGCTCGTCGAGCTCCATCGAACGATTGACCTCGGCCTTGACGTCATTCACGTAACGCTGGGCCTTGCCTAGCAGGGTGCCCACGGTGCGCGCCACGCGCGGGAGCTTCTCAGGGCCGATGACGATCAAAGCCACCGCGCCGATCAGCGCCATTTTGGAAATGCCAAGGTCAATCATGAAGGGATCTGTCCATTAAAAAGCGCTAGCGCCCAAGGCCGGCTGGGGCTGCATCACAACCCGCCGGAAAGTCCGGGATCAGCCCCGGGCAAGCACTTGAAACTCAGGACTTGGTCTTGGCTTCAACGTCGATCGTTGTCTTTTCTGCGACACCTTGGGCCACTTGGGCGGCCGGAGCAGCCGCTGCGGGCGGGGTCGCCTCGGAGGTGCCCCCCTCTTTCATGCCGTCCTTGAAGCCTTTCACGGCGCCCCCCAGGTCAGAGCCGATGTTCTTGAGCTTCTTGGTGCCGAACACCATCACCACGATCAACAGCACGATCAACCAGTGCCAAATAGAAAACGAACCCATGGATTTCTCCTGAAGAATTGACTGGATTTTAGACGCCGATGGCGAACCCCTGGGCGCAGGGGCTCAAGTATCACCCCCGCAGCCAAGGCCGCGGACCACCCATGACATGGACGTGGAGATGATGCACCTCCTGCCCCCCCTCGGCACCCGTGTTGGTCACGATGCGGAAACCGCCCTGCGGATAAGGGTTGCATCCCTGCTCCATGGCCAGTTTGGGCGCCAGCGTCATGATCTTGCCAAGCAGAGAAGCATGTTCCGCGCCCACATGGGCCATCGACGGGATGTGCAGCTTCGGAATGATCAGAAAATGGACAGGCGCCCAAGGCGCGATGTCATGAAAAGCAAACAGGTCTTCATCCTCGAAAACCTTGCGCGACGGGATCTGACCCGCAACGATCTTGCAGAAAATGCAATTGGCATCCACCGACATCCGAGCACTCCATGGGTTGCTGGGCGTCACCTGCGCCTGGTTTGACACCAGACGGCGTGGCAAGCGCCCCAAAAATCAGCCCTCCGGCCAGACTGGGCCGAGAGCGAAAACACATTCATTGTCAGGGCCGGACCAGGGGCACGTCCGACCATCCAGCGTCAGGCCTGATCGGCCTCACGGGACTGCACCTTGCGCAAGGCCTTCTCCTCGATGCCGCTGGTGCCTTCACGGCGCTCCAGTTCGGCAATCACATCCAGCGGAGACAGCCCATAGTGCGCCAGCGCGATCATCGAGTGAAACCACAGGTCGGCCACCTCATAGACGATCTTGCTGCGATCGCCACCGTGGTCCGCGTCCTTGGCAGCCATCACGGTCTCGGTCGCCTCTTCACCGATTTTCTTGAGGAAAGCGTCGGGCCCTTTGTGCAGCAGACGAGCGACATAGCTTTTGTCCGGATCGCCGCCCTGCTCAGGCTTGCGGCTCTCGATCACGGCGGCCAGGCGGGCCAGGGAATCATTGGAACTCATGGGTACGCACGTCACTTGTAAATGGATTCAGGGTCTTTCAGGACAGGATCGACCGCCGTCCAGCCGGCCTTGGCGGCATCGTATTGCTGGAAGAAACAGCTGTGCCGCCCGGTGTGGCATGCAATGCCGGGCTCATGACCTTGCTGCGTGACCTTCAGAAGCACCACATCGTTGTCGCAATCCAGCCGGATGTCGTGCACCGTCTGCACATGGCCAGACTCCTCACCCTTGAACCAAAGGCGCTGGCGTGAACGGCTGTAGTAAACCGCTCGACCCAGCTCAGCCGTCTTTTGCAGGGCTTCGCGGTTCATCCAGGCGAACATGAGCACATCGTTGCTGCCTTGCTCCTGGGCGATCACGGGCACCAGGCCCTGGGCATCCCACTTGACTTCATCTAACCAGTTCATGGGGTCCATTGTCGATGATTTGGAAAAGCCCACCCCCGGGTTGCGGGCGGTGGGCAGGCGTCAGAGGCCGTGGACGACCTCAGAGACGCACCGGAATGCCACGTTCTGCCATGCGCGCCTTGGCCTGGGCCACCGTGAACTCACCGTAGTGGAAGATGCTGGCCGCGAGCACCGCATCGGCCCCGCCCTGCTGCACACCGTCAGCCAGGTGGTCGAGATTGCCCACACCACCCGAGGCGATGACGGGTACGCTGACCGCATCGGCCACGGCACGGGTGAGGGCCAGATCAAAGCCCGCCTTGGTACCGTCGCGGTCCATGCTGGTCAGCAGGATTTCGCCGGCACCGCGGCGAGCCATCTCGCTGGCCCATGCCACCGCATCCAGACCGGTGTTCTTGCGCCCGCCGTGGCTGTAGACATCCCAACCTTCGCCGCGCGCCAGCAGGTCTTCGCCATGACGGCGCTTGGCATCGATGGCCACCACGATGCACTGCGCGCCATAGCGTGCCGAGGCGTCACTGATGACTTGCGGGTTGGCGATGGCGGCCGAGTTGAAGCTGGTCTTGTCGGCACCCGCGTTGAGCAGGCGACGCACATCCTCGACCGTGCGCACCCCACCGCCGACGGTCAGTGGAATGAACACCTGGGAGGCCACTGCCTCGATGATGTGAAGAATCAGGTCGCGCCCATCACTGGTGGCGGTGATGTCCAGAAAGGTCAGTTCGTCGGCGCCCTGCTCGTTGTAGCGGGCCGCGATTTCAACCGGATCGCCTGCATCACGCAGTTCGACGAAATTGACACCTTTGACGACCCGACCACCGGTCACGTCCAGACAGGGGATGATGCGCTTGGCCAGCATCAGTTGCGCCCGTTCAGTTCGTCGGCGCGAGCCTGGGCAGCCGCAAAGTCGAGATCGCCCGAATAAATCGCACGACCACAGATCACACCTTCAACGCCTTCGCCCTCGACGGCACACAACTGTTCAATGTCAGCCATGTTCGACAGGCCGCCCGAGGCAATGACGGGAATGGTCAGGGCCTGGGCCAGCTTGACGGTCGCGTCGATGTTGATGCCCGAGAGCATGCCGTCACGCCCGATGTCGGTGTAGATGATGGATTCCACACCCCAATCTTCGAATTTCTTGGCCAGATCAACCACTTCATGACCCGTGAGCTTGCTCCAGCCATCGGTGGCCACTTTGCCATCCTTGGCGTCCAGCCCCACGATGATGTGACCGCCAAATGCGGTGCAGGCATCTTTCAGAAAGCCCGGATTCTTGACGGCTGCCGTGCCGATGATCACGTAACGGAGACCGCCGTCGATGTACTTCTCGATGGTGTCCAGATCGCGGATGCCCCCCCCCAATTGAACCGGAATGTCATCGCCCACCGCCTTGAGGATGGACTTGATGGCCGAATAGTTCTGGGGCTTGCCGGCAAAGGCGCCATTGAGGTCGACCAGGTGGAGGCGGCGGGCGCCCTGGTTGACCCAGTTCAGGGCCATGGCAGCAGGGTCTTCACCAAAGGTGGTGGCCTGGTCCATGTCACCTTGCTTGAGGCGCACGCAGTGGCCGTCTTTGAGATCGATCGCGGGAATGAGTTGCATGGTGCTGTGAGCAGCGTAGGGTGCAGCGGAAAAGTCAGGGATTCCAGTGAAGGAAGTTGTGGTAGAGCGTCAGGCCGTGGCTTGCACTCTTTTCGGGGTGGAACTGGGTCGCAAAAATATTATCGCGGGCAATGGCTGCGGTAAAGCGCCCGCCGTAGTCCGCTTCGCCCACACTGTGGCGCCCGTCGGACGGACGCGCATAGAAACTGTGCACGAAATAGAAATAACTGTTGTCAGGCACGTCGGCCCACAAAACGTGCGGCTGGGTCTGGGCGACCTGATTCCAGCCCATCTGCGGGACCTTGAAGCGACTGCCATCAGGCTGCAAACGACCGGCGAGGTCGAATTTGACCACCTCACCGTGGATCAGTCCCAGGCCAGGCGTGTCCCCCTCGGCGCTGTGGTCCAGCAGCATCTGCATGCCCACACACACGCCGAACATCGGCTTGGTGGCGGCGGCCTCCAGCACAGCCTCGAGCAGGCCCGATTCGCGCAGTTCGCGCATGCAGTCGGGCATGGCCCCCTGGCCAGGCAGCACCACGCGGGTGGCGGCACGCACCTCTTCGGGGCGCGAGGTGATGATCACCTTCACACCCGAGCGGTCGGCTGCAGCCTGGACGGCCTGTGACACCGAGCGCAGATTGCCCATGCCGTAGTCGACCACGGCCACGGTATTAGCGACTGGATTCATGACTCAATTTCTTTGACAAGGAGAGGGTGGCAGCATTTCAGTGCCGCAACCGGGTCATCACATCAGAGCGAACCCTTGGTGGACGGGATCACGCCAGCCGAGCGGGGATCCAGCTCGAGTGCCGACCGCACAGCCCGGGCAAACGCCTTGAAGATCGTTTCACACTGATGATGGGCATTGACACCCTTGAGATTATCAATGTGCAGGGTCACGCCAGCATGGTTGACAAAACCCTGGAAAAACTCAAATGCCAGTTGCGTATCGAAAGCACCGATCATGCCACTGGTGAACTTCACGTCCATGTGCAGGCCAGGCCGCCCCGAAAAATCAACCACCACCCGCGACAAGGCTTCGTCCAGGGGGACGTAGGCATGGCCGTAGCGGCGAATGCCTTTTTTATCACCCACCGCACGGGCGAAGGCCTGGCCCAGGGTGATGCCCACATCCTCCACGGTGTGGTGGCCGTCGATGTGCAGATCGCCACCACAATCGATGTCAAGGTCGATCAGGCCGTGTCGGGCGATCTGGTCGAGCATGTGATCAAAAAAGCCGATGCCGGTGTTGAGCTTGGACAGACCCGACCCGTCCAGGTTGACGCGCGCACGGATGCGCGTCTCGGCGGTGTTGCGGGTGACTTCGGCGGTGCGCTCGCAAGAAGCGGCAGGGACAAGTGCGGAGGAGGTCATAGAGAGGCCTGGAAAGCCGCCAGCATGCGTGCGTTGTCGTCGGCAGAGCCGACCGTCAGGCGCAGGCAGTTGGCCAGCAAAGGATGCATTTTAGAAACGTTCTTGATCAGCACGCCGAGGGAGCGCATGCCTTCGAAGGTCTTGAGCGCATCGGGCACGCGCACCAGGATCATGTTGGCATCGCTGTCCCAAGCCTTGACCCCGGGCCATGCGCGCAAGGCCGACAGCAACAGGCCGCGCTCGCGGCGCAGTGTGGCGGCCTGCTCGGCAAAGACCTCGGCATGTTCAAGAGCGAACAGCGCGCACTCGCAGTTGAGCACGCTGATGTTGTAGGGCGGGCGCACTTTGTCGATTTCAGCGATCAGCTCGGCCCGCCCCATCATGTAGCCCAAACGGATACCGGCCAGGCCAAACTTGCTCAGGGTGCGCATCAACAGCACATGGTCATTGGCCTCAGGGTGCGCCGTGATCTCACTGAGCCAGCTGTGGCTGGCAAAGGGTTGGTAGGCCTCGTCCATGACCACCAGACCGCCCTGCGCGCCCACCGCCGCGATCAGCCGGCGCATGGTTTCGACGTCCCAGAGGTTGGCCGTGGGGTTGTTGGGGTAGGCCAGGTAGGTGATGGCCGGCCGGTGCTCCGCAATGGCCGCCAGCATGGCGGCCTCGTCGAGTTCGAAATCGGCCGTCAGCGGCACACCGACAAAACGCAATCCCTGCAACTGGGCGCTCATGGCGTACATCACAAAGCCGGGCAGGGGCGCCAGGATGGTCGCGCCGGGCACGTCGCAGGCCAGGGCCAGCAAAGAGATCAGCTCATCCGAGCCATTGCCCAACATCAGGGCATGGCCCTCGGGCAGGCCGGCGTGGCGGCCCAAGGCCGCCTTCAGATCATTGACGCGATCACCCGGGTAGCGATTGACGGCCAGGCTGCCCAGCCGCTGCCCCAGCGCGGCCTGCAGTGGTTCGGGCAGGCTGAACGGGTTCTCCATGGCATCCAGCTTGAGCTGGCCGCGTGCGTCCTGCACTGCATAGGCGTGCATGGACTGCACATCCTGACGGATGTTGGCCAGAGCGCGAACGAGGTGGGGGGTATTTGAGGTCATGGGGTCAGGCGCGGGGCGTTTTGAGCCGCATCTCAGCAGCCTGGGCGTGGGCCTGCAGCCCTTCGCCGTAGGCCAGTTCGGCCGCGATCAGGCCCAGGGTCTGGGCACCGGCTTCACTCACTTCGATCAGGCTGCTGCGCTTCTGGAAGTCGTACACGCCCAGGGGTGAGCTGAAGCGGGCCGTGCCACTGGTCGGCAGCACATGGTTTGGCCCGGCGCAATAGTCGCCCAGCGACTCACTGGTGTAGGCCCCCAGGAAGATGGCACCGGCGTGCTTGAGCATGGGCTCCCAACGGTGCGGTTCTCGGCTGGACACTTCCAGGTGCTCGGGCGCGATTCGGTTGCTGATGGCACAGGCCTCTTCCATGCTGCGGGTGTGGATCAGTGCACCGCGATCGCTCAGCGACTTGGCGATGATCGCCGCGCGTGGCATGGTGGGCAGCAGGCGATCGATCTCGCGCTGGACGGCCTCGATGTAGGCCGCATCGGGGCACAACAGGATGCTTTGGGCCAATTCGTCGTGTTCGGCCTGACTGAACAGGTCCATGGCCACCCAGTCGGCGGGCGTGCTGCCATCGGCCAGCACCAGGATTTCACTGGGGCCGGCGATCATGTCGATGCCCACGGTGCCGAACACCCGCTTCTTGGCACTGGCCACATAGGCATTGCCCGGGCCCGTGATCTTGTCGACCTTCGGCACCGTGGCCGTGCCATACGCCAGCGCAGCCACGGCCTGGGCTCCCCCGAGGGTGAAAGCCCGGGTGACGCCTGCCACATAGGCGGCTGCCAGCACCAGCGGGTTCTTTTCGCCCTTGGGCGTGGGCACCACCATGATGATCTCGCCCACGCCAGCCACATGGGCCGGGATGGCGTTCATCAGCACGCTGGAGGGGTAGGCCGCCTTGCCACCGGGCACATAGATGCCCACACGGTCCAGCGGAGTGACCTTCTGGCCCAGCAGAGTGCCTTCTTCATCACGGTAGCTCCAGCTTTCGCCTGAGGCCTTTTTCTGCGCCTCGTGGTAGCTGCGCACACGACGGGCCGCCTGCTTCAGCGCCTGGCGCTGGACTTCGGGCAGGCCATCAAAAGCGGCCTTCAGTTCAGCCTGGGTCAACTCCAGGGCCGCCATGTCGGTCACGCTCAGGCCGTCGAAACGCTGGGTGTACTCGATCACGGCGGCGTCACCACGCTGCTGCACGTCGGCCAGGATGTCGGCCACGCGCTGTTCGATGGCCGCATCGGTGTCGGCAGACCAGTGCAAGCGGGCCTTGAAGTCAGCCTCGAAAGAGGCCGATTCGGTCGACAGGCGAAGGGGGGCGGCTTGCAGGGTCATGGCGAGGGGCTCCGGGGCGAGGGGTTCTTCTTCAAAGGATCAGTCGGCTTTCACGGCACCGGCAAAGGCGTCGATGATGCGGCGGATGGGGGCTTGCTTGAGCTTGAGTGCCGCCTGGTTGACCACCAGACGCGAGCTGATGTCCATGATGCGCTCCACCTCCACCAGGTGGTTGGCCTTCAGGGTGCTGCCGGTGGACACCAGATCGACGATGGCGTCAGCCAGGCCCGTGAGCGGCGCCAGTTCCATGCTGCCATAGAGCTTGATCAGATCGACGTGAACGCCCTTGGTGGCAAAGAAGTCACGGGCAATCGAGGTGTACTTGGTGGCCACACGCAGGCGCGAGCCCTGCTTGACGACGCCCGCGTAATCGAAATCGGCCCGCACGGCCACACTCATGCGGCAGCGCGCGATGCGCAGGTCCAGCGGCTGGTACAGGCCCTGGCCGCCGTGCTCGATGAGGGTGTCCTTGCCGGTCACGCCGAGGTCGGCGCCGCCGTACTCGACATAGGTGGGCACATCGGTGGCGCGCACCAGCACCACGCGAACATCAGGCTGGTTGGTGGGCAGGATCAGCTTGCGGGATTTTTCAGGGTCTTCGGTGACCTCGATGCCGGCGGCTGCGAGCAGCGGCAGCGTTTCGTCAAAGATGCGGCCTTTGGAGAGGGCGAGCGTAATCATGTGTCTGGTCTTTCCCCGGGGTCAGCGGATTCGTTCGATGTCGGCACCCAGGCCGCGCAGTTTTTCTTCCATGCGATCGTAGCCACGGTCGAGGTGGTAGATGCGGTCCACCACGGTCTCGCCCTCGGCCACCAGACCGGCAATCACCAGGCTGGCCGAAGCACGCAGATCCGTGGCCATGACCTGGGCCCCCGACAGGCGCGGTACGCCCTCGATGATCGCCACCTTGCCATCGGTCTGGATGTGGGCGCCCAGTCGGACCAGTTCGTCCACGTGCATGAAGCGGTTCTCAAAAATCGTCTCGGTCACCCGCGACACACCGCCCGAGACGCAGTTCAGCGCCATGAACTGCGCCTGCATGTCGGTCGGGAAGCCCGGGTACTCGGTGGTGCGAAAGCTCTGGGCCTTGCAGTAGCTGGCCGCAGGCCCTGGGGCCTGGACGCGGATGCCGCCCTCATGGGCCGTGACCGAGGCACCCGCCTGGATCAGCTTCTCGATCACCGCGTCAAGGTGCTCGGCACGGCCATGGCGCAGGAACACATCGCCGCCCGTGGCCGCCACGGCACACAAAAAGGTACCGGCCTCAATGCGGTCGGCCACCACCGCGTGACGCGCACCGTGCAGACGCGGAACGCCCTGAATGCTGATGCGGCTGCTGCCCTGGCCTTCGATGCGGGCACCCATGGCGATCAGCATCTCGGCCAGGTCCTGGATCTCGGGCTCCTGGGCGGCGTTTTCAAGCACCGTCTCGCCCTCGGCCAAGGTGGCGGCCATGAGGAAATTCTCAGTGCCGGTGACGGTCACCATGTCGGTGGTGATGCGGGCGCCCTTCAACCGGGTCTGACCTGCGGGCAGGCGGGCCACCATGTAGCCATGCTCGACCTGGATGTCGGCCCCCATGGCCTGCAGGCCCTTGATGTGCTGATCCACCGGACGCGACCCGATCGCACACCCGCCAGGCAAGGACACCCGGGCACGACCGAAGCGGGCCAGCAAAGGGCCCAGCGCGAGCACCGAGGCCCGCATGGTCTTGACCAGTTCGTAAGGTGCCTCAGGCTGGGTGAGCGCGGAGGCGTCCAGACGCACCGTGCCCTGCTCGCTCTGCTCGGCCAGCACGCCCATGTGGCGAATGAGCTTGAGCATGGTCGCCACGTCCTGCAGGCGGGGCACGTTGTCCAGGGTGACAGGCTCCTCGGTCAGCAAGGCGGCGCACAGTTCGGGCAAGGCCGCGTTCTTGGCACCGGATACAAGGGCTTCACCATTCAGGGAACGGCCGCCGCGGATGAGGAGTTTGTCCATCAGGGGTTGAAAGGGTCAGAGGGCGTGAGCTTGGCTCCAGAGCACCGGCGGTGGTGTCCAGGCGCTCAGCGCGGCTGGGCAGCCCACTCCGCGGGCGTGAAGGTCTTCATGGACAAGGCGTGGACCTCGTCGGTGCGTATTTTCTCACCGAGCGTGGCATAGACCCGCTGATGGCGCTGGATTGCGCGCTTGCCTTCGAATTCGGCCGACACGATGGTGGCGTACCAATGGCGGCCGTCGCCCTCGACCACGAGGTGGTCGCAATTCAGGCCGGCGGCAATGATTGTTTGAAGATCGTCAGAAGTCATGGTGGGAGGCAAATGGGTTGGAGACAACGCCCCGGACAACCCGTGGGCGCGGGCCGTCAGGATGCGGCTCAGCTGCGAATCTTGTAACCAGTGCGCAGCAGGTGCAGTGCAATGCCACAGATGACCAGCCAGGCACTGCCGACGAGGGCCAGACTGAGCCAGGGCGACACATCACTGACCCCGAAGAATCCGTAACGGAAGCCGTCGATCATGTAGAAAAACGGGTTCAGATGGCTGACCTGCTGCCAGAACGGAGGCAGCGAATGGATCGAATAGAACACGCCTGACAGAAAGGTCATGGGCATGATCACGAAGTTCTGGAATGCGGCCATCTGATCGAACTTCTCGGCCCACAGTCCGGCGATCAGACCCAGCGCGCCGAGCATCGAGGCGCCCAGCGCCGCAAACACGACGATCCAAAGCGGCGCCACGAAACCCGGCAAGGCAAACACCGAGGTGACGATCAAAACCCCCAGGCCCACCACCAGGCCGCGCACCATCGAGGAGCCGACATAGGCCACAAACCAGGCACGGTGCGACAGCGGGGTCAGCAGCAAAAACACCAGATTGCCCATGATCTTGCTCTGGATCAGCGAGGAAGAGCTGTTGGCAAAGGCGTTCTGCAGCACGCTCATCATCACCAGCCCCGGGATCAGAAAGGCGGTGTACGACACCCCCTCATGCACCTGGACGCGCTCATCAAGGACATGGCCGAAAACCATCAGGTACAGCACCGCCGTGAGCACCGGCGCGGCCACCGTCTGAAAGCTGACCTTCCAGAAGCGCAGCACCTCCTTGTAGAGCAGGGTTTGCCAGCCGTTCATGCTGCCACCTCCTGCGCGGTCTGGCGGCTGCCCGCCATGACGCTGATGAAGACATCCTCCAGGTCGGCCTTGCGCACCTCGATATCCTCGACCACCAGACCCGACTCCCGCACCAGGGCCAGGCTGCGCTCGATGTCAGCGGCATCGTGCACCGCCAACTGGACGATGCGCCCGGTGACCCGGGCCTGCGCCTGCAAAGAGGCCGGCAATTCGCCATCCACCTTGAAACGCAGCACATTGCCCGAGGCCCGGCTCAGCAGCTCGGAGGTGCGCTCCAGGGCCACCACCCGGCCTTGCTTGAGCATGGCCAGGCGCCCGCACAGGGCTTCGGCTTCGTCGAGGTAGTGGGTGGTCAGCAAAACGGTGTGGCCCTGCTTGTTGAGGCGGGCAATGAACTGCCACAGGGTCTGACGCAATTCCACGTCGACGCCGGCAGTGGGCTCATCGAGCACGATGATGGGGGGCCGATGCACCAGGGCCTGGGCCACCAGCACACGGCGTTTCATGCCACCCGATAGCTGGCGCATGTTCGACTTGGCCTTGTCGGCCAGGCCCAGACTCTCCAGCAGCTCATCGATCCAGGCATCGTTGTTCTTCACACCGAAATAGCCCGATTGGATTTTCAGTGACTCACGCACCGAGAAGAACGGATCGAACACCAGTTCCTGGGGCACGATGCCCAGGCGACGCCGGGCTTCAGCGTAGTCGACCTGAACATCTGCCCCCTGCACCAGCACTCGCCCCGAACTGGCACGAGCGAGCCCCGCAAGAATGCTGATCAAGGTGGTCTTGCCCGCGCCGTTGGGGCCGAGCAGGCCGAAGAATTCCCCTTCTTCGATGTCAAAGCTGACATCGTTCAAGGCCTGGAAAGGCCCGCGGGGGGTGGAGAAGGTCTTGGAGACCGATTGGAATGAGACTGCAGGCATGGAGACTTGGGATTTTAAGCCCAGGGCTCGCAACGCTGTTCCCTGAGACCTGCGGCCCCGACAAGGCGCAGGGTCATGCCATGCTGAATTCAGGCGGCCGGCAGCAGTTCGCCGACGCCGTAAAGCTGGGCCAGCGTGGCCAGCCGAGGGTGCAGCCCCTGCACCGCAAAGGTCTTGCCCAGGGCCAGCGCCTCGCGCCGGCAACCCAGCAGCACCGCCAAGGCTGAAGAATCAAACACGGTGGTGGCCGAGGCATCAGCCACCACCTGCGGTTCGGCATGCCGCCGCAGGGTTTGCACCAGCATGCCCAGGCAAGCCCCGGCCTGGGCGTGAGTCAATTCGGCAGGCAGGACCAGCACCATCAGCCCTTCTTGGCGTTGTTGGCCTTGTTGCGCTCAGTCAGGGTGGCGATCAGGCCGTCGATGCCCTTGGCATTGATTTCCTGGGCAAACTGACTGCGGTAGGTCTCAACCAGCCACACCCCCATCACATTGAGGTTGTAGATCTTCCAGCCAGCGCCCACGCCAGGGGTCTTCTCGAGGCGGTAATCGAGCTGGATCGGGTCCCCCTTACCACGCACCTCGCTGCGCACCACGACATCGGTATCGTCAGCTGCCGCACGCAGGGGCTTGATGGAAATGGACTGGTCAGACACTTGCGCCAGCGCGCCCGAATAGGTGCGCACCAGCAAGGTCTTGAACTCTTCCTGCAGACGGGCCTTCTGCTCGGCCGAGGCCTGGCGCCAGGCTGGGCCCACCGCAGCAGCCGTCATGCGCGGGAAGTTCACATTCGGCATGATCTTGGTGTCGACCAGCGCCACCAGCTTGGCCGTGTCGCCGCCTTGAATGGCCTTGTCGGTCTTGATGGTGTCGAGCACGTCAGTGGACAGCTGCTTGATCAGCGCATCCGGAGCTTCGTCGGCAGCCAGGGCGGTCAGAGGAAGTGCCAGGGACAGGGCACCGGCCGCGGCCACCAGCCATGCGCCAAGAGTACGTCGTTGCATAGAAATCCTTTCAAAGCGGCATCAGCCACGGAGTGATAACGGTTCAGACCCGGCGGCGGACGACAAACGGTCCGCGCACCCGGTCAACCTCACGGAAGCGGTTCGGGTGGCAGCGCGCCATCGTCCTCATCGGGACGGCCCCGGCCATGCAGGCGTTCGTTGTCGCGCAGTTGCAGGTAGACGTCACGGGTGAAGGAGTATTTGTCCAGGGCCGCCTCGTCGAGCACACGGCTGGCCCCCAGCAGATTGGAGCGGATCGACACCACACGCAGGGCATAAAGCGAGTTGCGAGTGGGCACGTGGTCGATGTGCGTCACGACGTCACCCTTCCAGATGATCGGTAGGGCCACGGTGTCGCGCAAGGTGGACGGGCCCAGGATGGGCAGCACGATGTACGGCCCGGTGGGCACGCCATAGCGCGCCAGGGTTTGCCCGAAATCCTGCTTGTGCTGTTCGATCTGCATCTCGCTGGCGATGTCCAGCGTGCCCCCCAGCCCAAAGATCGTGTTGAAGCCAAAGCGCAAAGCCGTGTCGGCCGAACCCTTCAAATCGAGCTGCAACACGTTGTTGACGAAGGACCAGACTTCACCGAGGTTGGAGAAGAAGTTGTTCACCCCCGTGCGCACCAGCGAAGGGGTGACCTCCCGGTAGGCGGTGGCCACCGGCTTGAACACCGCACTGTCCACGGCATCGTTGAAGCGCGACATGTCGCGGTTGAAGGGCTCCAGCGGGTCACGCGGGTTTTTGCCCGGGCCGGTGGCACAGCCAGCCAGCACGGCCAAGATCACCGCAGCCATGGCCATGCGCAGCCATCCTCCAGCGCGGTTCAAATTCATATTTTTAGGATCGTCACTCATTTTTACTTTTTAGCTCCGTTGGCCGGCGTTGAAGGGCCGTCTGCAGCCTTGCTGTACAAGAACTGGCTGATCAGGTTCTCCAGGACCACGGCCGATTGCGTCGTTCCGATCTTGTCGCCCGGTGCCAGGTTCTTCTCGTCAGCGCCCGCCTCGATTCCGATGTACTGCTCGCCCAACAGGCCAGCCGTCAAAATCTTCAACGAGCTGTCCTTGGGGAAGGCATAGCGATTTTCCAGGGCCAAGGCCACCTGGGCCTGGAAGGACTTGTCGTCGAAAACAATCGACTCCACGCGACCGACCACCACCCCTGCGCTCTTGACAGCGGCTTTGGGCTTGAGCCCGCCAATATTGTCGAACTTCGCAGTGACCCTGTAGGTGGACTGGAAATTCAGGCTCAGCAGATTGGCCGACTGCAGTGCCAGAAACACCACCGCACCCAGACCCAGCAGAACGAACAGACCTACCCAGATATCATTTTTGGAGCGTTGCACAACACTCTCCTTTGCTACGTCGAGGGTCGGCCAGACAGCCAACCCGGTTGAATCTCAAACACTGAACATCAGTGCGGTCAGAATGAAGTCCAGGCCCAACACGGCCAGCGATGCCACGACCACGGTACGGGTGGTGGCACGCGACACCCCTTCGGGCGTGGGCATGGCCTCAAAGCCCTGCAGCAGGGCCGTGAAGGTCACGGTGAAACCAAACACCACGCTCTTGATCACGCCATTGCCCACATCGGACCACACATCGACCCCGCCCTGCATCTGACTCCAGAACGAGCCCGAATCGACCCCGATCAGAGGCACTGCAATCACCCAGCCACCGATCACGCCCACGGCACTGAACACCGCGGTGAGCAAGGGCAAGGTGATGACGCCCGCCCAGAAACGCGGCGCCAGAATGCGGCGCACCGGATCGACTGCCATCATTTCCATGGCACTGAGTTGCTCGCCGGCCTTCATCAGGCCGATCTCTGCCGTGAGCGAGGTGCCGGCGCGCCCGGCAAACAGCAAGGCCGTGACCACGGGGCCCAGTTCGCGCACCAGAGACAGCGTGACCAACTGCCCCAGGGCTTCGGACGACCCGTAGCGCTGCAAGATGTTGAAGCCCTGCAGACCCAGCACAAAGCCGATGAACAGGCCGGACACCGCAATGATGGCCAGGGAATAGTTGCCCAGGAAATGGATCTGATCGCGCACCAGGCTGAAACGACGCATGCAGGCGCCAAAGTCCAGTACCAGGCGGGCAAACAGACGGGCGCCGTGGCCGATCGCAGCCAGTTGCCGGCGCGTGGCCAGCCCGACATCGGCAGGGTTGAACCAACTCATGCCCTGCCCCCCTGGCCTGGGCCAAAGTCATCGGCCACGCTGGGGCCCGGGTAATGGAAACGCACCGGCCCTTCAGGCAGGGCATTGACGAACTGGTGCACCAGCGGATCGTCGCTGTGTCGCACCTCATCAGGTGTGCCCTGGGCCACGATGCGGCCATTGGCCAGCACGATGACCTTGTCGGCAATGTGGAAGGTCTCGTCAAGATCGTGCGAAACAATGATGCTGGTCAGGCCCATGGCGTCATTGAGCTCGCGGATCAGGCGCGCGGCCGTGCCCAGCGAGATCGGGTCCAGTCCTGCAAAAGGCTCGTCATACATGACCAACTCCGGGTCAAGCACGATGGCGCGCGCCAGAGCGACGCGCCGAGCCATGCCGCCCGAGACTTCGCTCGGCATCAGATCACGGGCGCCGCGCAAGCCCACGGCATTGAGCTTCATCAGCACGATGTCGCGAATCAGGGCTTCAGGCATGTCGGTGTGTTCACGCAGGGGGAAGGCCACGTTGTCGAACACGCTGGAGTCGGTGAACAGCGCCCCGAACTGGAACAACATGCCCATGCGGCGACGCACCTTGTACAGCCCCGCCAGATCGAGCTGCGCCACGTTCTGGCCATCAAAGCTCACCTCGCCGGCCTGGGGCCGAACCTGGCCACCGATCAGGCGCAGCACGGTAGTCTTGCCGCCGCCCGAGGCGCCCATCAAGGCCGTGACTTTGCCACGTGGAATGGTCAGCGAAACGCCGTCCAGAATGACACGCTCCCCATACCCGAAGGTCAGGTCGCGCAATTCGACTAAAGAAGGGGTAGGTGTGGAGGACATGAAGCAAAAACGCCGGACGGGGCCCGGCGGTTCTGAATCATAAAGGATCCGGGTGAACACTTGGTCAAGCCCGGATTGACCCTCAGATACAACAACGCTCCCACCAGGGGAGCGTTGTTGATTCACCTCTTGTGAATGAGGCTGGTCAGCCTGACGATCAGCGTGGCAGGTCGCTGAAGCCCATCAAGAACTCATCCACGGCGCGAGCGGCCTGGCGCCCTTCGCGGATGGCCCAGACCACCAGCGACTGGCCGCGGCGAATGTCGCCTGCAGCGAAAACCTTGGCCACGTTGGTGGCGTAACCGCCGGTGAACTCGGTGCTGGCCTTGGCGTTGCCACGGGCGTCCTTGTCGACACCGAAACCGTCCAGGATGGTGGCCACCGGGTTCACGAAGCCCATGGCGAGCAGGACCAGGTCAGCCTTGTATTCTTTCTCGGTGCCCGGAATCTCGACCAGCTTGCCGTCCTTGAACTCGACATGCACCGTCTTCAGGCCGGTGACCTTGCCCTTGTCGCCGATGAACTCCTTGGTGGAGATGGCGAACTCACGGGTGCAGCCTTCGTCGTGGCTGGAGCTGGTGCGCAGCTTCAGCGGCCAGTAAGGCCAGGTCAGCGGACGGTTTTCCACTTCGGGCGGCTGGGGCATGACCTCGAACTGGGTCACGCTGGCCGCGCCGTGGCGGTTGCTGGTGCCCACGCAGTCGCTGCCGGTGTCACCGCCACCGATCACGATGACATGCTTGCCCTCGGCGCGCAGTTGGCCCTTGAGTTTGTCGCCCGCATTGACCTTGTTCTGCTGGGGCAGGAATTCCATCGCGAAATGGATGCCGTCCAGGTCACGCCCCGGCACGGGCAGATCGCGAGACTGCTCAGAGCCGCCGGTCAGCAGCACAGCATCAAAATCCTTCTTGAGCTGCTCGGGGCTGATGGTTTCCTTGGCCCAGTTGGTCACCTTGGAACCTTCGGGCATCTTGCCCACCAGCACGCTGGTGCGGAGGGTCACGCCTTCGGCCTCCAACTGCTTGGCGCGGCGGTCGATGTGCGACTTTTCCATCTTGAAGTCAGGAATGCCATAGCGCAGCAAGCCGCCGATGCGGTCGTTCTTTTCGAACAGGGTCACATCGTGGCCGGCGCGTGCCAGTTGCTGGGCGGCGGCCATGCCGGCGGGGCCAGAGCCCACGACAGCCACTTTCTTGCCCGTCTTGTGCTTGGCCGGACGGGGCTGCACCCATCCCTCGGCCCAGGCGCGGTCGATGATCGCGTGCTCGATCGACTTGATGCCCACGGCGTCGTCGTTCACATTCAGCGTGCAAGCAGCTTCGCAAGGCGCCGGGCAGATGCGGCCCGTGAACTCAGGGAAGTTGTTGGTGCTGTGCAGCACTTCGATGGCGTTCTGCCAATCGCCGCGGTACACGAGGTCGTTGAAGTCCGGAATGATGTTGTTGACCGGACAGCCGTTGTTGCAGAACGGCGTGCCGCAATCCATGCAGCGTGCACCCTGCACCTTGGCTTGCGACTCGTCCAGGCCGACGACGAATTCCTTGTAATGCTTCAGGCGCTCGGCAACGGGCTTGTAGCCCTCTTCGATGCGCTCAAATTCCATGAAGCCAGTGACTTTTCCCATGATGTCTGAGTCCTTGATTCGTGTGGTCGGTCGGATTACTTGGCTGCGGCGGCTTCTTTGGCCGATGCCTTGGCCTTGGCCGTGGTGGCAACCGCCTGTTTCTTGGCGTTGATTTCGCCCAGGGCACGCTTGTATTCGGTCGGGAACACCTTCACGAACTTGGCGCGCGCCTCAGCCCAGTTGTCCAGCAGTTCGCGGGCGCGCTTGCTGCCGGTCCAACGGTGGTGGTCTTCCAGCAGCTTTTTGAGCTGGGCTTCGTCGGTCTGTTCGCGGTGCCAGATGGCACGGTCGATGCTGGCCTCTTGCTCGGCCGCCGGCAGCACCTTCTCGAGGGTCACCATGGCGGTGTTGCAACGGCTGGCAAAGCTGCCGTCGTCGTCATAGACGTAGGCAATGCCACCGCTCATGCCGGCAGCAAAGTTGCGGCCCGTCTTGCCCAACACAGCCACGGTGCCACCGGTCATGTACTCGCAACCGTGGTCACCCGTGCCTTCGACCACGGCCGTGGCACCCGACAGACGCACGGCGAAACGCTCGCCGCCCACGCCGCTGAAGAAAGCCTCACCGCTGGTCGCACCGTACATGACGGTGTTGCCGACGATGATGTTGCGCGACGATTCACCGCGGAAGTCGATGCTCGGACGCACCACCACGCGGCCGCCCGACAAGCCCTTGCCGGTGTAGTCGTTGGCGTCACCGATCAAATACATGGTGATGCCGCGGGCCAGGAAGGCACCGAACGACTGACCACCCGTGCCTTCGAGCTGGATGCGAATCGTGTCGTCCGGCAGACCTTCCGGGTGCACCTTGGTCAGGGCACCCGACAGCATGGCGCCGACCGAGCGGTTCACGTTGCGGGCCACTTCGATGAATTGGACCTTCTCACCCTTGTCGATGGCTGCGCGCGACTTGGCGATCAGCACATTGTCGAGGGCCTTGTCGAGGCCGTGGTCCTGGTTTTCGATGTGGAAGCGCGACACTTCCGGGCCCACCTGGGGCATGGCGAACAGGCGGCTGAAATCCAGGCCCTGGGCCTTCCAGTGCTCAACGCCCTTCTTCATGTCGAGCAGGTCCACGCGGCCGATCATGTCGTCGAACTTGCGGATGCCCAGTTGGGCCATGATCTGGCGCACTTCTTCGGCGATGAAGAAGAAGTAGTTCACCACGTGCTCGGGCTTGCCCGAGAACTTGGCGCGCAGCACCGGGTCTTGCGTGGCCACGCCCACCGGGCAGGTGTTCAGATGGCACTTGCGCATCATGATGCAGCCTTCGACCACCAGCGGGGCGGTGGCGAAGCCGAACTCATCAGCGCCCAGCAGTGCGCCGATGGCCACGTCGCGGCCCGTCTTCATCTGGCCGTCGGCCTGCACACGGATGCGGCTGCGCAGGCGGTTCAGCACCAGGGTCTGCTGGGTTTCGGCCAGGCCGATTTCCCACGGGCCGCCGGCGTGCTTGATCGAGGACCAGGGGGAGGCACCAGTGCCGCCGTCATGGCCGGCGATCACCACGTGATCGCTCTTGCACTTGGCCACGCCTGCCGCGATGGTGCCCACACCCACTTCAGACACCAGCTTGACGCTGATGCTGGAGTGCGGTGCCACGTTCTTCAGATCGTGGATCAGCTGGGCCAGATCTTCGATCGAGTAGATGTCGTGGTGCGGCGGGGGCGAAATCAGGCCCACACCGGGCACCGAGTAACGCAGTTTGCCGATGTACTCGGACACCTTGCCACCAGGCAGCTGGCCGCCTTCACCGGGCTTGGCACCCTGGGCCATCTTGATCTGGATCTGGTCGGCCGACGACAGGTATTCGGCGGTGACACCGAAGCGGCCCGAGGCCACTTGCTTGATCTTGGAGCGCAGCGAGTCGCCCGGCTGCAGCGGCAGATCGACCTCGACCTGCGATTCGCCGATCACGCTCTTGAGCGTGGCACCCTGGGCAATCGGGATGCCCTTGAGTTCCTGGCGGTAACGGGCCGGATCCTCACCGCCTTCACCGGTGTTGCTCTTGCCGCCAATGCGGTTCATGGCCACGGCAAGGGTCGCGTGGGCTTCGGTGGAGATCGAACCCAGCGACATCGCGCCGGTGGCGAAACGCTTGACGATTTCCTTGGCCGACTCGACCTCTTCCAGCGGAATGGCCTTGCTTGGATCGACCTTGAACTCGAACAGGCCGCGCAGGGTCATGTGACGACGCGACTGGTCGTTGACGAGCTGGGCGTATTCCTTGTAGGTGTTCCAGTTGTTGGCGCGGGTGCTGTGCTGCAGCTTGGCAATCGCGTCAGGCGTCCACATGTGCTCTTCGCCGCGGGCGCGCCAGGCGTACTCGCCGCCCGCATCCAGCATGGTGGCCAGTACCGGGTCGTCACCGAAGGCCGCCTTGTGCATGCGGATGGCTTCTTCGGCGATTTCAAACACGCCGATGCCCTCGACACGGCTGGCGGTGCCGGTGAAGTACTTGTTGACGGTCTCGGTGTTCAGGCCGATGGCCTCGAACAGCTGGGCACCGCAGTAGCTCATGTACGTGCTCACGCCCATCTTGGACATGATCTTGGACAGGCCCTTGCCGATCGCCTTGATGTAGTTGTAGATCGCCTTGTCGGCCGACAGGTCGCCCGGCAGGTCCTTGTGGATGACCTGCAGGGTTTCCATGGCGAGGTAGGGGTGCACGGCTTCAGCGCCGTAGCCTGCCAGCACGGCAAAGTGATGCACCTCGCGGGCGGTGCCGGTCTCGACCACCAGGCCGGCGGTGGTGCGCAGGCCCTCGCGCACCAGGTGCTGATGGATGGCCGAGAGGGCCAGCAGCGCGGGGATCGCCACCTGGGTGGCGCTGATGGCGCGGTCGCTGATGATCAGAATGTTGTGGCCGCTCTTGATGGCGTCCACGGCTTCCGCACACAGCGAGGCCAGCTTGGCTTCCACGCCTTCACGGCCCCACACCACGGGGTAAGTGATGTCGAGGGTGTAGCTGCGGAATTTGCCCTGGGTGGTCTTTTCGATGCTGCGCAGCTTGGCCATGTCGGCGAAGTCGAGCACCGGCTGGCTCACCTCAAGGCGCATCGGCGGGTTGACCTGGTTGATGTCCAGCAGGTTGGGCTTGGGGCCGATGAAGGACACCAGCGACATCACGATGGCTTCGCGAATCGGGTCGATCGGCGGGTTGGTCACCTGGGCAAACAACTGCTTGAAGTAGTTGTACAGCGGCTTGTTCTTGCTCGACAGCACGGCCAGCGGGCTGTCGTTGCCCATCGAGCCGATGCCCTCTTCACCGTTGGTGGCCATCGGGCTCATCAGGAACTTGATGTCTTCCTGGGTGGTGCCGAAGGCCTGTTGGCGGTCCAGCAGATCGGCGCTGAAGGATTCAACGCCGGCCGCCTGCGGCTCGGTCGATTCGACAGAGCCCTGGGTAGCCGACTCGCCAGCCACCGGTGCCGCCACGTCGTCGAGGCGGATGCGCAGGTTCTCGATCCACTGCTTGTAGGGCTTGCTGTTGGCCAGACCGGCCTTGAGCTCTTCGTCGTCGATCATGCGGCCTTGCTCCAGATCGATCAGGAACATCTTGCCGGGTTGCAGACGCCACTTGCGCACGATCTTGTTCTCAGGCACGGGCAGGACGCCCGATTCGGAACCCATGATCACGAAATCGTCGTCGGTGATGCAGTAGCGCGAAGGGCGCAGGCCGTTGCGGTCCAGGGTGGCGCCGATCTGGCGGCCATCGGTGAACACGATCGAGGCCGGGCCGTCCCAGGGTTCGAGCATGGCTGCGTGGTACTCATAGAAGGCCTTGCGGCGCTCGTCCATGGTGGTGTGTTGCTCCCAGGGCTCGGGGATCATCATCATCACGGCCTGGCTGATCGGGTAACCCGCCATGGTCAGCAGTTCCAGGCAGTTGTCGAAGGTGGCGGTGTCGGACTGGCTGGCAAAGCTGATCGGGTACAGCTTTTGCAGGTCAGCCCCCAGCACCGGCGAGGACATCACGCCTTCGCGGGCCTTCATCCAGTTGTAGTTGCCCTTGACGGTGTTGATTTCACCGTTGTGCGCCACATAGCGATACGGGTGGGCCAGCGGCCATTCAGGGAAGGTGTTGGTCGAGAAGCGCTGGTGCACCAGGCCCAGGGCCGAGACGCAACGCTCGTCCTGCAGATCCATGTAGTAGGTGCCCACCTGGTCGGCCAGCAGCAGGCCCTTGTAGACCACGGTGCGGCTGGACATGCTGGGAACGTAGTATTCCTTGCTGTGCTTCAGGCCCAGGGCCTGGATGTTGGCACTGGCGGTCTTGCGGATCACGTACAGCTTGCGCTCCAGGGCGTCCTGCACGATCACGTCGTTGCCGCGGCCGATGAAGACTTGGCGCAGCACCGGCTCTTTTTCACGCACGGCGGGCGACATCGGCATGTCGCGGTTCACCGGCACATCGCGCCAGCCCAGCAGCACCTGGCCTTCGGCCTTGATGGCGCGCTCCATCTCCTGCTCGCAGGCCAGGCGGGAAGCGTGCTCCTTGGGCAGGAAGATCATGCCCACGCCGTACTCGCCGGGCGGAGGCAAGGCCACGCCCTGCTTGGCCATTTCTTCGCGGTACAGCGCGTCGGGCAGCTGGATCAGGATGCCGGCGCCGTCGCCCATCAGCTTGTCGGCCCCCACGGCGCCGCGGTGGTCGAGGTTCTCGAGGATCTTCAGACCTTGCTGAACGATGGCGTGGCTCTTGACGCCTTTGATGTGGGCCACGAAACCGACGCCACAAGCGTCATGCTCGTTGGTCGCCGAATAGAGACCGTGTTGTTGGAGATGCTGAATCTCTGCAGCCTTCGTCATGGCATGTCCTGATCTGTGGGGCCAGTCGCTGGTCTGCCTGCAAAGGCAGCGCCGGCGCGACCCGGGTTACACGATATTTCGCGGGGAAGCGAAGGATAGTGCAGTGCAATAAAAATGCCAAGAAAATTAAATTGGGGTCAGATACCAATTTAAAAATCAGACAGTTTCAGCGGAATAAATTAGGGACAGATCAAACAGCCTCGTTGGGCGCCGCTTTGCGTGAGCCGGGTGGGCGCCCTGCAGGCACCCGCGTAAGGCGCCTTTCCATCTGGGCTTGCAGCTTCTGCACAAAGGCCGCATCGCCCAGCACCCAACCATGCTGGGTGGCCTGCCCCAAGGCCTGCAGATCGGCTGCGGACACCCCCTCGGCGACCTTGGCGGCGTAGGCCGCTTCTCGCGCGAAGGGCGTGTTGCCCAATTGCCAGTAAACCGGGTGGGCCACCAGGCGGCGATCGGACTGCCGCCCAATGTGGTGCGGGTGGCTGGACCATTCGTAGGCCTGGGGCTCAGCCACCAGCCCTTCGCGCACCGGCATGGTGTCCATGCCCACCATGCAGGGGATCAGGTAGCGCTCGGGCTGCAGCACGGTGGACCGGTAGCGCCCCTCCCAAAGGGTGCCGCTGCGGCCGTGGCGCAGGTTGAACTGACGGGTGTATTTGCGCCCCACCGCCTGCATGAAGCGCGACAGGCTGTCGGCCGTGGTCGGGGTGAGCAGCAACTGCACGCTCTGCGGCAACAGCACCCAGGCATGCAAAGCCACCCCACACTCGGCGGCATAGGCGCTGAGGGCCTCCAGCCACTCCCGCCGATCCACATCGTCGACAAACACCGCCTGTCCGTTGTTGCCGCGCAGCAGCACGTGATGGGGCAGGCCCGGGATGGACAGGCGAGGCAGACGGGCCATGGAGGGACGCTTGCGACCCTCAGGCCGGCAAGGGGTAGCGGCTGTCTTGCAAGGACTGCAGGCCGAACTCGGCCAGCAAGGCCTGCAGGCGCTCGGCGGCGCTGCGCTTCTTCTGGCCGGTGTAGCGGGCCAGGATCAGCTCGTTCTTCATGCTGTGCTCCCAGCCCACCAGTTCGGTGACCGTGACTTGATAGCCACAGGCTTCCAGGTACAGGCAGCGCAACACATTGGTGATCTGGCTGCCCATTTCTCGGGTGTGCAGGGGATGGCGCCACAGTTCAGCCAGCGGGGTGCGCGACAGCGTCAAGGCCTTGCTCTCGCGCAGGCAGCTGGCCACCTCGGCCTGGCAACAGGGCACCAGAACCATGAAACGGGCCTTCTTTTGCAAGCCGAAGGCAATGGCATCGTCGGTGGCCGTGTCGCAGGCATGCAGGGCCGTGACCACGTCGATCTGCTCAGGCAGGCGCTGGTCGGTGGTGGCCTCGGCCACCGTGGCATTGACGAAAGCCATGCGATCAAAACCCAGGCGCTGCGCCAGGGCCTGCGAACGCTGCACCAGCTCGGCACGGGTTTCCACACCATAGATGTGCCCTCGCCCCAGCGCCTTGAAGTACAGGTCGTAGATGATGAAGCCCAGGTAGGACTTTCCGGCACCGTGGTCGGCCAGCGAAGGGCCCTGCTCGGATGGCGGCAACTCCTGGAGCAGCTTCTCGATGAATTGGAACAGGTGGTAGACCTGCTTGAGCTTGCGGCGCGAATCCTGGTTGAGGCGCCCCTCGCGGGTGAGGATGTGCAGCTCCTTGAGCAACTCGATTGACTGCCCTGGCTTGAGTTCGGCCGCCAAGGCGGCATCGGCGTCCACCGCTTGTTTGCCGCCCTTTTTCGGGCGGGAGGTGTGAGCGCTTGCGGTTTTCTGGGTCATGGGGTGTTCGGGCTCGCGCCCACATTCAGGGCGGCCCAGCCGTCATGGCCGAGTTTTTCCAGGGTTTCAATGTTGCGTTCGTAAATCATCTCTGCCTCGGGGAAAACAGCCACTGCCCGATCAATGCTGGATTCACGCAGCAGGTGCAGCGTGGGGTAAGGGCCGCGATTGGTGCAGTTGCTGATGTCATCGACCTGGGTGCCCGCAAACTGGAATTGCGGATGGAAGCTGGCCACCTGCAAGATGCCATCCAGTTCCAGTGACACCAGCACGTCGTCGGCCTGGGCGCAAAAATCATTGAAATCCAAGAAATCAGCCAGGGCATCGGGCATGACCAGCAAGGTGGTGTCGCGCTGCTCGGGATCAGACTCGGCCAAAGCCTGCAACTCCGTGGCCAGCGTGGCCAGCAAGGCCTGCGCATCGGCATTGAAGTCGACCACGTAGTGCACCTGGTTTTTCACGTGCACCGACTTGGCAAAAGGGCACAGGTTCAGGCCGATGACGGCCTGCTCCAGCCAGCGCCGGGTGTCCGCCACCACCTGGTCATGGCGGGTTTCAAGGGAATTCATAAAAAGGCTCCAGCCTGGCCGACGATGAGGCGGGCCAGTTCGTCCAGGAGGACACTGTTGATGCGCTGCACCGGGTGGCGCACCTGCGCCACCTCGAAGCCGCGCAGGTTGGCGGCGCGGAAATGGATCTCGCCCGCCTCGTGATCGGCCGTGGCGCGCACGCTGCCAAAGGCCTGGGTCTGGTAGTCAAAACGAAGCGCCAACAGGCTGCTCTTCTCGGGATGGCGCACCTCATGACGCTCGTGCCGCACCTGCCCCACCGACAGTCGACTCGTGACGCGCTCCAGATCCGGCGGAAAGTTGACGCTGACCGAGGTGGCCAGGGGCTTGCCCTCGCGCGGGTTGATGACCCAGCCCAGGGCCACGTGGTCATAGACCTCGCGGTTCATCCAGAACTTCTTGCGCGCATCAGAGCGAAAATCCACCAGACACATCTCAGGCCAGGCCTGGCGGTTGTCCAGCGACAGCGTGGGGCCCGGCGGCACGATCACATTGAGTTGCCGCGCCAATTCGTTGAAATAGCGCCAGACGGTCTCGCAGGCCTGCTCGGTCTGCGCAATGCGGCCGGCCAGGTCCTGCTGCTGGGTGCTGCGCTGGCTTTGCAGGGCATGGGCCTGGGATTTGAGCTGATCGAGGAAACTCACCGGTTCACCGTGATGGGGCAGAGCCGCCCATTTTAGGGGGCCCGCCCGCCCGCAGGTGGCAAACCCGAGTTCAGCGCCGTGGCTGCAGACGGCTCAGCCCGTGGGCGAGTGCGATGCCCGCCAAGGAACACAGCCCGGTGATCACCCAGGTCCATTGCCAGCCGCCCACCCGGGCGGCCAACAGCCCCACCAGCGGGGGCGAAAGGAACTGCCCCAGCGAAGAGCATTGCTGCATCCAGCCCACGGTGGTGGAGATCGTGTCTTCATCGGGTGCATGGCGCACCGCTTGCGCAAACAAGGTGCCGGGAATGAGGCCACCCACCATGGAAAAGAACAGCACGGCCCCCATGCGCACCGGCAGCCCCACCGGCCAGACATCCTGAAACGCCAGCCAGGCGCCCAACCCCATCACCGCGTAACCACCGCTGAGCAGACGCGACGGCGCTACGCCCCGGGCCTGCAAGGGCCCTGACGCCAGGTTACCGAGCATGTTGACCGCCGCCAGACCTGCTGTGACCCAGGCCACCGCCGCCAGCGACCACCCGGCCTGCTGCACGATGGAAGGCAGAAAACCGATCACAGCCAGCCATTGGCCCGAATACACCGCGAAAGCCCCCGCCACCAGCCAGGGGCCGGTGCCCGTCCAGGTGCGGCGAAGGCGCGCGGCCAGCGCCGCCCCTTGCAGACCGGCGCCCCCCGCCGGGTCTGGCGGGACCACCGCCGCCACCCACAAGGCCATCGCACCGGTGCAGGCGGCGGCGAGCCACCACCAGGATGCCCAGCCCCAGGCGGGGATCAGCGCCGGCCCCAGCAGCAGGGCCACGCTGGTGGCCAGGGGCATGTAAGTCCCCCACACCCCCAGCATCAGCGGCATGCGTGATGGCAGCACCAGCCGCCGCACCAAGGCAGCAGCCGGCATGGTCGCCATCAGAAAACCCAGACCCTCCAGGGCGCGCAAGGCCAGCAAGGCCTCAAAGCCCGAGCCCGCCGGCCCTCCAGCGCTGGCCAGCGTGAGCAGCCACAGGCCGGTGAGCATGCAGCGCCGCAAACCCCAGCCGTCAGCCAGAACGCCCATCACGGCCCCCAGCAGCATGCCCGCCCCCTGGACGGTGGACAGCAACCAGCCCGCCTGGGCCAGGGAAAGGCTGAGCGATTCACGCAGCGTCGGCAATGCAGGGGCCAACTTGGCGACGTGCAGGGCCGCCGCCACCCCAGCCAAGATGACCACCCCCGCAGGCCCGGGCAAGCGAGGCCAGGGCGCTTTCATGAAAGCAGGCGCTGGCCGGTCAGCCGTTCGTGCTCGCGCAGGGCAAATCGGTCGGTCATGCCGGCAATGAAATCCGCCACGGCCCGCGGCACATCAGGGCGGCGGGCAAAGCGTTCGCGCATCTCAGCCGGGCGGGCCAGGTAGAGATCGAAAAGTTCATGGACCACCTGGCGGGCGCGGCCCGTGGTCTCCATCACATTGGGATGGCGGTACAGGTTCTTGAACAGAAACTGTTTGAGCTGGGTGGATTCGGCCCGCATGCCGGGCGTGAAGCCCAACAAGGGTGGGAGGTGCCGGACCTCGTCAACACTGCTTGGTCCGCTTTGGGCCAAGGCCGCGCGGGTGGCGTCAATCACGTCATACACCTGCTGGCTCAACATGCGTCGGATCGACTCATAGAGCAGGCGCCGGCCCGCCCCCGGTTCAGCCAGGGCCGGAAACTCGTCCAACGTTTGCAGCCGAAAGCGCTCAAACAAGGGCACCGCCTGCAATTGATCCAGCGTGATCAGGCCCGAGCGCACGCCGTCGTCGATGTCGTGGGCGTTGTAAGCGATTTCATCGGCGAGATTGCACAACTGCGCCTCCAGACTGGGCTGGGTTCGCTCCAGAAAGCGCCGCCCCACCCCACCGGGTTCGCGTTGTTCGAGCTTGCGCGCATGGGCGGCAGAACAGTGCTTGAGAATGCCCTCACGGGTTTCAAAGCTCAGGTTCAGGCCGTTGTAGCGTGGGTACCGCTCCTCCAGCTCATCCACCACGCGCAGGCTCTGCAGGTTGTGCTCAAAGCCTGCATCGGCGTCCGGCTGCCCGTGGGCGCGCACACACTCGTCCAGCGCATCCTGGCCGGCGTGGCCAAAGGGGGTGTGCCCCAGGTCATGGGCCAGGGCAATGGCCTCCACCAGGTCTTCGTTCAGGCCCAGCGAACGCGCCACCGAGCGGCCCAACTGTGCCACCTCCAGCGAGTGCGTCATGCGGGTGCGAAACAGGTCGCCTTCATGATTCAGAAACACCTGGGTCTTGTAGACCAGGCGGCGAAACGCCGTGGAGTGGACGATGCGGTCGCGGTCGCGCTGAAACTCGGAGCGCGTGGGGGCCGGCACCTCGGGGTGCAGGCGCCCCCGGCTCTGGCTGGGGTGGCAGGCAAACGGTGCCAGGGCCTGCTCCCCAGGCGCTGGCAGGCTCAGGGGCAGCGCCGACATGGCTCAGGCCACCACGCAACTGGCGTCAATCACCTCACGCACCAGCGTGTCGGGCGCGCCGCGCACCGTGGCCCGCCCAGGGCCGTCGATCAGCACGAACTTGATCTCGCCGGCTTCGGCCTTCTTGTCGACGCGCATCAGGGACAGGTAACGGCCGGCGTTGTCGGCGGCATCGAGCACCGGGGCCACCACCGGCAGACCGGCCGCGGCAATCAGGGCGGTCAGGCGGGCCACCCAGGCCTCATCCACCAGGCCCAGGCGCTGCGACAGCCGCGCAGCCATGACCATGCCGCAGCCCACGGCCTCGCCATGCAGCCATTCACCATAGCCCAGACCGGCCTCGATGGCATGGCCAAAGGTGTGACCGAAGTTGAGGATGGCGCGCAGGCCCGACTCGCGCTCGTCGACGCCCACGACATGGGCCTTGATCTCACAGCTGCGACGCACGCCATGGGCCAGCAAATCGACCTCGCGGCGGCGCAGGCCTGGCATGTGGGTTTCGATCCAGTCCAGGAACGCGGGGTCGGCAATCGGGCCGTATTTGATGATCTCAGCCAGACCGGCGCTGAGCTCCCGCTCGGGCAGGGTGGCCAGGGTGCCAAGGTCGCAAATCACCCGCTGCGGCTGGTAGAACGCCCCGATCATGTTCTTGCCCTGCGGGTGGTTGATGGCGGTCTTGCCACCCACCGATGAATCGACCTGCGCAAGCAAGGTGGTCGGCACCTGAACAAAGGGCACACCGCGCATGTAGGCGGCAGCAGCAAAGCCGGTCATGTCGCCCACCACGCCGCCGCCCAAGGCATAGACCACGGTTTTGCGGTCACAGCCGTGGCCCAGCAGGGCGTCGAAGATCAGGTTCAGGGTTTCCCAGGTCTTGAAGGCCTCGCCATCGGGCAACACCACCTCGTGCAGATGGGCATGGCGCCCCGCCAGGGCCTGCTTCAAGGGGGCCAGGTACAGCGGTGCCACGGTGGTGTTGGTGACAATCAGTGCCGCGCTGCTGGCCGGCAAGCCTTCATAGGCAGCGGACTGGCCCAGCAAGCCGGAGCCGATCAGGATGTCGTAGCTGCGATCGCCCAGTTCAATCGAAATGCGGGCGGCAGGTGCGGGCTGAGACGTCATCGGAATCCATCCAGAAATAATCGGTGAGAAAGCAACAATCAAGCGTTGGGGAAGGCGCGTCCAGCCTGCAAGCTGCAGCTTCAGCGCCCGCGCAGGCGCTGGGTCCAGCGCCGCCGACCCTCAGAGTTTAGGCGCTGAGGCCGAAACCCCGGGGGTCGCGAGGTCGAGCTGCATCGAAATCATGTTGACCAAGGCCGCCACGCTGGGTCGGCCGGTCTCGACCACAAAGCCGGCGGCTTCGCGGTAAAGCGGGTCGCGCTCGGCATACAACTCCTTGAGCTTGCGCAAGGGATCAGCCACCTGCAGCAGCGGCCGGGTGGTGTCGTGGCGCAGGCGGCGGTAGATGTCTTCCGGGCTGGCCCGCAGGTAGATCACACAAGGGGCGGCGCGCAGCAACTCGCGATTGGCCGGGCGCAGCACGATGCCGCCACCGGTGGACACCACGCCATGTTCATGCGCAATGCATTCAGCCAGCGCCTGCTGCTCGCGCTCACGAAAGGCCGCCTCGCCCTGGGCTTCAAAGTATTCGCGGATCGAACAACCCAGCCGAGCCTCCAGCAAATGATCCGTGTCGAAAAAGGACACCCCCAGCCGCCGCGCCAGTTGGCGCCCGACAGTTGATTTGCCGGAGCCCGGCATGCCGATCAGGACACAAAGCATGAGTTTCGAGGTGGACCTGGGCCTGCATCAGGGCAAGCCGCAAAAATGAAAACGCCTGGCAACCGAGGTTGCCAGGCGGTTGGATGCGCTGAGTTTAGTGGTTTGCAGTGTCCATCAGAACTTGTAAGTCCCAGTTGTGACCGACCCGGCGGGCGTGGTCACAGTGAAAGACAAGGTGCAAGAGGCAGCGGAGTCAGAAAAAGACACCACCACGGTCACCGGGGAAATCGAATCGGGCGTCTTGTTTCTGGACAAGGTGACCTTCGGTGTCGTGGTCACCGTCGCAGGGCAGGACATGGTGCCGGCTAGAGTGCTGTTGCTCGGCATGGCATTGCCCAAGTCATCCGCCACCAGGATCGTGATGCCCGATGTGGAGGCATTGGAGGACGTCAGGGTTGCGTAGGAGGTGGACCAGTTCATGGTCACCCCAAGGCGGACTCGAATGGAGCTTGTCCAGGCGTTGTCGCAGGTGTTGGGAATCATGTAGGGAATGACAGTCGAATTGGTCACCGCACAGGCCACCGTACCAATGGTGCCTCCTGCAATGGGTTGATCTGTCGCAGCGCTGTAGGCCGAGGCCTTGGCATCTTTGGGCAGGTAGGCCTGACCTTCATCGTAGAACGGTTCGCCAAGGTCGTATTGGTTGTTGCCATTCACATCGACAAAGTCTTCTTCGCCATCGAGGTAGGCCAGAACCGTGAACCAGCCATTGGCGGGCCGGGCCGCCACTGACGTCCATACGGCTGTGCACTGCGAAGCACTGTTGACAATCGCCACAGTACAGGCCCCCGAAATTTGACCATGCGAGGCAATCAGATTAACCACCGTGCCAGCAGGAATTGGATTGCCCATGCGATCAGACAACAGCACCGTGAGGGTGGACTGAACCCCCTGGATGATCGACGCCCCCCCGGACGAGGCCTCCACACTGAGAGGCGCCGACGCAATGGAGGAACGCAACTGGGTTGGCCGACCATTGGTCACAGCCAGCCCCACCGATGTGGCCGTGAGGCTGCTGTTGGAGGCCGCGGTCGCAGTGACCAACACGGGCGTCGGCAAAGTGCCAGAGGCGACGTTGATGGAAACCAGGCCATTCTGATCCGTGACCAAGGTCTGCACGCCGGTGCTGCTCGTCCCATTGACGACAAAGGCCACGCCAGCACTGATCGATTGAGCGTTCAGGCTCAAATTGACCGATTGCCCTGAAACGCCAACACCCTGGCCGTTCGCCAGCTTGAAGACCACGGTCGACAATTTGGTACCCGTGCTCGCGTTGGTGACCACGATCGATGTGGGTGTTGCCGACACGAACGACAGCGTAGCCGCCACGCTGGCAGAGGTGACTTGATAGGACACCGCAGACGAGGAGTAGGAGGTGCCGTTCACCGATGCTGCGGCCTGAACACTGCCCGCCCCAGTGAGGGTCAGCGGAACGATCTGCACGGTCGCCACGCCATTGGCATCAGTCAGCGCACTGGTCGGCGAAATGGTGGCAAGCGTGTTGTCCGTGGTAAACGTGACCACCAGATTGGTGATGGGCGCACTGGTTGCATCCAGCACCGTCACCTTGGCCTTGTAGTTGGACCCGGTCAAGAATGTGCGCGGCGTGGACAGCACCACTCCGGAAGAGTCCGTCAACGCCAGAGACAGCGTCGGCGTCCCTGTCGCCGCCGAAGGGGTGACCTGGTAGGACGCGGCCGTACCAGTGATCGTGGTCGCAGTGGTGGCGCCTGCCGCGGTGTAGGACATCGAGGCCCCGACCGACCCGGCCCCAGCAACAGACAGGGGCGTCATCTTCACACTGGCCACACCTGTCGAATCCGTCAACGCGGTAGGCGCAGCCAGGGTCACCAGGGTGCTGTCAGTGGTGAAGGTGATCACCTGATTGGCAATCGGGTTGCCCGAAGCGTCGAGTGCCTTGGCCTGAGCCAGGTAGAACAGCCCGGCCTTGAGTGTGTGCGGTGTGGCCAGTGCAGCCCCCGACGAATCGGTGAGCGTGACCACCAGAGTAGCCTTGGTCGTTGAACCCGACGAACCACTGCTTGAGGTGCCCGCACTGCCGCCACCACCACCACAAGCCGCCAGCAAGGAGGCCATCAGCAGCACAAAAAGAAATTTCAAATATTTCACAAACATACCTCCATCCCCGAATCAACGGTTGGTCGCACGATCCGACACCATCTTCGGGGTGATGAACACCAGCATTTCCTGCTTGTTGACCGACTTGGTCTTGGTCTTGAAAAGATTGCCCATCACCGGGATGTCCCCGAGGACGGGCACCTTGGCCTCACTGTCTGACTCCGTCAGTTCAAAAATCCCGCCAATGACCACGGTGCCGCCATTCTCGACCAGCACCTGGGTCTTGATGTGCTTGGTGTTGATGGCAATACCCTGAGCCGTCGTTTCGCCCTTGCTGTCCTTGTTGATGTCCAGCTCGAGGATGATGTTGCCTTCGGGCGTGATCTGAGGGGTCACTTCGAGCTTCAGGTTGGCCTTGCGGAAGGCCACCGAAGTAGCACCGCTGGACGTGGCCTGTTGATAGGGGAATTCCGTACCTTGCTCGATCAGCGCCTTGGTCTGGTCCGCCGTGATGACGCGCGGGCTGGACACCACCTTGCCCTTGCCGTCCGCCTCCAGGGCCGAGATTTCCAGGTTCAGGAAGCGGTTGGCGGCCGAGTTGAAGATCGACAAGGCAAACGAAGAGGCCGTGTAGCCGCCCTGCCCGGTGGCCGGCAAGTTCACAAAACTGGTGTTGGTCGTGGTCATGACGTTTGAACTTTCCGTGGTGGTGGACGACACCGCGTCATAGGACCCCCCGACGGCCACCCGATTGCCGTTGCCGATCGAATACCCCGCATCGCCACCGCGCACGCCGCGCAAGTCACTGCCGCCCAGGCGCACGCCCAGGGAGCGACCGAAGGTATCCGACGCCTCGACGATGCGTGCCTCAATCAGGACCTGCCGCACCGGGATGTCGAGCTTGGTCAGCAACTCCTGCACCTCATTGAGCTTCTTGGCGGTGTCGGTCACAAACAGTTGGTTGGTACGAGGCTCGGCAATCACACTGCCGCGCTCGGACAGGAAACGAGTCACCCCCCCCACAGCGCCGCTTCCCACCCCCACCCCGACAGCCGCACCCCGCAATTGCAAGACCATGTCGGTGGCTCGGGCGTAGTTGAGCTGGAACGACTGTGTGCGAAGCGGCTCCAGCCGTTCGATGGCCTGCAAGGCCTCCAGGTCTTTCTTGGTGCGGGCATCCAGCTCATCGCGCGGGGCGATCCACAGCACGTTGCCAGCCTTGCGCATGCCCAGGCCCTTGGAGTCCATGATGATCTGCAAGGCTTGGTCCCAGGGCACATCCTTGAGACGCAGGGTGAGGTTGCCCGAGACGGTGTCGGAAGTGACGATGTTGAAGTTGGTGAAGTCCGCAATCACCTGCAGCAGCGACCGGACATCGATGCTCTGGAAGTTCAGAGACAGCTTCTCGCCCGAATAGGTCGGCCCCTGCAGCAGCTTGCTGGTGTCGACCTTCTTGAGACGCACCTCGACCACGAACTGATCGTCGCTCTGATAGGCCGAATGCTCCCAGTCACCCTTGGGCTCGATCAGCACACGCACACGGTCACCCACCTGGGTGGAGGTGATCAACTGGACTGGCGTGCCGAAGTCTGACACGTCAATGCGCCGACGCAGGCCTTCCGGCAGCGAGGACTTCTGGAACTCGACCACCAGGCTCTGGCCTTGCACCTTGAGGTCCACACCCGTCTGGTTGTTCGGCAGACTGACGACCACGCGACCGGCACTGTCGTTGCCACGGCGGAAGTCAATGTCCTTGAGTGGCAACACATCGTCGTTGTGCGACTCGGCAAAGGACGACGAGACCGTGGTGCCGGTGTTGGCACTGGCCACCACCGGCTCGAAGGTCACCAAAACCGACTTGCCCACCACCTGGGTGCTGTAGGCCTGGTAGCGCTTCAGATTCAGGACCATGCGGGTGCGATCAGAGGCCTGGATCACATTGACGGACTTGACGTTGCCCTGCGTGAACTCGACCACGTTTTTCTGCAATGCACTCCCGACCACGGGCAGGTCGAGTGCGACGCGGGCCGGCGACTGGATGCCAAACCCGTTCAGCCGGAAATTCACGGCTTCAGAGAAATCGAAGCGGACCACTTCGGCACCAGAATGGGACGAGACCGAGATGGCTTTCAGTGTCTGAGTCTCCTGGGCCCTCAGACCGCTGACCGAAACCATCAGGCCCAGCGAGAAAATCAGCCGCAGCGCCAACTTTATAAAGTGATTCATTTTCATTTTCCCCGCTCCTGCAATTGCAGAGAGGCCGGTCGCTCGATCCAATCACCCGAGGAGTCCTGGACCACCTCGCGCAATTGGACTTCGGTCTCGGTGATTTTCATGATTCGGCCAAAATTCTGCCCCAGATAATTGCCGACCTTGACCTGGTACAAGAGGTTGTCGATGCGCAGCAGCGCCACGGGAACACCCCCTTTTTGCATGCTGCCCACCATGGCCATCGAATCCAGCGGCATCATTTCCAGCGCCTCTTTGCGCCTGGCCATTTCCGGCGCAATGATGGCCATATTGCCCGGCGAAGCGGACTCACGCTTCAACGCCTGGGTGAGTTTCTGGACATTGAAGGGGTCCATGGCATCTGCCCCCTGGTATTCCTGGGGAATGAACTTCTTCGGCTCGGAAATCGGCACCACCCTGGGCCGACTCTGGGCCCTCTGCTCAGCCATCCAGGTGCTGATCTCCGACTCGTTGGAGCTGCACGCCGCCAAGGTCGCCGTGGCCACCACAAGCAAAGGCCAGAGGGATTGCAGTGACCTGTTCATTTGCCCCCCTTGGCTTGGCGCTGGCTCGCCACTTCATCCGGATCAAGGTATCGGAAGGTCCGGGCCGTGGCATCCATCACCAGCGCCCCATCCTTGCCCGGGCTCAGTGTCAGATTGTTCAGGGTCACGATGCGGGACAGATGGGCCACATCGGAAGCGAAAAACCCGATGTCGTGGTATTTGCCGGTGACACGGATCGAGATCGGCAACTCGGCGTAATACTCTTTCACCGCCATCTGACCGGGGCGAAACAGTTCGAACTGCAGACTGCGCCCCAAACCAGCCTGATTGATGTCCGACAGCAAGGCCGACATTTCCGCCTTGCCTGGCAATTGCTTTTCCAATTGATTCACATATTGCAGAACCTGCTCGCGCTGCTTTTTCAGTGCGTCCAAATTCACCGCCTTGGTCAGCTTGGCACTGAAATCCGTCTTGAGCTTCTCTTCGGTCAGCACTTCCTGTTCCAGCTCAGCCTGGAAATCGGTGAGCCAGGCGAACCAGGCCACGATGACCACCGCAGCAGCGGCGCACACAAAGGTCAGGTAGCGCGGAAACGCCGGCCAGGCCGAGGGGTCTTTGGGATCGAGATCGGAAAACTGGGATTTGGCCTGCTCGAACAGAGCCGGCAAGTCAATTGAGAATTTGGTGTTGATCGCCATCGTGAGACTCACTTCTTCGCAGCTGCTTCAGCAGCCTTCTCGACTTCCGAGGCGCGCAGCAATTGGAATCTCATGCCGAAATTGGCCACCCGACGTTGATCCCGAGCGCTCAGGTTCACGGTACCAGCCTGAATTTCAAGCAATTCAGGGCGGGCAAACCATGGCGAGCCCGAAGAAAAATTCTTCAGCACTTCAGACACGCGCTGATTGGACTGGGCCACCCCTTGAATCAGAATGGTCTGCCCCTCTTGCCGCATGCTGGTCACATACACCCCGTCAGGCAATTGTTTGACCAACTCATTCATGAGGTAGGTCTGCGCATTGCGATCGGACTGCAGGTCTTCCACCGCTTTCTGACGCGCCTTCAGTGCAGCAATCTCGGCCTCGATGTTCGAGATCTCCTTGATCTGCACTTCAAGGGACTTGATCTCGGCCTTCAGGGTCTCGTTGCGCTCGCGCTGGTCGGTCAAGCTGGACTGATACACCAAGTACACCAAAGCCACAACCAGGGCCCCGAGCATCATGGACCCCACCACGGCCACTTTGAAGGCCTCTTTGCGCTTGAGGCGAGCCTCTTCGCGATGGGGTAGCAGGTTGATCAGGATCATGTCAGAAACCTCCGCATGGCCAAGCCACACGCGGTGAGGTAGGCGGGCGCCTCACGAGCCATCTTTTTCATCCGCACCGAGTCCTGAACCTGCATGCCTTCGAAGGGATTCACCACACTGCAGGCAAACGAGGTCTGTTGCGTGACCGCCTCAGCCAGGCCCGGCAGGGCCGCGGAACCGCCGGCCAGCATGATGTGATCCACGCGGTTGAACGGTGTGCTCGTGAAGAAGAACTGAAGCGCCCGACCGATTTCCTGTGCCACGCTCTCGACAAATGGCCGCAGCACCGAAGAGGCGTAATCGTCAGGCAACTCACCAGAGCGCTTCTTCGATTCCGCCTCCTCAGGGGAAAAACCATATTGGCGCACGATCAACTGGGTCAATTGGGCACCGCCAAAGGCCTGATCACGCTCGTAGAGAACCTCGCCATCCTTGAGCACCTGCAGGCTGGTGGTCATCGAGCCCACCTCGAACAGGGCCACCATGAGCCCGGCGCCCTGCCCGGGCAACTGCTCGATCAAGCGCCCTGCAGCAAGGCGGGAGGCAAAAGACTCGACATCCAGCACCATCGGCTTGAGTCCAGCGGCCTCGGCCAGGCCCTGGCGATCCTGCACCTTTTCCTTGCGCGAAGCCGCAATCAAGACGTCCACGTCGCCCTGCGAGCTGAGGCTGGGGCCGATGACACAGAAATCGAGGCTGACCTCCTCAAGCGAGAAAGGGATGTATTGATTGGCTTCGGATTCGACCTGGACTTCCAGCTCCTGATCCGAAAGGCCGCCTGGAAGAACAATGCGCTTGGTGATGACGGCCGAAGCGGGCAGCGCCATGGCCACATTTTTGGTGCGACTGCCGCAACGCTTGATCAGGCGTTTGACGGCATCAGCCACTTCATCGAACTTCTCGATGTTGCCGTCGATGATCCAGCCTTTCTCCAGCGGCTCCATCATGCAGCGCTCGAGAACATACCCTCCGGACTTTTCGCGACCCAGCTCGACCAGCTTGACGCTGGACGAACTGATATCAATGCCGAGCAGGGGCGCCACCTGCCGGCCAAACAATGATCCTAAAGAGATCAAGATGGTCCCCCGTAACACGCCCGGACGGACGCTTCTACTTCACACTTTGCTTGAATGCTATCAGCAAGGGTGTTGTCAGACCAAGGAATTCCACCCGGCAGCGTTCACCTCTCGTTGTCAAAAGCAGACGATTTGTGACTATTTTGCAATAAGTTACGGAACTCGCCGAGGTGGCAAGTCAAGGCAAGCCCTCCTGCGGATGCCCAATTTCTATAATTCGCAATTCACTTTGCATTCGACCATGGCACGCTCCACCCCCAAGAACCCTCAGGAGTCCCCTCGCACCAGCTCGCCAGGGAGAACTCACTGGGCGGTGCGGGCGCTGCTGTGGCTGGCCGGGCTGGCCCTGGCCGGTTTGTTGAGCGTGCTGATGCTGGTGGCCGTGGCACTGGCAGTGGCCTACCCCAACTTGCCCGACATCACCGACCTGTCCGACTACCAGCCCAAGCTCCCCTTGCGGGTCTACTCGGCTGACGGCGCGCTGCTTGGCGAGTTTGGCGAGGAACGCCGCAACCTGACGCCTATCAAGGACATCCCCAAGGTCATGAAAGACGCCGTGCTGGCGGTTGAAGACGCCCGTTTCTACCAGCACGGTGGCGTCGACTACATCGGCATGTTCCGAGCCGGACTGGCCAACCTGGGGCGCGTCAAAAGCCAGGGGGCCTCGACCATCACGATGCAAGTGGCGCGCAACGTCTACCTGTCCTCCGAGAAGACCTTCACCCGCAAGATCTACGAGATTCTGCTGACCTTCAAGCTTGAGCACATGCTGAGCAAGGACCAGATCCTCGAGATCTACATGAACCAGATCTTTCTGGGCAACCGTGCCTACGGCTTCTCGGCGGCGGCCGACACCTATTTCGGCAAGCCCCTGAAGGACATTTCAGTGGCCGAGGCCGCCATGCTGGCCGGACTGCCCAAGGCCCCTTCGGCCTACAACCCGATCAGCAACCCCAAGCGGGCCCGCATCCGCCAGCAATACATCATTGATCGCATGGAGGAAAACGGCTTCATCACCAAAGCCCAGGCCGATGAGGCCCGCAACGAGTCCTTGCGCATCAAATTCGGCCCCGACAGCTCACGCATCCATGCCGAATACGTGGCCGAAACGGTGCGCCAGCTGGTGCTCACCCAATACGGATCCGAGGCCTACACCCGGGGCCTGAACGTCTACACCTCGATCAATGCCGCAGACCAGGACACGGCCTACCGCGCGCTGCGCAAGGGCATCATGGACTACGAACGCCGCCAAGTGTACCGAGGCCCCGAGCGTTTCATCAACTTGCCCACCAACCCCAGGGAGCAGGACGAGGCCATCGATGACGCCTTCTCCGACCACCCCGACAATGGCGACGTGATGGCCGCAGTGGTGCTGGAAGCCAACCCCAAGAAGATCATCGCCGTGCGCCCCAATGGCGACAGCGTCGAGATCACCGGCGACGGCCTGAAACCAGCCCAATCCGGCCTTTCCGACAAGGCGCCGCCCAATATCCGACTGCGTCGCGGCGCGGTGATCCGCGTCGTGAAAACCCCCAAAGACAGCTGGGAGATCACCCAGTTGCCCGAGGTGGAGGGCGCTTTTGTCGCGGTGGACCCCCGCAGCGGAGCCATCAAGGCCCTGGTCGGCGGCTTCGACTTCGACAAGAACAAGTTCAACCACGTGACCCAGGCCTGGCGCCAGCCCGGCTCCAGCTTCAAGCCCTTCATCTACTCGGCCGCACTCGAAAAAGGCTTCGGCCCGGCCACCGTGGTCAACGATGCGCCCCTGTTCTTTGATGCCGGCACCACCGGTGGGCAACCTTGGGAGCCGAAGAATTACGACGGCACCTTCGAAGGCCCCATGACCTTGCGTCGCGGCCTGGCCAAGTCCAAGAACATGATTTCGATCCGGGTGCTGCAATCGATCGGCGCGCGCTACGCCCAGGACTGGATCACCCACTTCGGCTTCGAAGCCGAAAAGCACCCCCCCTACCTGACCATGGCGCTCGGCGCAGGCTCGGTCACACCCATGCAGATGGTGATGGCTTACTCGGTGTTCGCCAATGGTGGCTACCGGCTCAACCCCTGGGTGATCGATCACATCACCGACCAGAAAGGCAAGCTGCTGGTCCAGAGCAAGGCCCCCGCTCTGGACGAAAACCCCCGCGCCATCTCGCCGCGCAATGCCTTCATGATGGACAGCCTGCTGCAGGAAGTGGCCCGCTCAGGCACGGCCGCCAAGGCCCAGGCCGCGCTCAAGCGGCCTGATATTTATGGCAAGACCGGCACCACCAACGACTCCATGGACGCCTGGTTTGCGGGGTTTCAACCCACGCTGGCGGCCGTGACCTGGATTGGCTATGACACCCCGCGCAAGCTGGGTGACCGCGAAACCGGGGGGGGCCTGAGTCTGCCCGTGTGGATCACCTTCATGGAGCGCGCACTCAAGGGCGTGCCGGTGTCCGAGCCCAGTGCCCCGGAGGGCGTGGTCAATGTCGGCGGTGAATGGTATTTTGAGGAATTTGCCCGCGGCAACAGCGTGAGCACCCTGGGACTGGACGACAAGGGCGGCAGCGCCGGGGTGGCCCCCCCTGCAGCGGCCACCAGCGGAGCCCATGCGCCCGCCCCCGCAGACGAACGCTCGCGCATCCTGGATCTTTTCCGGAACTGAGGCCCTCTTCCGCGGAGCTGGAACCGCCCCTTTCTGGGCGTTCCGGGCGGTTCCCGAGCGACGTCAGGGCGCAGCAAACAGCAGGCTCAAGCCCGACTGGACGGTGGCGTCCTGGGTCAGTTGCTCAAAGAATGAGCTCGCGCCCTTGGTGTCGCGCCACTGTCCATCCAGCCAACGGTAGTGATAGCCCCCGCTGCGCGTGGCCAGCCACACCTCGTGCAAGGGCTTTTGCAGGTTGATCACGATCTGGCTCCGGTTGGGGAAGGCCAGGGTGATCATGCCGCCGCTGCGCTGGGCGTCGATATCGGCATCGGTGTCGTCATTGAGGGCGTCACAGCGCAGTTCCACCGCCTTGAGCAGGGTTTCGGCACGGTCCATGAATTCAAGGTCGGTCATTACAATTCGCTGATGTTGAGTCGAATCCAAATTCTAGTCAGGCTGATTGCCCTTGTCGCTGCGGGTGCCTTGTTCGGCTGCGGCCAACGCGGGCCGCTGTACCTGCCGCAAGACCCGGCCGCAGCCCAGCGTGCCACCTTGCCTCAGGTGCTGACCCCCGACTCGTTGCGGTCCCAGACGGATCGCAAGCCGTCCGACGACGCCCCTCCGGCCACCCCCCTCACGCCTACCACCACCACACCATGACCCAAGCCCCGTTGCCCGGCCAGCCCCATATCTCTTATCGCGACCAGGTCCTGACCATCGAAGGCGTGGCCAGCCCCGAGCTCGCTCAACGCTTCGGCACCCCGCTGTTCGTCTACTCCAAGGCCTCCATGCTGGCCGCACTGGCCGCCTACCAGCGCGGTTTTGCCGGCCGCAAGGCCCAGATCTGCTACGCCATGAAGGCCAACTCTTCACTGGCCATCCTGCAGGTCTTCGCCCAGGCCGGGTGCGGCTTCGACATCGTCTCCGGCGGCGAACTGGCCCGCGTGCAGGCCGCCGGCGCCGATGTGTCCAAGGTGATCTTCTCGGGCGTCGGCAAAACCCGCGCCGAGATGCGCCAGGCCCTGCAGGCCGGCATCGGCTGCTTCAACGTCGAAAGCGAAGCCGAACTCGAGGTGCTGAATGCGGTGGCACTCGAACTCGGTACCACGGCCCCGGTCAGCATCCGCGTCAACCCCAACGTCGATGCCAAGACCCACCCCTACATCTCCACCGGCCTGAAGGGCAACAAGTTCGGCGTGGCACACGACGGGGCCCTGGCCACCTACCAGCGTGCTGCCAGCCTGCCCGGCCTGAAGGTGGTCGGCATCGACTGCCACATAGGCTCGCAAATCACCCAGGTCGACCCCTATCTGGATGCCATGGACCGCGTGCTCGATCTGGTCGAAGCGATCGAACAGGCTGGCATCCCCATCCACCACATCGACTTCGGTGGCGGCCTGGGCATCAACTACAACGGTGACACGCCCCCCGAAGCCGACGCCTTGTGGGCGCAGTTGCTGGCCAAGCTCGATGCACGTGGCTTTGGCCAGCGCCAGCTGATGATCGAGCCCGGCCGATCGCTGGTGGGCAATGCCGGCCTGTGCCTGACCGAAGTGCTCTACCTGAAGCCCGGCGAGCAGAAGAACTTCTGCATCGTTGACGCAGCCATGAACGATCTGCCCCGTCCGGCCATGTATGAGGCCTACCACGCCATCGTGCCAGTGCAGGCCGACAGCAGCCGCCCCACCACCCCCTACGACGTGGTCGGCCCGGTGTGCGAAAGCGGCGACTGGCTGGGCCGGGACCGCGCATTGGCAGTCGACCAGGGCGACCTGCTGGCCGTGCTGTCAACCGGGGCTTACTGCATGAGCATGTCGAGCAACTACAACAGCCGCGGCCGCCTGGCCGAAGTGCTGGTGAACGGCCAGCAGGCCCATCTGATCCGCCGCCGCGAGACCGCAGCAGACACGTTTGCCCTGGAAAACCTGCTCCCCAACGGCTGATTGGTGCGGATCAACGGCATTGATGTGCATCAAGTCACAGAAATGCCATTTCCGTACAGTGCAGGCTCCGGCCGTGTCGATGGCCGCAGGGAGTAAGCATGCCTTTGGAACTTTACCGCGACGCTGATCACGCCTGCCTGATGTTCACCGACCTCATCGAGGAAGGCGGCCAGGCCGTGCAGGCGAACCAGTTCCTGATCGTGGACGACGGCACGGGCGCCATCATCGACCCGGGTGGCAACCTCGCCTTCAATGAGCTGTTCCTGGGCATGTCCAAGCATTTTCCGCCCAGCAAGCTCAGCTACCTGCTGGCCTCGCACGCTGACCCTGACATCATCGCCTCGCTGGACCGCTGGATGACCTCCACCCGCGCCAAGCTGGTGATCTCACGCATCTGGGAGCGTTTCGCCCCCCACTTTGCCAAGGTCGGCAAGACCGAAGACCGCGTGATCGGCGTGCCCGATGGCGGCGGCAAGCTGCGCATCGGGCGTCATGAGATGTGGCTGCTGCCCGCGCACTTCATGCATTCCGAGGGCAATTTCCAGTTCTACGATCCGGTCAGCCGCATCCTGTTCACTGGCGATCTGGGCGTGTCACTGACCACCGGCCAGCAGGCCCAGAAGTTCGTCACCGACCTGACGGACCACATCCCGCTGATGGAGGGGTTTCACCGCCGCTACATGGTCTCCAACAAGATCCTGCGACTGTGGGTTCGCATGGCGCGCCAACTCGACATCAGCATGCTGGTGCCCCAGCATGGCGCCCCCATCGTGGGCCAGGTGGCCATCAACCAGTTCTTTGACTGGCTGGAAAACCTGATGTGCGGCATCGACCTGTTTGACGACCGCGCCTACCAGTTGCCCACGCTGCAGATCGACCCGCTGCGGGGCGCCCAGCCTGCCCTGCGCGCGGTCGGTGGCCATTGATCAGGCGCGGGACTCGCCAGCGCCTCGGCGCCTCTTGCGCCAGGCCTGCTGCAGGCGCCAGCCCAGCAGTACCGAGATCACCGCCGCGTAGACCGCCACCTCGGCAAAGTTGTGCTTGCCGGCCCGCATCCAGAAGAAATGCAGCAGGCCCAGCAGCACCACGGCGTACACCGCTCGGTGCAGCGCCTGCCAACGCCGCCCCCCCATCGCCTTGATGGCTGCATTGAACGAACTCAAAGCCAGGGGCAACATCAGCACGCAAGCCGTGAAACCCACCAGAATGAAGGGTCGCTTGAGGATGTCTCGCCCGATGTCACCCCACTCCAGCCCCATGTCGAACAGGCTGTAGCAAGCCAGGTGCACCAAGGCATAAGAAAAGGCGAACAGGCCCAGCAAACGCCTAAAACGGGCCAAGGCCGGCAGCCGCCCGATCACCCGCAGGGGTGTCACCGCCAACACCCCGCACAACAGGCGAAGGGTCCAGTCACCCGTGGCACGGATCAGGGCCTCAGCCGGATTGGCCCCCAGGCCCTCGGTGACCGTCAGCCCCACCAGCCAGGCCAGGGGAAGCAACAGCAACACCCAGGCCACGGGCTTGGCCCAGGGTGAGAGCAAGGCCGCCGACAGGCGTGATCGCACACCGACTGGCCCGGCCGTGCGGCCAATGGAAGGCGAAGAAGCAGAAGAAGCAGAACGCATTGGGGGGCTGGCGCTCAGTAGAACTTCTTCAGGTCCAAGCCGGCATACAGGGATGCCACCTGGGCCTCGTAGCCATTGAACTTCAGGGTTTTGCGCTTTTTGGCGAACAAGCCGTCCTCGCCGATGCGGCGCTCGGTGGCCTGACTCCAGCGCGGGTGATCCACCTCGGGGTTCACATTGGAATAAAAGCCGTACTCGTTGGCCGCCGCCTTGTTCCAGGCGGTGCCCGGCTCCTTGTCGGTGAAGCGGATGCGCACCAGGCTCTTGGCGCTTTTGAAGCCATATTTCCAGGGCACCACCAGGCGCACCGGGGCTCCGTTCTGCTTGGGCAGCACCTCACCATACATGCCGAACGACAGCAGGGTCAGCGGGTGCATGGCCTCGTCCATGCGCAAGCCCTCGACATAGGGCCAGTCGAGGATGCGCGAGCCCACGAAAGGCATGGTCTTGGGGTCGGCCAAGGTGTGGAATTCCACGTACTTGGCACTGCCCAGGGGCTCCACGCGGCGAATCAACTCGGCCAGCGAATAGCCCACCCACGGAATCACCATCGACCAGCCTTCCACGCAGCGCAGGCGGTAGATGCGCTCTTCCTGGGCGCTGAGCTTGATCAGGTCTTCCAGGTTGATCGGCCCGGGCTTCTTCACCAGACCGTCGATCTCGACCCGCCAGGGCGAGGTCACCAGGGTGTGCGCGTTGCGCGCCGGGTCGGCCTTGTCGGTGCCGAACTCGTAGTAGTTGTTGTAGCCGCTGGCGTCCTTGTAATCGGTCACCTTGTCCATCGTCAGGGCACCTGCCACAGCCGACTTGCCGGCCGCCAGCGCCGGCAGCTTGCCCGGACGGGCATAGGGTGCCGCCTGGGCCAAGGCGTCACGGGCGGCCCAACTGCCCAACGCCGTGCCGGCCCCGGTCAGGGCCAACTGCCGCAGCCACTGGCGGCGACCGGCATACACGGAAGCGGGGGTGATTTCGCTGGCGACCGGGTGTTGGAAACCGTCGTCGCGCGTCTGAATCAGCATGGAAGCTCCTTGAAGTTATGCGTTGGTCGGAGTACGACCCGCATTCTTTCAAGGATTCGCGAAATTCACCGAAAGTTCACAATGTCCCGTAACTGTGTAGGCCACTGAGGAACATGTTGACACCCAGGAAGGCGAAGGTGGTCACCACCAGCCCGCCCAAGGCCCACCAGGCGGACAGCGTGCCGCGCAGCCCCTTCATGAGCCGCATGTGCAGCCAGGCCGCATAGTTCAGCCAGACGATCAAGGCCCAGGTCTCCTTGGGGTCCCAGCTCCAGTACCCGCCCCAGGCTTCGGCCGCCCACAAGGCCCCCAGCACGGTGGCGATGGTGAAGAACGCGAAACCCACGGCAATCGCCTTGTACATCACGTCATCCAGCACTTCCAGCGGCGGCAGGCGGCGCGCAATTCGCTCGCGGGCCAGCAATATGCCCGCCACCACCAGGGCCGAGATCGCAAAGTACACCACCCAATAGCTGCCCCCAGCCTCGTTGGTGCTGCGACGGAACACCATGGGCTCGAAGCACAGCACGATCCCCAGCAACCACAGCGGGGTGAGCTTGTACCAGCGCTTTTCGCCCGCCTGCTGCTTGATCAGGTAGGCGAAAGCCACCATGGCCGAGAGCGCAAACGTGCCATAGCCAATGAAGTTGGCCGGTACATGGAGCTTCATCCACCAGCTTTTCAGGGCCGGCACCAGGGGTTGGATCTCGTGCGCCTCGCGCACCACCGTGTACCACAGCAGAAAACCCACGGCCGCGCTCACCACCAGCATCACGAAAGCGCCCAGGGCACGGGTCTTGTACTGCGCCTCGAAATAGAGGTAGAACACCGTGGTGATCCAGCAAAACAGCACGAACACCTCGTACAGGTTGCTGACCGGGATGTGCCCGATGTCGGCCCCCAGCAGGTAGCTCTCAAACCAGCGCACCATGGTGCCCGTCAGGGCCATCACCACCGAGGCCCAGGCCAGGCGCGAGCCCGTCAGCTCCATGGTGGCCCCGTGCTGGCCACCGATCAGCCCCAGCCAATAGAAGATGGTGCTCATGAACACCAGCATGCTCATCCACAGGATGGCCGACTGGCTGGACAGGAAATACTTGAGCCAGAACACCGTGTCCGCCCGCGCCAGCGTGGGCGCCTCACCCGAAGCGTGGTAGGACGAGATGGCCAGCAGGCTGAGGCCTGCCACGCCCACCATCAAAACCGCCAGCGGGCGCCAGAACCAGCCCAGCCAGATCGCAGCCGGCACGGCGGCGATCAGGATGCCGGTTTCATAGACGTCCATGGCCTGCCCATACAGGGACAGGGTGGCGCCCCCGGCGGCCAGCACCAAGGCGGCAAACAGCCAATCCAGCCAGGACCGGCGTGAAAAAAACCCTTCGCTGAGGGTGATGCTCGTCGTCGGACGGGTCGCGGTGTTCATGGGGTCGACTCCGGTGTTCAGTTCGGGGCCACAGGGCCGTCGGCCGCGTCGGGGGACGCGGGCGCCAGGCTCAGCAGCTTGATTTTCAGGTGCTCGAATTCGCGGTCGCCATCCATGGTCTTGCGATTGCTGGACAGGGCCATCGTGGCTCGGGTGCCGGTGGACTCGGGGCGGACCCAGATCCAGACACGGCGTTCGCGCACGTACAGCATGGCAAAGACACCCAGGATCAGCAAGGCACACCCCAGATAGACCACCGTCTTGCCAGGGGCACGCGCCACCTGGAACACGCTGGCCTGCACCTGGGTGAAGTCCTTCAGCACAAAGGTCAGCGGCACTGGATAGGCCTGCACATCGCTGAGCGACAACACGGCCTGAGTCATGAAGGCCTGGGTCTTGGCTTCATTGGGCCAGGGCTTCAGCCCGGCCTGCTCGCGGCTCAGTTGCTCCAGTTGGAACAGCACCCCGTTCAGGATCCGGATCAGCACCTCGCCCGCACGCGGGCGCTCGGCCTCAGGCACATTGGCCTCGATGAAATCGGCCACCGCCTGCAATCCACCGGTGGGGCGATCCGAGCCTTTGGCCGCCGCCGGGTTGCCGGCGAACAGGTCCAGCGCCCGGCCGGCCGAGGCCTGCAACTGGCGCGCCAACTCCGGTTTGCTGGAATCAATGGCCAAGGCCACGTAGCGGGCCACAGCCTGTTCGCGCAGCTTGGGCTGGCCAAGGGCCTTGCGAAGGCGCAGAAAACTGTCCATGCCGCCCTGATCGTCCACAGGCACCCGCAGGTAGCGGAACGGTTCGGCCGGTGTTTCACGCATGCCCAGCAACATCACCGGCGCCCCGCCGTCCTCCATGTCCACCGGCAGCATGTAGTTGTGGAACTCTCGGGCCTGGCCGGCCGCATCGCGCAGCTTGTAGGTGATGCTGGGGCCCACGTTGCGCAGCTCCTTCTTGGTCATCACCTTGTTGGCCGCCCCCAGACGGGCCTCGACCGAGTCGCGCAGATCGACCTTGCGCACATCCACGCCCGACCCCGAGGGTCCGCCCTGGCCGGCGAAATTTTCCACGTTGATCACACGCAGCGCACTGAACTCCAGGTTGAACTTTTCTCCGGTGTGGCTGCGGGTCAGACCGGTGCTGCCACCGATCACCCCGTCGACCTCGAAACGGGCACCATCCGAATCGAGCGGCAAGGCTTGCAAGCGCACCTTGGAGCCGCCATCGTCAAAGCTGGACTGGTAGATCTCGACACCGTGGTAGTTGACGGGGTGGTTCACCTCCACCCGCGCTTCGGTCAGCGCGCCGGTGGCCTTGTCGTGGATCACGATCTCGCTGGCAAACAGCTTGGGCATGCCGGTGGAGTAGTGCTCGACAACGAACTTCTTGAGCTCCACCGCAAACGGCAACTCCTGCAGCAACACACCGTCGGACTGATTGAGGATGGCCGTGCTCGACTGCGTGCCCTCGGCCACCATCAGGTTGCCGCGGAAGGTGGGGTTGTTCTCGCTCAGCCGGTGGCGGGCCGGCACATCGGCAATCAAGCCGGCACCAGCGTAAGGCACCTTGCCGTTGAACCACATCTGTGCACGCACCATCAGGTCGCCGTCCAGCAAACCGCCCAGGCAGATCAGCACGATGGCCGAATGGGCGGCGATGTAACCCAGCTTGTTGGCGGCCCCCGCCTTGGCCGCCACCATCCAGCCCGTACCCGGGCCGGCAGCGGTGTCACGTTGCTGAAGCCGAACTTTCCAGCCGCCCTGCACCAAGCCCTCGCCCAGGCGCCGGGCCACCCCCTCGGGGGCGTCGGAGAAGTCAGCCTCGGCATGCTGCCCGAAGGCGCGCAGGCTCTGTTCGCGGATGTTTTCCTTGAAAGTCTTCAGGTCGACCAGGATCTTGGGCGTGTTGCGGGCAATGCACAGCGAGGTGCTGACCACCAGGAAGCCCAGGATCAACAAAAACCACCAGGCGCTGTAAACCGAATAAAGGTGCAGTTCACCAAACAATTGGGCCCAGAAGGGGCCGAACTGGTTCACATAGTTGACCGCCGGCTGGTTCTGTTGCAACACGGTGCCAATCACCGACGCGATGCAGATGACGGTCAGCAGCGAGATGGCAAAGCGCATCGACGACAGCAGGTCCACCAGCACCTTGAGGCGCTCGGGGCTGCCGCGCGAAGGCTGCGCCTGCGGGCCGGGTTCAGCAAGGGGAAGAGACATGGTGTCGCCAGGGCCTGATACAAACAAAAAGGGCGGGCCGCAGATGAGGCCCGCCCTGCTGAGGGAGAGAAAACGGCCTGAAGTTCAAAGAACTTCGGGCCAAAGATCAGTGCAGGCCAGCAATGTAGTCGGCCACGGCCTTGATTTCACGGTCGTTGAGCTTGGCAGCCACACCCGTCATCTGCATGCTGTTCTTGCGCACACCGTCGCGGAAGGCGGTCAACTGGGCCGCGGTGTACTCGGCCTGCTGGCCTGCCAGTCGCGGGTACTGGGCCGGGATGCCGGCACCGTTCGGGCTGTGGCAGCCTGCGCAGGCAGCGATCTGACGATCGGCAATGCCACCGCGGTAGATGCGCTCACCCAGGGTGACCAGGTCTTTTTCCTTGGCGAAGCCCGGCTTGGCCTTGTTCTTGGCAACCCAGGCGGCGATGTTCTTCATGTCGTCTTCGCTGAGCGCGGCGGCCATGCCGCTCATGACGGCGTTGGCACGCTGACCCGACTTGAATTCACGCAGCTGCTTGACCAGGTAGTCAGGGTGCTGCTGTGCCAGCTTGGGGTAGGCCGGGGTGCCCGAATTGCCGTCAGCTCCGTGGCAGGCGGCGCAGGTGGCGAAGCTCGCCTCGCCTTTGACCAGGTCAGGCTTGGCCGCCGCAGCGGGTTTTTCTTCAGCAGCAAAGGCCGAAAAAGCGGAGGCGGCCAGCACGGCGGCGCTGAGCAAGGTAGCGATCAACTTCATATCGTGGCTCAATGATGTTAGGGGCGCAAAACCACTCGATTCTACAATGAGGCTTCAGGAATACTTCCACATTGATGACAAACCGCTCCACATCCGCCCCGGCCAGCGCCGTCCGTCGCCCTGCGCCGCCCCCCTCCACCGAGGCCAAGGCGGCCCTGGGCTGGATGCACACGGCTCGCTTTCTGACCACCGCTGCCCAACTGCACCACCTGCCCCCCCTGCAGGTGCCTGAAATCGCTTTCGTGGGCCGCTCCAATGCGGGCAAGTCCACCTGCATCAACACCTTGACGCAGCAAAAGCAACTGGCCTTCGCCTCCAAGAAGCCCGGACGCACCCAGCACATCAACCTGTTCTCGCTGGGCCGCCAGGGTGAAACCGATGCCGTGCTGGCCGACTTGCCGGGCTACGGCTACGCCGCGGTGCCCAAGGACGACAAGATCCGCTGGCAGCGTGTGATGGCCAATTACCTGGTCAGCCGTGAGAACCTCGCCGGCATCGTGATGATGTGCGACCCCCGCCTGGGCCTGACCGAGCTGGACGAAACCCTGCTTGAAGTCATCCGCCCGCGCGTCGAAGAAGGCCTCAAATTTCTGGTGCTGCTGACCAAGGCCGACAAGCTGACCCGCGCCGAGGGCGCCAAGGCGCTGTCGATTGCGCGACTGAACGCTGGCGGCGGCGATGTGAAACTCTTCTCTGCGCTGAAGCGCATCGGCATCGAAGACACCGCGCACCTGCTGTGGCAGTGGACCCATCCACCCGTGGCAGCCGCCGACCTTCCGGATGCCACACCCCCTGCCGAGACCGCGCCCGCCGAGCCCGAAGTCGACTGAGCGCCGGGCCAGGTCTGGGGGCCCTCACTGCCCCAGGAGCCCTTGCCCATGATCGACACTTTTGAACATGTCCTGCCGCACGGCATCACCCTGAGCTGCCGGGCCGCCGGCCCAGCCGGGGCACCCGTGCTGCTGTTCCTGCACGGTTTCCCCGAAGCCGCTTTTGTCTGGGACCCGCTGCTGCTGCATTTCTCACGCCCCGAAAACGGAGGCTGGCGCTGCGTGGCCCCCAACCTGCGTGGCTACGAACAGTCCAGCCGTCCACCCGAGATCGAGGCCTACAAGGCCCGGCTGCTGGTGCAGGACCTGAAGGCGCTGATCGCCCTGGAATCCCCGCAGGCGCCGCTCGGCGCCCTGGTTGCCCACGACTGGGGCGGCGCCGTGGCCTGGAGCCTGGCCAACCAGCACCCTGAGCTGATGCAGCGCCTGGTGATCATCAACTCGCCCCATCCCGGCGCGTTTGTGCGCGAGCTTCGCCACAACCCGGCCCAGCTGGCAGCCAGCGCCTACATGAACTTTCTGATCCAACCGGACGCCGAGACGTACCTGGCCGAGGACGACTTCGCGCGCCTGTGGGGCTTCTTCCAGCGCTTCGGCGGCCAGGGAGAGCCCGCTTGGTTGAGTGAAAGCGTCAAAAATCAGTACCGTGCGGTGTGGCGCACCAGCCTGCGCGGGGGCTGCAACTATTACCGGGCCTCGCCGCTGCGCCCCGGTGACGCCACACACCCCGGGGCGGCCACGCTGGACCTGCCCGACAGCATGCTGCAGGTGAATTGCCCCACCCAGGTGCTGTGGGGTCTGGGCGACCATGCCCTGCTGCCCGGCCTGCTCGATGGCCTGGAGCAGTGGGTGCCTCGGCTGCAGGTGTGCCGGCATGACGGCGCCAGTCACTGGATCGTGCACGAAGACCCGATCTGGGTCATGCAGCAGATCCAGGATTTTCTGGGCCAGGCGGTTCAGCGGTAGACCGGGGGCTCACCCGGCGGGCGGGTCTTGAAGCGCTTGTGAACCCAGTAATACTGGTCGGGCATGGTGTCGATCCAGCCCTGCAGGCGCTGGTTCATCAGCGCCGTGTCGGCCTCGACATCGTCGGTCGGAAAGTTCTGCCAGGCCGGCATCACCTCCACCTCGTAGCCCGTGGCGGTGATGCGTGACACCACCGGCACCACCTTGGCCCGCCCCAGCCGGGCAAAGCGCGACAGGCTGGGCACCGTGGCCGCCAGGTGCCCGTAGAAGGGCACGAAGATCGACTCCTCGGGGCCGAAATTCATGTCGGGCAGCAGGTACAGGGCGCCCCCCTTGCGCAGCGTGTTGATGATGGGCTTGACGCCGTCAAAGCGGCTCAGCATGGTCACCTCGCCAAAGCGCGAACGCCCAGCCTTCATCCAGGCGTCCACCGCCGGGCTGGGCTGGGGCGTGAAGATCGAGGTGAACACCCGGTCCACGTTCATGGACAGCGCCATGCCACCGGCCTCCAGACCAAAGAAGTGGGGCGAAAAAATGATCGTCGGCGTATCGCCCTCGAACTCCTGCCAAGGGCCCACCAAGCGGATGCGGCGCGCCAGCACCTCTCGCGGGGCATGCCAAAGCCAGCCCCGGTCCAGCCAGGACTGGGCAAAGTGGATGAAAGCCCGCCGCGTCCAGGCCTTGCGCTGGGGCACCGACGCGTCCGGGAAACACAATTTGAGGTTCACCGCCACCACATGGCGCCGCGGCACGGCCAGCACATAAAGCACCCAGCCCAAACCCACCCCCAGGCCACGCACCCAGGACAGGGGCAGGTAGGCCATCAGCCGCATGAACGCAATTCCGAACCGACTCCACATGCTCAAAACTCTCCGCGCGGCTGCTTGTAGCGCGCATAACCCCAAAGGTACTGGGCCGGGCAAGCCCGGATCATCTGCTCCATCTCGGCGTTGATCTGGGTGACGGCCTGAGTCATGTCCTCGGCCAGGGGCGACGTCATCTCACGCACATGGATGCGCACCCCCCGCCCCCACGACAGGCGCTCGCTCCAGGCCAGCAGCACGGTGGCCCCGGTCTGCTGAACCAGGCGCACGGCCAGCGTCATCGTGTAGGCCGGTTGACCGAAAAACGGTGCCCACACCCCCATGCCCTCGGGTGGCACCTGGTCGGGCAGCAGCCCCACCGCACGCCCCTGGCGCAGCGCCTTGATCAACTGGCGCACCCCGGCCAGGGTCGTCGGCACGGCCTGCAGGCCCGGACGCTCGCGCACCGAGGCCATGGTGCGTGCCAGCCAGGCCTGGCGGGCGGGGCGGTACAGGATGGTCATCGGCCCAAAGCGCCCGGCATAGTCGCGTGCCAGGGCCTGGGGCGACAACTCGAAGCAACCCATGTGAGGGGTGAGGAACACCACCCCGCGCCCCGCAGCCAGCGCCCGCTCGATGCAGCCGTGGTCCGCCCACACCGAAGGCAGAGGCCGCCCCAGCCAGAGCCGCGGCAGCTCGGCCACCATGCGCCCGCCATGGCCCACAGCAGCGATCAGATCGCGCAGGCTCACGCCCGCCAGGTCGGCGTTGGCCAGAAAACGGCGGCGGTAGGACGGCGAGGCCAGAAAGGCCAGCCAACCCAGCAGCCAACCCATGACCTGGAGCAACCCCAGGGGAAACAGGGCAAAGACCCTGAACAACGAGAGCATGAGGTGGGTAGAATAAACGGGTCGCTGAGTTAAATGAGCAACTTGCAGGGCGACGTTAAACACAACTGCTAAAGCGTTCGCCAAAGCTCCCGAGTCCGAGGCAACGCCCCCAGAACTTGAAACGTGGAGTTTATTCAAATGGCGAACGATTTTCTTTTTACTTCCGAGTCCGTCTCTGAAGGCCACCCCGACAAGGTGGCTGACCAGATCTCCGACGCGATCCTCGATGCCATCTTCAAGCAAGACCCGCGCAGCCGCGTGGCGGCCGAAACCCTGACCAACACCGGTCTGGTCGTGCTGGCGGGCGAAATCACCACCAACGCGCACGTCGACTACATCCAGGTGGCCCGCGACACCATCAAGCGCATCGGCTACGACAACACCGAGTACGGCATCGACTACAAAGGCTGCGCCGTGCTGGTGGCCTACGACAAGCAGAGCAACGACATCGCCCAGGGCGTGGACCAGGCCAGCGACGACCACCTGAACACCGGTGCCGGCGACCAGGGCCTGATGTTCGGCTACGCCTGCGATGAAACGCCCGAGCTGATGCCCGCGCCGATCTACTACGCCCACCGTCTGGTCGAGCGCCAGGCCCAACTTCGCAAGGACGGCCGCCTGCCTTTCCTGCGCCCCGACGCCAAGAGCCAGGTCACGATGCGCTACGTGGACGGCAAGCCGCACAGCATCGACACCGTGGTGCTGTCGACCCAGCACAGCCCCGACCAGAGCGAAACCGCCAAGAAGATGAAGGCCAGCTTCACCGAAGCCATCATCGAAGAAATCATCAAGCCCGTGCTGCCCAAGGAATGGCTGCAGGACACCAAGTACCTGATCAACCCCACTGGCCGCTTTGTGATTGGCGGCCCGCAAGGTGACTGCGGCCTGACTGGCCGCAAGATCATCGTCGACACCTACGGCGGCGCCTGCCCGCACGGCGGTGGCGCCTTCTCGGGCAAGGACCCGACCAAGGTCGACCGCTCGGCTGCCTACGCCGCCCGCTATGTGGCCAAGAACATCGTCGCCGCCGGCCTGGCCCGCCAGTGCCAGATCCAGGTCGCCTACGCCATCGGCGTGGCCCGCCCCATGAACGTGACCGTGTACACCGAAGGCACCGGCGTCATCCCCGACGACCAGATCGCCCGCCTGGTGCAAGAGCACTTCGACCTGCGCCCCAAGGGCATCATCCAGATGCTCGACCTGCTGCGCCCCATCTACGAAAAAACCGCCGCCTACGGCCACTTCGGCCGAGAAGAACCCGAGTTCACCTGGGAGCGAACCGACAAGGCTGCAGCGCTGCGTGCAGCGGCTGGCCTGTAAGGCCAGCATTCGCCGCAGGCGAATCTGCAGCCTTGCGGCGAAGGCTCATGTCGGCTCTGCCGACGTGAAGGCGCGAAGCGCCGGGCCGAAGCCATAAAGCTGCAGCCGGGCTGTAAGCCCGCCGCGCTCAGGCGCGGTATCGGTTCTTGGGCGAAGTTCATATCGCGCCAGCGATGTGAACGCAGACCAAAAGCACTGGCTGCAGCGCTGCGTGCAGCCTTGCGGCGAAGGCTTATGTCAGCTCTGCTGACGTGAAGGCGCGAAGCGCCGGGCCGAAGCCATAAAGCTGCCGCCCTGCGGGCGGCAGCCGGGCTATCAACCCGCCGCGCGCCTGCGCGGCATCGGTTTTGGGGCACAGCCCCCACAGCGCCCAGCCGCTGTGAAGACCCTGAGCACCACAACAGCCCAATCCGGGGCCGCCCTTCATTCGTAACCCTACGTATCCCGCGGCAAGCCAACCGTGAGACAATTCCGGCCGCTTTGGCGCAGCTGCCGGCTGTTGCCGACCTGGCCAGAGCCGCGGGCCAGCTCCGGCTGGCCCCGAGCCCAACGCGCCCTCTGACCCGGCCTGCCGCAGCCGACGGTGCCAGCCCCCCAGACCGCCCCATCCAACCTGTTTTCCAGCCGTGCCAGCCGCCCCACTTTCAGCCCAGCCCAACGGCCAGCACAGCACGCGCCTGCTCATCGTCGCCTATTGCCTGGTGTGGGCCCTGGTGCATTGGTTCGCCTACCCGAACCTGGACCCCTACAACGACATGCTGGAGAACTTTGCCTGGGGGCAAACCTTCGAATGGGGCACGTTCAAGCACCCGCCTTTCTTTGTCTGGGCAGTTGAACTCTGGTTTGCGGCCATGCCGCGCAGCGCGCTGTCGTACAAGCTGCTGTCCTATGTGAACGTGGCCATCGGCCTGTGGGGGGTGGCGCAGTTGGCGCGCCTGCTGGGCTTGCGCCGCTTCGCACCCAGCGCCGTGCTGCTGCTGATGTGGACTCTGCCCTACACCACGCTGGCGGCCAAGTTCAACGCCAATGCCATTCTGCTGTCGGTCTGGCCCTGGACCGCCGTGGCCTGGCTGGCCAGCCTGCGCCAAAGTGGCCGCCCAGGCCTGACCGCCTCGGTGTGGCTGGGTTTTCTGGGCGCGGTGTGCATGCTCAGCAAGTACTACAGCGGCGTGTTCCTGTTCTCGCTGTTCGTCACCGCCCTGCTGCGGCGCGACATGCGCCGCTGGTTCTGCAGCCCGCGGCCCTACGTGGCCCTGCTCAGCCTGGCGGTGTTCCTGCTGCCCCATGCCTGGTGGCTCTGGCACCACGACTACCCCACCCTGCGCTACGCCGCCGACCAGGGTGGCGGCCACGTGGAGTGGCACTTCCTGCTGCATTTCGCCTTCACCCCGCTGCTGTTCGTGCTGCTGGCCTGGGTGCCCTGTGTGCTGGTGTTTGCCTGGCAGGCCAGCCCGGCGGGCCCCGGGCGCTGGCGCCGCCTGCTGGGCCTGATCCCGCGCCTGGCCTGGCGCAGCTGGCTGCCCCTGCACTGGCAGGACACCGTCTTCTGGCTGGCCGCCCTGCCCGGTGCCGTGACCCTGCTGGCCGGTATGGCCGGCATGGCCGAGCTCTCCAGCCCCTGGGCCATCCCCATCATCTATGCCTTCCCGCTGCTGTGGCTGCGCAACCTGGAGCAGGCCACCCCTGGCCCCACCTCGGGACAGGCCCTGGACAACAGCCCCCCCAATACCCCCACCGCGCGCAGCCTGCAGGCCCTGCAGGGTTCGGCCTGGCCGGTGCTGATCGGTGTGGTGCTGGTCGGCGTGGTGCTGGCCGTGTCCCAGGCCCGCCAGGGCAAGCGCAGCTATTACGAAGCCAACGAGATCGCAGCCGAAGTCATGATGCAAGGCTGGCAGCAGCGCCACCCCGACCTGCCCCTGGGCTGGACCGGGGGCGAATGGGCCGAGAACGCCATGGTGGCCTTCTTTGTGTCCGATCAGGTGCGCGCCCTGCCCGGCATGCCCGATGAGTGGCCCACCACCCTGGCCCCCCACCCAGGCTGGGAGCATCAGGGCGGCCTGATGATCTGCCCGCGCGGCCCCCTCAAAAAGGCCCAGGTCTACGAGGCCAGCAATTGCGAGGTCGAAGTCCAGGAATGGCTGGAAAAGACCGGTCGCCCCATCCGCCCCCTGTGGGTGACGGCCGCCCGCTCAGGCTGGCGGTTCCCGCACCCGATGGCGTTTGCCTGGGTGGTCTACGACGTGCTGCCCACCCCCTGAGCCGCAGCAGGCAGCAGACTTTCAGGCAGCTGCATCAAGGGCTGTCCGGCCCGCACCCGCAGGCCCGTGGCCACCCCGTCGACCAGGCGAAAGCCCTTGGGGGCGAACACGATGATGGTCGAGCCATGCTGGAACCAGCCCAGCTCCTGCCCCTTGCCCACCGCCACATCGCAGGGCAGCTCATGCGGGCCGGGGTAGCGGCCATGCAGGAGCAGATCGAGCGCGTGCAGGCGCAGGCTGGCCACCAGGATGGCCGCCACCGGCACCAGGGCCAGCGGGTGGCCGCCGCGCTCCAGCCGCAAATGCAGGGCGGCGCGCTCATTGCGGCAGAACAGGCGCTCCACCCGTTGGAGTGCGATCGGGTTCACGTTCCAGGTATCGCCCGTCAGGTGGGTCACATGCTGCAGGCGGGCATCATGAGGGGCATGAAAGCGGTGGTACATGGCCGAGGTCAGGCGCAAAGTCACGTAGCAACCATCGCGAAAGACCTCGGCGCGCGCGGGGTCGCCGAACAAATCCTCCAGCCGGTACGGAAAGCCCTTGGCCTGCCACACCTGCAGCCCCGCCACCTCACCGCAGGCCCCCACGATGCCGTCACAAGGGCTGGCCAGCACCTCGGGGTCCGGGTCAAAAGGCCGGGCGCCCGACTTGAGTTCGCGGGTGAAGCAGTCGTGCAGGCTGTCAAAGTGCTGCTTGCGCGCCTCGCTCAGATCCAACTCGGTGAACAGGCGCCACACCGCGATCGAGGCATCGCGCACCACCGGCTGACGGATCTGGCTGAACCAGCCCATGAAGCGTGTCAACGCAATGCGCGGCACCCGGTTGGTGAGCAGGAAATTCAAATCCTCCTGCTGCAGCAGGCGGTCTCTCAAGGCTTTCAGTTTCATCAAGGTGTCAATCAGTCAAGTTACAGATGAGGCATCGCGCTTTCGCGATTGGAAAAATCCGGACCTCTTCAAATGGACGAAACACTGGCTTTCTGGGCATTGGGCGGTGCGGCCTTCGCCGCCACCCTGCCCCGGCTGATCCGCCGACTGGAACTGTCGCGGGCGAAACACCCCTCGCTCACCGGGCATTCGCGCATGGCCAAACGCGTGGCCTCGTGGCTGCCCGGCTACGCCTACGGCGAAGAGCGCTTTTTCAACTCTGATGGCGCACCGGCCGAGGTGGCCGCGCAACGGCGCCAGGCCTTGCAGCAGCTGGGCCACACACTGGTGGCGCGCTGCCCCCGCACGCTGGCCCTCACGGCCAGCGCCCGCGACGGCTTGCCCGATCTGCAGTTCACCGGTGCCTACCGGGTGCCCTTCCAGTACAGCCCGCTGCTGCGCCAGCACGTGCAGGTGGGCGCCTTCATGGAGGCTTCCGAAGGCGTGACCCTGACCGACCTGGATGGCAACAGCTACTACGACCTGACCGGCTCGTACGGCGTGAACGTGTTCGGTGTGGATGCCTACCGGCAGTGCATTGCCGAGGGCAGTCGCCGGTCCCAGGCCCTGGGCCCGGTGCTGGGCAGCCTGCACCCCGTGGTCGCCTCGAACGTGGCCCGCCTGCAACGCCTCTCGGGCCTGGACCAGGTGTCCTTCCACATGTCGGGCACCGAAGCCGTGATGCAAGCTGTGCGGCTGGCCCGCTACCACACGGGGCGCCGCCACCTGGTGCGCTTTTGCGGCGCCTACCACGGCTGGTGGGAAGATGTTCAACCGGGCCCCGGCAACCCCCTGCCCCCGCGCGAGACCTACACCCTGCGCGACATGCACGAGAACAGCCTGCAGGTGCTGCGCAAGCGGCGCGACATTGCCTGCGTGCTGGTCAACCCGCTGCAGGCCTTGCACCCCAACAAGGCCGCGCCGGGCGACTCTTCGCTGGTGGACAGCTCGCGCAGCGCGGCGTACGACCGTGCGGCCTACACCGAATGGCTGAAACAACTGCGCGAGGTCTGTACCGAGCGCGGCATCGTGCTGATCTTTGACGAGGTGTTCCTGGGCTTCCGTCTGGCCCCGGGCGGTGCCCAGGCGTACTTCGGCGTCAAGGCCGACATGGTCACCTACGGCAAGACCCTGGGCGGTGGCCTGCCCGTGGGGGTGGTCTGCGGCAAGCGCGAGCTGATGAAGCGCTACCGCGAAGACCGGCCGGCCGACCTGTGCTTTGCCCGCGGCACCTTCAACTCGCACCCCTATGTGATGGGCGCCATGGCGGCCTTCCTGGATTACCTGGAAACCCCGGAGGCCCAGCTCATGTATGTGGACCTGGACGCCACCCAGAACCGCCGCGCCACGCAGCTCAACCAACGCCTGCAGGCCATCGGGGCCCCGGTGCAGGTGGCCAACATGTCTTCGGTCTGGACCGTGAGCTACACCCGGCCCTCGCGCTACAACTGGATGCTGCAGTTCTACCTGCGTGAACAGGGGCTGGCCCTGAGCTGGGTCGGCACCGGGCGGCTGATCTTCAGCCTGAACTACACCGACGCCGATTTCGAAGAGGTGTGCCGCCGCTTTGTCGCCGCCTGCCAGGCCATGGAGGCCGGCGGCTGGTGGTGGCAGGATGCCGCGCAGACCAACAAGTCGATCAAGCGCAGCATCTTCAGGGAGATGCTGGCGCATCGTCGCGGCTGAGGCAAAACGGCAGATCACACTGAGGCGGCGGCCTCAGTGCTGCTTGCGGGCGTGGGCCATCGGGTCCAGCAGCTCGCCGCGCAGCAGGTACAGGGGCGCCTTGTGGTACAGGAACACGTCATGGAAGGGGTCGGTGATGATCTTGGTCATCCACACCAGGCCGGTCTGCACATCCTTCAGGAAAAACAGGTGCACGGTGCGGAAAACCAGGCCACCCACCCCCACCACCAGCCAGGCCCAGCCCACCTGATGCCAGAAGGCCGAAAACGAATCGGCCGGCGCGATCAGCCCGCCCAGGCCAGGGCTCAGCCACAGCACCAGGGGGGCCGCCACCCACAAGGCCATCAGCACCACCTTGCGGCGCAGGTTGTAGCCCACCTTGATCTCTTCCTTGTGCTCGTGCGTGGCCTGGTTCACTTCGTCATAGCCGCGCGGCTCGAAAAAGAAATGGCCCGACTGACGCGACACCATCGAAACGCCCCAGGCCAGCAAGGCGGCCAGGGCGGGGTCGCTGAACAGCAAGGCATAGGCCACCAGGAAACTCAGCGCGCTGATCAGGTGCAGGGTCTGGTTGATGCGGCTGTGGTGGTAGTAGCGGTGGTCGTCCCAGCGCTGTGTTTTCAAGGCACTCAGAAAATCTTTCACCTTCGATCCTTTGACGTGTGAGCAGGCCCGTTGGGCCGGTGGGTGGGTTCTTGTGACGGCCCGCAGACGGGCGCGTGACCGGATGGTGACCAGCGAATATGAAAGTCCGGTGACGCGCCTCCACAGCCCAGGGCTGTCACACAACGGTTGCAATCGGGGCCCACCATCAGCGCATGAACGCCCCGGCTGAACACCCCATCGTGGTGGACGAATTCCCTGCCCTGCGGCGCTCGCTGCGGGTGTCGATCGTCACCGAAACCTATCCGCCCGAAGTCAATGGGGTGGCCCGTACCCTGGCCTGCGTGGTCGAGGGGCTGCGCGAGCGCAACCACGAGATCCAGCTGATCCGCCCCAACCAGTCCAAGGCCGAGACCCGGGGCGAACAGGCCAGCGACGACGTGCTGTTTCACGAGGTGCTGATGCGCGGCCTGCCCATCCCGCGCTACCCGCACCTGCGCATGGGCCTGACCTCCAAGAAGACGCTGGTCAGCCTGTGGGCGCGCCGCCGGCCCGACGTGGTGCACATTGCCACCGAGGGCCCCATGGGCTGGTCGGCCCTGCAGGCGGCGGTGCAGCTCAAGCTGCCGGTGTGCTCCGACTTTCGCACCAACTTCCATGCCTACAGCAAGCACTACGGCATGGGCTGGCTGCACAAGCCCATCATGGCCTACCTGCGCAAGTTCCATAACCTCACGGCCTGCACCATGACCCCCGATGAGGGGCTGCGCCAGGAGCTGACCGACTATGGCTTTCGCAACGTCGAAGTGGTGTCGCGCGGCGTGGACACCCGCCTGTTCGACCCGGCACGGCGCAGCCCTGCCCTGCGCCAGAGCTGGGGCGTCGGACCCGACGATCTGGTGGTGCTGCACGTGGGGCGCCTGGCGCCTGAAAAGAACCTGGGCACCCTGACCATGGCCTTCGAGGCCCTTCGCCGGGTGCAGCCCCGTGCCCGCCTGGTGCTGGTGGGCGACGGCCCCTCGCGCAAGGAACTGCAGGCCCGCTGCCCCGATGCCGTGTTCGCCGGCATGCGGCATGGCGACGACCTGGCCGCCCATTACGCCAGCGGCGACCTGTTTGTGTTCCCCAGCGTCACCGAAACCTTTGGCAACGTCACCCTCGAAGCGCTGGCCAGCGGCCTGCCGGTGCTGGCCTACGACTACGCCGCCGCCAGCCAACTGGTGCAGACCGGGCGCCACGGCGCACTGGCCCCTTTTGGCAACATGAGCGAATTCGTGCGCCTGGCCGCCCAGCTGGCCGCCGATCCGGCGGCCCTGCGCGAGATGGGGCTGCTGGCCCGCGAGGCCGCCTGCCAGGCCAGTTGGGAACGCATCATCAGCCGCATCGAAGGCCTCTACCACGCCTTGACCGAGGGGCGGCCCCTGGCCCAGCCGGGCACGGCCTCAGCGACCCCGCGCCTGGCGCTCTGAACACCTGACCGGACTGGCCCGGCCCGGCTTCAGCCAGCAGGCTGCGCCAAAGGGCGGCGTCGGCAGCGCCACCACAGCACCGCCATGCAAGCCGCGATCAGCAGACCGAACACCCCCATCAAGGGCACCACGGGCAACTCCAGCGCCAGCAGGCCGGCATAGCCCGCCAGCAACACCAGGATGCTGAGGTTCTCGTTGTAGCCCTGCACGGCAATCGAGCGCCCGGCCGTCAGCAACTGATGCCCGCGGTGCTGCAGCAGTGCGTTCATGGGCACCACCAGCACCCCCCCCACCAGCCCCACCAACGCCAGCAGGGGCAGGGCTACGGAAAAACGTTGCGTCAGCGAAACCGCCGCGATCAGCAGCCCCAGCAGCACCCCGGCTGGCAGCACCCGCACCGCCTGGTGCAAAGCCACCCGGTGACCCGCCACACCGGCGCCCAGCACCACCCCCACGGCCACCATGGCCTGCAGGTAGGCGGCCTGGTCCAGCGGCAGGCGCAGTGACTCCTGGGCCCAGCGCAGCACCGCAAACTGCAGCGTGGCGCCCACGCCCCAGAACAGGGTCGTCACCCCCAGCGACAGGCCGCCCTCGGCGTCGCGCCACAGCAGGCGGTTGCTGGCGGCAAAGTCGCGCAACAAGGCCAGGGGGTGAATCTCGCGCCGCGCATAGCGGGCGCCACTGTCGGGCACGCCCAGTTGCAGCGCGGCAGCCAGGCCATACACACAAAGCAGCAGCCCCAGCGAACCGGCCAGGGCCGAATCCAGCGGCAGGCCCAGCGCCAGCAAGGCCTCTCGGGCCTGCGTGGCCACCGCCGATGTGGCGACCAGGGCACTCACCAGAAAGCCCCCGGTGACCGCCCCCAGCAGCGCGGCGCAAACGATGGAGATCTCGATCCAGCTGTTGGCCACCACCAACTGTCGTGCGGGCACCATCTCGGTCACCAGCCCATACTTGGCCGGGGCGTACCCTGCGGCCCCCAGGCCGACCACGGCATAGGCCAGCACCGGGTGAACCCCCACCAACAGGCCCAACACCCCCAGCACCTTGATGGCGTTCATCCAGGCCATCAGGCGGCCCTTGGGCATGGCGTCTGCCAGCGGGCCCGCCACCGGCGCCAGCACCACATACGACAGCGTGAAAGCGAACTTCAGCAAGGGGGCCCACCAGCCTGGCACGCCCTGCTCCTGCAGCAGGGCCATGGTGACGATCAGCAAGGCGTTGTCGGCCAGGGCGGAGCTGAACTGGGCCGCGATCAACAAAGAGAATCCGGTGGGCATGCGCGTGGGCCTGGACGGCCGTCCGGACGGCCTGATGGGATGAAGACGCCATTGGGACCGGAGGCGATGACGGCGCCATGACGCAGTCATGACGCCCGCATGAATCCGCCGTGACGCGGCGCCATGGCGCACCAATCTGGTTCCAAAAAATTCATTTGCACCAATCATGGGCAACCCAGCCCCAAAACGCACCACCTGAAGGCGCACCGATGCCCACACCTGGGGCGGTCGAACTGCGTCACGGCACGGATCCTGCTGTGCCCTGCCCTGCAGCAGTTCCATCCCCATGTCAGACCCGATCCAAAAGAGCGGCCGCCTTGCCCACCCGGTGATGCCGCCCCCCACCCTCTCGCGCCCCCTGGTTCGCCCCTCGGCGCGCGCCTTCGTGCGAATCCCGGCGACGCTGGAAGCCACCGCGGGCTTCGGGCAATGGGCCCATGCGGAAGGCTGGCTGAGCCTGTCGCCGCAGGCCGCCGAATTTCTCGACGCCAAGGGCTGTCTTGAGGGCCCACTCGATGACGGCCTGACCCATGTGGTGGTGGACGATCTGGTGCGCCTGCTGCCCCACCTCGTGGCGGGTGCCGCCCGCCCCTGGGTGCTGGACCTGCGCGTGATCAGCCGCACCCAGGGCCTGCGCTGGCTGCGCATGACGGCCCTGCCCCCCGACCCCGCCCAGCCCAACCTGCAGCAAGGCATCGTGCAGGACGTGACCGAACTCAAACATGCCCAGATGCGCGAGCGCCTGGGCTTTGAGTTGACCGAGTTCCTGGTCGGCTCGCATTCGCTGGGCAGCGCCATCCTCAACGTGATCCAGGGGGTGTGCAACAGCCTGGGCTGGGACTGGGGCGCCTACTGGGCCCTGGAGACCGACCCGGCCGGCCAGCCCCAGCTGGCCTGCCACCAGTTCTGGCACCCCAGCGAGCACGACATGAGCGACTTCAGCCAGGCCAGCCAGCGGCTGCGGCTGCGCCCGGGCGAAGGGCTGGTCGGCCGGGTGTGGCAAAGCGGCGAGCCCACCTGGATCGAGAACATGGGCACCAACCCCGACTTCGTGCGGCGCGCCAGTGCCCGCGCCAGCCACCTGCGTTCGGGCTACATCTTTCCGGTTACCTTTCAAAGTGGCGATGGGTCGGACCATCGCCCCGGGGTGCTGGAGTTCTACAGCAGCCTGGCGCGCCAGCCCGATGCCCAATTGCCCCAGCTCTCGGGCACCATCGGCGCCCTGCTCGCCCAGACCGCCCAGAAGCTGGAGCAACAGGCCACGGTACTGCACCTGTCCCAGGTCGATGGCCTGACCGGGCTGGCCAATCGGCGCCACTTCTACGAGGTGCTGGGTGCCACCTGCCGCCAGGCCGAGGCCCTGGGCCAGCATTTCGGCCTGATGTTCATCGACCTGGACCGCTTCAAACCCATCAACGACGCCTTCGGACACGATGCCGGCAACACCGTCTTGCGCGAATTCGCGCAGCGCCTGCAGGCGCTGGCGCCGGTTGGGGCCACGGCCGGCCGCCTGGGCGGCGATGAATTTGCCCTGCTGCTGCCCGGCGCCGACCTGCAGGCCTTTGCCGAGGCGGCAGAGCGGGTGCGCCAGGCCGCCCGGCGCCCCATGTTGCACGAGGGCGTGGAGCTGAGCCTGAGCGCCAGCGTAGGCATCAGCTTGTTCCCGGAGAACGGGCGCACGCCCCCCGAGCTGCTGCGCAGCGCCGACGCGGCCATGTACCGCATCAAGCAAAACGGGCGCGATGGCAGCGACTTTTTCTCGCAGACCAACCCGCATGCCCTGGCCGAACAGCAAAGCACGCTCATGCAACGCCTGAAGATGGCGCAGGACCTGCACCTGGCCCTGCAGCAGCAGGAGCTCTTCCTGCACCACCAGCCCATCTTCGACCAGGACAGCGGGCGCTTGCACGGCATCGAAGCCCTGGTGCGCTGGCGCCGCGCCGATGGGCAGTTGGTGCCGCCCGATGTGTTCATCCCTTTGGCCGAAGAGGCGCACCTGATCGTGCAGATCGGCCAATGGGTGGCCGCCCAGGCCTGCGCCGACCTGGCCACCCTCGAGGCCGCCGGGCTGAAAGGCCTGCGGGTGCACGTGAACATGGCCTCACCCGAGTTCCACCGCAATGCCCTGCCCGAAGAGCTGCTGGCCCTCACGCGCCGCCATGGCCTGGCGCCCGCCCAGCTCTCGCTGGAGCTGACCGAGACCCTGGTGATGGAGCAACCGGCCCAGGTCACGGCCGTGATGGAGCGCTTGCGCGCCGCCGGCTTCGAGATCAGCCTGGACGACTTCGGCCAAGGCCATTCGGCGCTATCGCTGCTCAAGCAACTGCCGCTGAGCACCCTGAAGGTCGACCGCAGCTTTGTGCGCGGCCTGGGCGAGCCCCCGAACGGACCGAGTGGCCAAGGCAGCGACGAAGCCATCGTGCGGACCATCCTGGACCTGGGCCGGCACCTGGGCCTGAGGGTGATCGTGGAGGGCGTGGAAACCGCCACCCAGCTCAAGCGGGTGCGTGCCTGTGGTGGCCAGTATGTGCAGGGTTACCTGCTGGCGCGGCCCATGCCGCTGGCTGAGCTGCTGCAGCGCTTCACCCCCCCTGCTTGAAAAGCACTACATCGCCAAGCCGCCGCTGCGCACGATCTGGCGCTCCACCGCCCGCATCAGCACCGGCACGGCCGGCACCGCCAGGGTCAGCCGGGTCTTGGCTCGGGTGATGCCGGTGTAGAGCAGCTCGCGTGTCAGCACGGCCACGGGCTGTTCGGGCAGCACCAGGCAGACATGCTCGAACTCCGAGCCCTGCGACTTGTGCACCGTCATGGCGAACACGCTCTCCACCGCGTCCAGGCGCGAGGGCTGCACCCAGTGCACCCCCCCTGCCCCGTCGGGGAAAGCCACCCGCAAACCCTTGGCATGGGGCAGGCACAGGCCGATGTCGCCGTTCATGAGCTTGAGTGCGTAATCGTTGCGGGTGGCCATCACCGGGCGGCCCGGGTACCAGCCCTCGGGTGGAAAGCCCAGCGCCAGCGCAATGCGCCGGTTCAGCGCCTGCACGCCCCAGGCCCCTTCGCGCACCGCACACAGCACCTGGAAGCGGGCCAGCGCCGTCAGCGCCTGCAAGGCCTGGGCATCGCTGCTGCCGCCCGGGCCGATGGGCGCCAGGGCGTCCAGCCAGGGCTGCCAGCCCTGGCGCCACAGCGGGGCCAAGGCCGGGTCGCCCCCCGGTCGCGGCTGCAGGCGCTGCACCGAGTCGCTGCTGCGCCCCGCCACCGGGGCCTGCTGCCAGAGCTGACGCACCGTGACGACATCGCCCGCATTCACGGCCCGCGCCCACTGCCCGATGGGGCTGTCGCCGGCAAAGCGGCGGCTGTGGCGCAGCATCACTGTCTGCTGGGCCAGCACGCCGCCATCGCCCTGCCAGGGCCCCAGGTCCACGCCCGCCACCTCGGCCAGCCAGGCCACGGTGGCCGCGCTGTAGCGGCCCGCCTGGGCGCCGTGGCACAGCTGTCCCATCACCGCGCCGGCCTCGACCGAGGCCAACTGGTCCTTGTCACCCAACAGGATCACGCTGGCGTGCAGGGGCACGGCGCGCAGCAGGCGGGCCATCATCTCCAGGTCGATCATCGAGGCCTCGTCCACCACCACCAGGTCCAGCGCCAGCGCGGGCACCGGCGCCGCCGTGCCGCCGCCCGGGCGCACCTGCAGCAGCTTGTGCAATGTGGCGGCCTGGGCGGGGATGTCGGCGCGCAGCGCCTCGGGCAGCGAAGCGATGGCCGAGGCGATCGACTCGCCCAGGCGCGCCGCCGCCTTCCCCGTGGGCGCGGCCAGGGCCACACGCAAGGGCCGGCCATGCTGGGCCCGCGCATGCGACTGCAGCAAGGCCAGCAGGCGCACCACAGTGGTGGTCTTGCCGGTGCCGGGCCCGCCGGTGACCAGGGTCAGGCGCTGGCGCGCGGCCAGGGCGCAAGCCACCTTCTGCCAATCGGGCCCGGGCACCGCCGCATCGGGCGGGAACAGCTGGGCCAAGGCCTGGGCCAGGCCAACCGGGGCCTTGGGCGGCAGGGCCAGGCGCGCCTCGATGCTCTGGCGGATGGCCTGCTCGGCCTCCCAGTTGCGCCGCAGGTACAGGCGTTGTCCCTCACGCACCAGGGGGCTGCAAGGGCCGTGCACCCAGGGCAGGCTGTCGGCGGCCGCAACCCAGTCGGTCAGCTCGGCGGGCAGCGCCTGCAGGGCCTGCGCCTCCCAGCCCAGGGTGGGGCCAGGCTCGCGCTGCAAGGCGGCCAGGTCCAGGCAGGCATGGCCGCGGCCGTATTGGTGGCTGACCAACGCGGCCAGCCAGGAATGGCGCGGGTCTTCGCTGGGCTGGGCCTGCTGCAAGAAGGCGGCCAGGGCCAGATCCAGCCGGTTCAAGGGGGTGGCCTGGGCCAGGCTGGCGAGGGGTGAGGTCGTCATGCAGGCAGCTCCGGCTGGCGGGGGCCGGGCGCGGGCGCCGCGAAGGCCTGGTCCAGCGATTCGATGAGTTCGTGCGGCGGGCGCTCGAAGAACACGCCCTGACCGGGCTGGTCGATGCCCCGCGCAAACAGGTAGATCGCCCCGCCCAGGTGGCGCTGCGGGCTGTAGCCGGGCAGGCGCCACTTGAGCAGGCGGTGCAGCGCCAGCAGGTACAGGCTGTACTGCATGTCATAGCGGTGCGCGAGCACCGCCTGGGCCAGGGTGTGCGGGGCGTAGTCAGGCAGGCGGTTCGATTTGTAGTCGAGCACGTGGTAGCGGCCCTGGTGTTCGACCACCAGGTCCATGAAGCCGGTGAGCATGCCCTCGAGCTGGCGCGGCTGCAGGGCAGGCCGGGGCTGGCCCGGCAGCACGCGCTGGCGGATCAGGGCATCAAGCGCCTGCGCCGACAGCGAGCGCACCGGCAGGCTGAAGGCCATTTCGGCCCAGTACTGTGCTGGCGCCAGGGCCCCCAGCACCAGGGGCTGGGCGTTGCCGGGCCAATGCAGCTCGGCGCGGACCAGTTGCTGCACCCAGGGCGCCAGCGCGGCGGCCTGGGTCTCGTCGAGTTTGAGGGCCAGGGCCTGGCGGGCCAGCAGGGCAGCCCACTCACGCTCAAGTTCAGCCCCATCGCCCCCATCTTCTGCAGACCTGGCGATCGGCCAGCCGCGCTGGGCCTGCCACTCCAGCAGGTCATGCAGCAAAGTGCCGTAGCGGCTGCCGGCCGGAAACTCATCCCAGGCGCCGGGCAGGCTGACCTGCCCGGTGTCGGTGGCCGCCAGTTCGGGGCTGAGCAGCGGCAGGCTGTCGGCCTGGGCGTCTTCCAGGCGGGTCTCTCGCTCCGACGGGGGCAGCGCCGACTCAGCGCCGAAGGGGATCAGCTCGCGGGTCAGGGCACTGAAGCTGGCCGTCCACCAGCCGCTGCGCAGGGCCCGACGGGCCTGAAGGGCGGGCTGGTGGGCAGGCTCGGCGGCCGCCGGTGTGTAGGCCTGATCGTCGGGCGCCGGGGCCGGCTGCACAGCAATGTCGGGGCACTGGGCCCAGGCCTGCAGGGCGGCGTCCAGGTCACCCGGGCCCTGGCGCCCCAACAGGCGCGACAGGGCACTGCGCAGCCGCGGGCTCTTGCCGTCCAGGTCGCCCTTCACCGGGGTCACCCCCAGCCACAGGGCCTGCTCGGCACGGGTCAGGGCCACATAGAGCAGGCGCACGTCCTCGGCCAGGCGCAGGGCATCGGCCGTTTCGTCGCCACTGCTGTCCTCGCGAAAGCCCGCCGCAAAGGGCAGGAACACCAGCGGGTACTGCAGGCCCTTGGACTTGTGCAGGGTGACCACCTGCACCAGATGGGCATCGCTTTCGAGCCGGGTCTGGGCGGCCTCACCGCTGGCACGCGGATCGCGCAGTTGGGCCTCCAGGTGGCGGATCAGGGCGCCCTCGCCCTGCAGGCCCTGGCTGGCCTGCTGCAGCAGGTCGCCCAGGTGCAGCAGGTTGGTGAGGCGACGCTCGCCCTGCGGGCCTTCCGGTGAGGCCGCGGCCAAGCTGGGGTCCATGAGGCGGCGCGGCACCTGCAGCTCATGCAGGCAGCGGTGCAGCAGCGGCAGCACGCCCTGCTGCTGCCACACCTTCTGCCAGGCGTGCAGTTGGTCGATCAAGGCATCCCAGGCGTCTTCGTCACGCAGCAAGGCCTCCAGGGCGGGCCAGGACAGGCCCCACAGCCGGGTCAGCAAGGCGGCCTTGACCGCGCTGACGGAGCGCGGCTGGGCCACGGCGCGCAGGATGCGCCACAGCTCGTGGGCCTCGGGGGTGGCATAGACGCTGTCGCGGTCAGACAGGTAGACGCTGCGCACCCCGCGGCGCGCCAGCTCGGCGCGGATGGCCTGGGCCTCGTGGCCATTGCGCACCAGCACCGCCATGTCGCCCGGCTGGGCCACGCCCTGCTGCAACAGGCGCACCATCTGGCTGGCAAACAGGGCGGCCATGTCGTTCAACAGGGCCGACTTGGTGGCCGGCTCGGCCCGCGACTGCCACCACACGGTGAGGGCCGGCTGGGCCTGCCCGGCGCACTGCAGCGGCTGCACCTTGGGGTTGCGGGCTTCCACGCGGTCGAAGGGCACCGCGCCAAAAGGGGCTTCCAGGCGCGAGAAGATGTGGTTGACCGCGGCCACCACGCCCCGGGTGGAGCGGAAATTGCCCGACAGGGTGTGGATGGCCTGGGCCTGGGCCCGGGCCTGCAGGTAGGTGGCCAGATCCGCCCCGCGGAAGCTGTAGATGGCCTGCTTGGGGTCGCCGATCATGACCAGGCCGGTGCCCAGGGTCTGGGCCTCGGGGCCCTGGTAGATGCGGGCCAGCGCGCCGTACTGCCAGGGGTCGGTGTCCTGGAACTCGTCCACCAGGGCCACCGGGAACTGCTGCCGGATGGCGGCCGCCAGGCGGCCATCGGGGGCCTGCAGCGCGTGGTAAAGGCGCTGCAGCAGGTCGGAGAAATCGAACTGCGCCTGCCGGGCCTTGGCCGCCTGGTAGGCGGCGCCGATCTCACGTGCCGCGTGGGCCAGCCAGTCGGGGCCGATGTCGGGCTCGGCCTGCAAGTGCAGGCACAAGGCCTCGATGTCGGCCAAGGCCGCGTGCGCCTCGGCCTGGGCCCAGCCTTTTTCGACCAGGCGGGGCAGCGCAAAGCGCTCCAGCACCTCGAGCTTGATACCCTCGCCCTGCACCCAGGCCGCCATCTGGGCCAGCCAGCCGGCCAGCCAGTCGGGGCGGTAATTCTTGAGCTGCTTGGCCGCCGCCGCATCGCCCACCGCCTGCACCAGCTCGGGCGTCCAGCCCGCGCGGGCCCGGGCCTCCAGGGGTTCGCGCCGGGCCTGCCACTGCGCCCAGCGGGCCACCAGGGCATCGGGCTCGGGGCCGGCATAGGGGGCCCCGCCGGGGGTGCGTTCGGCCAGGGCCCACAGCGGCTGCAGGCGCTCCAGCAGGGCCTGGGGCGTGCCCCCCAGCGGGGTGATGGCACCGATCTGCGCCAGCGCCAGCGGGTAGCACCAGCGCCGCCAATAGTCTTGTGCGGCCGCCAGGCGCAGGGCATCGCCGTCTTCCACCCGCTCCTGCTCGAACAGGCTGGCGCTGTCAAAGGCGTGCTGGCGCAGCATGCGGCTGCTCCAACCGTGGATGGTGAAGATGGCGGCGTCGTCCATCCACTGGGCCGCGATGTCGAGCCGGGCGGCACAGGCCGGCCACTCCGCCTCGGGCACCTGCTCGCGCAGGCTGAGCAGAAAGTCGTCGGCCTGGGCCCGCCCGGCTTCGGTGTCGGCAAAGCAGCGCGCGGCCTGGGCCAGGCGCTCGCGCACCCGGCCCCGCAGCTCGGCGGTGGCGGCGTCGGTGAAGGTCATCACCAGGATTTGCGGCGGGAACAGCGCCCGCTCGGCGCTCAGCCCGGCCTCGGTGTGGCCCAGCACCAGGCGCACGTACAGGGCGGCCACGGTCCAGGTCTTGCCGGTGCCGGCCGAGGCCTCGATCACCTGCAGGCCTTGCAGCGGCATGCTCAAGGGGTCCAGGCGCTGCAGCGCGGGGCCTGGGTTCAGATCGATGGGCGTGCTCATGCGGGGTCTCCCAGCGGGCCCAGGTGCAGGTGCCGGGCCAGTTCGCCGTACAAGGCCTCGGCCCAGTGCGGCAGTTCGGCCTGCAGCTCGGCATAGCCCTGGAAGCAGCGTTGCAGGTAGGGCGAGCGTGCGGCTTCGCCCTCGCGCTGGTAGTCGCCTTCGTAGGCGGCGCGGGCCAGCTCATGGGCCTGGGCCTCGTCCTTGCCCCGGCGCAGGGCCTGGTCATAGGCCCAGGCGCTGAGGCAGGCCACCGGCAGGGGCCGGGCCCAGGCGGCCCGGTAGACCTGCACCAGGCCGCTCAGGATGGCCAGCGCCTGCGCGGGCGCCAGCGGACGCAGCACGATCTGCCCGTCCAGGCCCAGCACGGTGCTGGTGAGCGCCAGGCCCTGGGCGCAGCCGGCCAGGTGGTTGACCCAGACCGCCGCCAACACCTCGACCCGGGCGCCCTGCTCCTTGCCTTTGCCTTGCAGCACCGCGCCTGGGCGCTGCACCCGCTGCAGACAAGGGCCGGGCCAGAGGCCTTCGGCGGGCGCTGATGCGTCATCGGGGCCGAACAGGCCGCTGAGCTGGTCCTGCAGCCGCAGGCCGTCCACCAGCAGGTCGATGGCCTGCGCGGGCACGGGCTGGGGGTAGCGCTCGGCCCAGGGGGCCAGGCGCTCCTGCACCACGGCGACGCGGCCGTGCAATTCAAGCAGGTCGCGCTGCCCGAAGGCGGCCAGGGGCAGCAGGCCGCGCAGGGGCAGCTCGGCCAGCGCCTGCTCGGGGTCGACGGCCTCCAGCACCGACTGGCCGGCCAGGTATTTGTCCAGGCCATCGAGGGCAAAGGGCTCGGTGTCTTCGCCGGCCTCGTCGAGTTCGGCCAGCACCACGCCCAGGCGGGCCTTGAAAAACACCTCGACCGGCTGACGCAGCAACTGGCGCAGCGCGTGCAGGCTCAAGGGGTCAGGCAAGGGCACAGCGCAGGCTTCAGGCGGCAACGCGTGCTCGGCCACCGGCACGCCCGCATTCACCTGGTGGGCCTGGGCCCAGTCACTGTCATAGGTGCGAAAGCCCGAGCCGGCCCGGAAGTACGCCTCGGAAAACGGCTGCAAGGGCTGCTGCCGGGGCTCGCGCGCGGGCTGCCAGCCGCTGTGCAGGTGCTCGATCAACTGCGCCACCAGCACCGAAGGCGGTCGCTCGGCGTTGTCGGTGGCGCGGTGGCCCTGCCAGCTCAGGTAGAGGCGGTCGCGGGCCGACAGCAAGGCTTCCAGAAACAGGTAACGGTCGTCTTCACGCCGCGAGCGATCCCCGGCGCGCCAACTGCTGGCCATCAGGTCGAAGTCGCGCGGCGCCGTCTGGCGCGGGTAGTCGCCATCGTTCATGCCCAGCAGGCACACCACCCGGAAAGGGATCGAGCGCATGGGCATCAGGGTGCCGAACTGCACCCCACCGCCCAGAAAGCGCTGCTGCAGGCCCCCCTCCTGCAATTGCGACAACCAATGCTCGCGCGCCACCTCCAGCGGCAGCGGGCTGTCCAGGCCGGCCTGTTCGCAGGCCTGCAGCCAGGCCTCCAGCGGGGCCAGCAGGGCGTCGATCTGGCGGGATTCGGCCTCGTCAGCAGCCTCGAAGAAACGCTCGACCACGCCGCGGAACACCTGCCCCCATTCGGCGGCGGGCCGCTCATGCGCCAGGGCCTCCAGGGTCTCGGTGATGGCGTCCACCCCATCGAGCAAGGCATCGGCCACCGCCGCGTCCAGCCCGCTGAGCGCGGGCTGGGCCAGGGTCTCGGCCCACACCTGCCCGCCGTCACCGCGGCCCTCGCCCAGCGCATAGCCCAGCAGAAGCCGGCGCAGGCCAAAGGCCCAGGTGTTGTGCCCGGCGCCCGCCACCCCGGGCGGCAGGCCAAAGCGGCGGCGATGCGGCTCGTCCAGGCCCCAGCGCACACCGGCCTGCTGCAGCCAGGTGTGCAGTTCGTCCACCTCGACCTCGCCCAGGCCAAAGCGCTGGCGCAAGGCCCGCACCTCGAACAGGCCCAGCCAGTCCGACAGGGTGACGCGCGACTGCGGCAGTGACAGCAGCGCCTGCAACGCCTGCACGATGGGCGACTGGCGCGGCGAGCGGTCGGCCACCGAGTACGGGATGTGGCGCGGCTGGCCGGGCGCAAAGCGGCCGAACACGGCCTGGATGTGGGGCGCGAACACGGCGATGTCGGGCACCATGACCATCACGTCGCGCGGGCGCAAGGCCGGGTCGGCCTCGAACCAGGCCAGCAACTGGTCGTGCAGGACCTCGACCTCGCGCTGTGCCGAATGGCAGGTGACCAGGGTGATCGAGTGGTCGTCTGGCCGCAGCGCCCAGGGCTCGATCGGGGTCTGCAAGTTCAACATGCCCGACTGCAGCTGGGCCAGCTGGGTGGGCTGGGCCAGGTCGTCGAGCGGATCGACAAAGGCCTCGACGCGCACCAGGCGGTGGCGATAGCCCTCGACGTTGTCGAACTCGTCGAGCATGTGCAGGTAGTCGCGCCCCTGCTTGCCCCACGAGGCCAGCAGCGGGTGCCCCGGACGGGCGGCCTGGGCCGCCTCCAGTTGGGCCGGCTTGACGCGCTGGCGCCGCCGCAGTTGCTGGCGCAGCTGGGCATGTCCCTCGACCAGATCGCCCCAGTAATACTGGCTGGGGTTGTGCACCAGCATCAGCACCTGGCTCAGTTGGCCCAGCGCGGCCAGGGCTTCGACCGCCTGGTGCGGCAGCGACGAGATGCCGAACACCACGATGCGCTCGGGCAGGCCGGCCGGGCGCTCGCCGCCGCGGCTCAGTTGCTGCAGGCGCGCCATGAAACGCGCGTGCACCGCCGCGCGCGAGGCCTCGGCCAGCGCTTCGCCCACGTCGCGGCGCAGGTCGCGCCACAGCGCCGGCTGCCAGGCCTGGGCCGGGTCCAGCGGCAGATCGGGGCCCTGCGGCTGGGTCAGCACGTCGCGGCCCTGGGCCCAGGCGGCCAGCCAGTCGGCACGGTAGCTCTGGTAGCCGTCCAGCACATCGGCCAGTTGCAGGGCCAGTTGGTAAAGCTTGCGCCCGTCCGGGGCCTCGCTGAGGTAACGCTGCAGCGGCTGGTACACCGGGCGCTGCTCGATCAGCGCCGGCAGCAGGCGCATCAGGCGCCACACCAGGCTGGACTTGTCGAAGGGCATGTGGGTGGGCACCTGGTCGGCGCCCAGCACCTGGCGGTAAACCTGCCAAAGAAAGCCGCTGGGCAGCTCCATGCGGGTGGCGGCAAAAATGCCCAGGGCCGCGTCGTCGGCCAGCGACACCTCCAGCCAGTGCTTCATGCCGGCGCTCTGCACCAGCAGCACCTCGGGCGCCAGAGGCGCCAGCGGCTGGGTGCGCAGAAACTGCACCAGCAGATCGCGCAGGTCTTCCAGGCGGTTGCCGTGCAGCACCATGAAGCCAGGGGGGTGCGAAGGCCGGGTAGGGGTCGACATGAACAAAGACGGCGCAATGAAGAGAAAACCAGGGGCCGCCAGGGCACAAGGCCGCGGCGCCGGCAGTATGACACGCTGGGGCGGGCCGCCGTGCCAGCAGCGGCGTCAGGCACCCAACCACGCGGCAGCGCTTTGCGGCGAGCGGAAATCCTCCAGCGCCCGCACGGGTACGTCGGGGTGCTGGCGCGACCACATGGCGCTCAAGGCCCGGCCGGGGCCGATCTCGATCACGCGCTCGACCCGGCGCTCGGCGATGGCTTCCAGGCAGGCGGACCACAGCACCGGGTGGTCGATCTGCTGGCTCAAGGCGGGCCGCATCTGCTCGACCCGGCGCAAGGCCGTGCCCGTGGCATTGGCCGCGACCGGGCAGCGCAGGGCTTGCCAGGCGGTGCCGCCCAGGGTCTGGGCAAAAGCCCCGGCAGCGGCCCGCATGGCCGACGAATGCGAGGCGATGCGGATGGGCAGCGGCTTGCAGTGCCCGCCCGCCGCCGTCAGCAGCCCCTCGGCCTGCTGCAGCCGCGCCGTCTCGCCCGCCAGGATGAGGTGGTCCGGCGCGATGCGGATGGCCACCTCCAGGCCCTGCCCCGCCAGCTGCAGGGCGATGCGGTCCTGGTGCAGGCCCGACACCGACAACAGCCCACCCGACACGCTGCCAGCAGCAGCATCCATGGCCCGGGCCCGCTGAGCAGCCAGGTCGATCGCGGTGCCCGGATCGAAAGCCCCGGCACAGGCCACGGCCGCCAGCTCACCCACGCTGTAGCCGGCCACGATGGCCGGCCCCTCGGCCAGGTGAGTGGCCACGGCCGACCAGGCGGCCAGCGACACCCCGGTGACCAGCACCTGCGCAAAGCGGTTGCGCGACAGTTCTTCGGGCTGGCCCAGCCGGGCGCGCCAATCGGGGCCCAGGTGCTGCGCCAGGGCCCGCAAGGGCTCGGCGGCAGCGGGCTCAGCCTCCAGCCAGGGCAGCATGTCGGGGTGCTGGCTGCCCTGACCGGGGAACAGCACGGCGTAGCTCATACCAAGCCCGCCAGGCCCGCCAGCACGGCCCGGGGCACCGGCGCGGGCACCGGGCAGGAGGTGGTCACGGCCTGCAGCCAGCAGGCGGCGCCCAACAGGTCGGCGGCGCCGCCGGGCGAGAGGCGGCGCGCCACGAACTCGGCATGGAGGGCCCGCGCCCGCTCAGGCCAGGCGGCCCCCTGCGCCCCCCCTTGCGCCAGAAAGCGACGGGCCTGCTGGCGCGCAAAGTGCAAGCCCTCGAGGCCGCCGCGGTGGACCAGGTTGGTGTCGTCCAGCACCGCCAGGGTGGTGAACAAGGCCTGCACCCGGGCCCGGCGATCTGGCCAGCCCAGGCTCAACGCCTGGCGCAGCGCCGGCAGGCTGTGCTCGAACAACACCGGAAAGCCCAGCGCGGCCTCGTCGCCCGCGCTGCGCAGGCCGTGCTCGCGGGCGGCACGCTGGCCATTTGAGGCCGGGGGGCGCTGGCGCGCCTGGGCCGCGCGCTCACGCAAGGCTGTGCCCCAAGCCTGGCGCAGGGTGCTTCGCAGGCCTTCGCTGCTGAGGGGCAGGCCCCGGGCCACGCGCCAGCCCGCACTGGCACACAGCAGGCCCAGGCAGAACACCGCCCCACGGTGGGTGTTGACGCCGCCTGTGGCGCGCAGCATGCGGGCCTCGGCCTGCAGGCCCAGGGCTTGCAGTTCATCGAAGGCCGCGTGGCGGGCGCCGGCGCGCACCATGTGGGCAAAGTAGTGGCGCAAAGCAAACAGGCTGCGCACAAAATGACTGGCATCCATGTCATGGTGGCTGCCGTTGTCGCGCAGCGAGACCAGGCCGGGCTTGGGCTCAAGCACCAGTTCGGCGTAAAGGGCGCGCACGGCCTCGCGGGCCAGCCGGGCGGCGGCAGCGTCCAGCGATGGGTTTGAAGAATCGAGCAAGGACATGGCGTCAGGCCGGCAGGGCCTCGGCCCGCAGCTGCAGTGGGTCGAGCCCGATCAACGCAATGCCATCGAGCCGCTTGGCCAGCACCTGGGGTACCTGGCCATCGAGCAACTGGCCCAGCTCACGCCAGGCCACTGCCCAGCCGCTGGGAAACACCAGCTCGCCATCGATGCGGCAGGGCAGGCGCTCCGTGGCCAGCAGGCGGACCACCGCCTCGGCGGCCGAGAGATCGGGCACCGCCAGGCGCAGGTCGAGGTCGGACGATTCGCGCAGGTAGCGCAGGCCCGTGAGGCTCTGCCAGCCAAAGGAGCCATAGACCTGCACCGCGCCCGCCGCGTGATCCAGGCAGCGGCCCAGCGCCTGATCCAGGGCCTGCGCCCGGCGTCGCCAGCGTTGCCGCAAGGTGGCCTCCGACAGGCTCGGAAAGCGGCCGCTGTAGGCCAGTTGACGGACCGGCAAGGTGAAGGTGAGCCGGCGCCGCTCCCATTCGGCGGGCGCCGGCAGGCCCAGGGTGACCCCGTCCTGGGACAGCGGGCCGGTCTGCCGCCCCACCACCAGGGGCAGGCGCTGCGCATGCCAGTGTTGGACGACCGCCTGGGCGACCGGGTCGGGGCAGGCCTGGGCCTGCAGTGTGGACCAGCCCTCGGGCGTGGGCCAGACCAGGCTGTTGCGTTCGATTTGCAGCATGACCGACTCCTGCGTGGGGTCAGGCCTGCGCCACGCGGCGGGCGACCTCGGCGGCCAGCCGCCGGCCGCCGCGCTGTGCCCCATCGCGGGCGCGCTCATCCGTGGTCGGGGCCTGGACCAGCGCAGCGCGCAGCTGCGCCGCCAGATCACCGCGCCACAAGGCCTGCACGCCGCCCATGGCCACGTAGTTTTCGACCCCGGGGGCAAACACGGGGTTGGACTCGGCCAGCGCCGCCAGGCGCGACTCGTCGATCTTGGTCACCCGCGCCATGGCCGGCAGGCGCATGACGCGGATCTCGGCCTCGGGCAGGGCATAGCAGGCGTCGGCGATCAGGCCCGAGGTGATGAAGCCGCCCGACAGCGCCTGGTCGTACACCAGCCCGATCACGCGGTGACCGCGCTGGCGGGCCAGCTCGATGCACAGGCCCAGGTGGGCCATGTAGCGATTGATGCCCAGCAACTCGTCACGCCGGCGCAGGCGCTGGCCCTGGGTGTCGACCAACAGCAGGATGGGGCGGCCAGGGTGGTCGCGCACGGTGTCGAGCACCGCACGGGCCTGGGCCAGGGCCAGCTCGACGCCGATGGCAGCATGGTCGGTGGTTCCGACCACGGCCAGGGTCTGGCCGTCGAGCTCGGCGGTGCCGCGCAACAGCTCGCCTTCGCGGCGCACCTGGTGCTGCGCCCCGAACAGGCTTTGAAGCAGATCGGTCCAGATCATGGCTGGGCTCCTTCTTGGGCAAGGTGTTTGAGGGCGCGCAGCTCGGCCGCATCGAGGTTGACCACCGATGGCGCATCGGTGATGCCCAGGCGGCGCCAGATGTCCACCGCATCGGCGCAGTCACCGTGCTCGGCCAGGCGGGCGGCCAGCAAGGCGTGTTCTTGTTCCAGCGCCTCCAGCGTCACGGGGCGGGACTGGCCCAGCCGGTGCAGCGCAGCTTCGCGGAAGGCACCGATGTTGTCGTCCACCAGCTCATCGCAATCGCCGGTCAGGTAGCGGTGCTTGCCGCCGGTGGTGCGCCACACCCCGGCTCGGTCCTTGGCGTCGAACTCTTCCACGCCATGCGACGACTCGATGACCTCGGGGCCTGACATGGACAGGCGGGCGGCGTCGCTCATCAGCACGTGGTCGGCGCAGCGGGCCACCAGGCCCATGCCGCCAAAGCAACCATTGGCGCCCCCGATCAACATCAGCGTGGGGATGCCGGCTGAGCGCGTGGCCAGCAGGGCACGCATGACTTCGGACACGGCAATCAGGCCGGCATTGGCTTCGTGCAGGCGCACCCCGCCCGACTCGGCCAGCACCAGCACGGCAGCGGGTCGCTGGCGCAGCGCGCGCTGGAACAGGCCCACGAGCTTGGCGCCATGCACCTCGCCCACGCCGCCGCCCATGAACTCGCCCTCCTGGGCGGCCACCAGCACGGGCTGGCCGCCCAGCCGGCCTTCGCCCACGATCACGCCATCGTCAAACGACGAGGGCACGCCCAACTGACCCAGGTGGGGGCTCATGACGCGGGCCGAGGGGCCGAGGATCTCGGTGAAGCTGCCCGCATCCAGCAATTGCAGCACGCGCTCGCGGGCGGTGGATTCGGCGAAGCTCGCCTGCAGGGGGTTGGCAAGGCTCATGGCTGGGCGCTCCGCATCTGGGCCACGGCCTGGTCCAGCCGCAGGTTGACCACGGCAGGCGTGGCCCCCATGTCGTTGATGGAAATGCGCACGCCGCCCAGGGGGTGGCGGGCATGGAAGTCTTCGGCTACGGCACGCCAGATCGGGGCGAAGCCGCGAGCCGAGGTGCTGACCTCGAGGCGGCATTCGCCGGCAGCGCCGGGGGCCGCGCCGTCGCCGGCAGCCAGGGGCTCGATCAGCACTTCGAGGTTGCCCGAGCCGACCACGCCGACCAGCACGGGCGCAAAGCGGCCCGCGGGCTGCGTGCCGGTGAACGAAAAATGGAGGGCTTCAAGCCCGTGGGGAATGCTCATGGTGTTGACCTTGTTGGCAGTGGGATTCGCATTACCAGTTGCGGAAGCGCTTGGGTGGCTGGTAGAGGCCGCCCGAGGCCCGCACCAGGTCGCGCATGGAGCGCGCCGCCAGCAGGTTGCGCGTGGCATCGCGCTGGTCGATGCCCAGGTCCTGGGCGCGCCGGATCACGCCGCGGTCGCGCAGGTTCTCGACCATGCGGCGGTCCCGCCCCAGGCCGATGGGGGTGTAGCCCGCCACGCCGCGGATGGCCTGCTCGCGCTCCTCGTCGCTGCGGCACAGCAGCAGGTTGGCAATGCCCTCTTCGGTGAGGATGTGGGTCACATCGTCGCCATAGATCATCACGGGCGGGATCTCCATGCCGGCCTGCTCGGCCAGTTGCCAGGCGTCGAGCCGATCCACAAAGGCCGGCTGCATGTGTTCGCGAAAGGTTTCGACAATCTGCACCACCAGCTTCTGGCCGCGCGGCATGGCGGCCACGCCGCCCCGCCCCTGCCGGGCCTGGGCACCCGCCTTGAGCCAGGCCGGCGACACATGGCGTCGGCCCCGCGCATCGGCGCCCATGTTGGGGGCGCCGCCAAAGCCCGAGATGCGGCCCAGGGTGGCGGTGGAGCTGTGGCCGTTGAGGTCGATCTGCAGCGTGCTGCCGATGAACATGTCGCAGGCATAGTGGCCGGCCGCCTGGCTGAAGGCCCGGTTGCTGCGCATGCTGCCATCCGGCCCGGTGAAGAACACATCGGAGCGGGCGCGGATGTAGTCTTCCATGCCCAGTTCGGAACCAAACGAGTGCACGCTCTGGACCCAGCCGGCTTCGATGGCCGGGATCAGGGCCGGGTGGGGGTTGAGCGCCCAGTGGCTGCAGATCTTGCCCTTGAGGCCCAACGACTCGCCATAGGTGGGCAGCAGCAGCTCGATGGCCGCGGTGTCAAAACCGATGCCGTGGTTGAGGCGCTGCACGCCGTACTCGGCGTACAGGCCCTTGATGGCCATCATGGCCATCAGCACCTGGATCTCGCTGATCTGAGCCGGGTCGCGGGTGAACAGGGGCTCGATGAAATTGGGCTTGGGCGCCAGCACCACGTAGTCGACCCAGTCGCCCGGGATGTCCACCCGGGGCACGGCGTCCACCAGCTCATTGACCTGGGCGATGACGATGCCACGGCGAAAGGCGGTGGCTTCGACGATGGCGGGCGTGTCTTCGGTGTTGGGGCCGGTGTAGAGGTTGCCCTGGGCATCGGCCGACTGGGCGCAGACCAGCGAGACCCGTGGCGTGAGGTCGACAAAGTAGCGCGCAAACAGCTCCAGGTAGGTGTGGATGGCCCCGATGCGCAACTGGCCCGCCGACACCATCTTGGCCAGTCGCCCGGCCTGCTGCCCCGAAAAGGAGAAATCGAGCCGCGAAGCGATGCCGTTCTCGAACAGGTCCAGGTGCTCGGGCAGGGCCAGCACCGATTGCACCATGTGCAGGTCGTGCACCCGGGCCGGGTCGAGCTGGGTCAGCGCCCGGGCCAGAAAGTCGGCCTGCTTCTGGTTGTTGCCTTCCAGGCAGACCCGGTCACCGGGTTCGATGACCGCATGCAGCAGGGTGCCGATGGCGGGGGCCGCCACGGTCTTGCCCTGCAGTTGCGGGCCCAGCGCCTCGGCCGCTCGGGTCTGCCGCAACCGACGGTTGCTTTGTTGGGTGTTCCAGTGTTTGTGTTCCATGGCAAGGGCTCAGCCCACGAGGGCTTTGGTGGCAAAAAACAGCAGCGAGGGGCCGAGCAGACAGCCCAGGCCGGTGTGGAAGGTGGCCACCAGTGCGCCATAGGGCACCAGCTTGCGGTCGGTGGCGGCCAGCCCGGCGGACACGCCGCTGACCGTGCCGGCCAGGCCACCGAAGACCATGGCGGATCGCGGTGTCTTGAGGCGCAGAAAGCGCGCCGCCATGGGCGTGCCGACCATCACGAGGATGGCCTTCACCAGGCCGGTGGCAATGCTGAGGGCCATCACATCGGGACTGGCGCCGATGGCGGCCCCGGTGACCGGCCCCACGATGTAGGTGACGGCACCCGCACCGATGGTGGTCATGCTCACGGCATCCGAGTACCCGAAGCCCCAGGCAATGGCGGCCCCCACGATGAAGGGCAGCACGGTACCCAGCAGCAGGGCCACGACCCCGATCAGGCCGGCCTTGCGCGCCTCCAGCGGCTGCACCTCAAAGGCCGTGGCCACGATGGCGAAGTCGCGCAGCATGGCGCCGCCCATGAGGCCGATGCCGCCGAACAAGGACAGGTCGGCCAGCCCCTTGTGCCCACCGGTCTGGGTGCCGCCCCAGTAGGCCAGGCCCAGGCCGATGACGATGGCGATGGCCGAGCCGTGCACGCGGCCGAAAGTCAGGTGTTTGGAGATCTGCCCGGCCAGCAGAACGATCAGACCCACCACCGCAAAGGCGGTGACCAGGCCATTGTGAAGCGCGGCTTTTTCGAGAATGTCGAGCATGGTGTCACTCCTGGTCGGCCACAAGCGGGTTGTGCAGCTGCGCCGCATCGGGCGCCTCCGGGTCAAGCACCTCGGCCCGGTTGATCAGGGCGATCACCACCGCGCACACGGCCACCGCCGCGATCGCCGACAACACCGCCACGGGGCCTCCGCGCAAGGCCGAGACCATGTCCTGCTGCGCCGCCATGGCCACCACCACCGGGATGTACATGGCACCCCAGTACTCCACGCCCAGTTCGGTCAGCTTGGGCAGCTTGTTGTGCTTGAGCATGTAAAGCCGGGCCGCCATCAGCAGCAGCATGGCGATGCCCACCCCGCCGACATTGGTCTTGACCCCGAGCAGTTGCCCGAGCAGGTCACCGATGAAAATGCCGAGCAGGTGGCAGGCCGCCAACAGGGCGGTTCCGAAAATGATCATGTCTGTCTCCGTTGTTGTGATGTGCCGGGGTGATCCCCTGGACTGGCATCGTAGGAAGGCAGACGTGTGGGATCAATTAACCTCGGCCACGAACGTTTTCACGGCGTGCAACGGTTATGACGAACGGCGCAGCCCCTCGCACAGGGAGGCCGCGCAGGGCCGATGAGGGGCGATGAGGTGCGCCTGGGCCGTCGCGCTCAGCGCAGGGCGGCCTTGGCCCCGCGACAGACGGCCAAGAGGGCGAGCAGGTTGGGATCGCGCTCACGCGTGCGCAGGAAGTTGAGCGCGATGGTCTGGCGCATCAGGTACCGGGGCTGCAGCGGAATGAAGCGCACCTTGTCAGGAAACACATCGCGCACCCGGCCGGGCAGCAGCGTGCACCCCAGGCCGCCGCAGACCAGGTTCATGAGCGAGAAGATGTCGCCGGTCTGCATCACCACATGGGGCGTGAAGCCAGCGACGCTGAACGACTGCAGAAAGCCGTTGTAGGTGGCAAAGCCCTCTCCCAGGCTGACAAAGCGTTCGTCGGCACACTGGCTCAGGTCCACCTCGGCAAGGGATTCGTAGCGTGAACCCACCGGCGCTGCGAAATAGATGTCATCTTCAAACAAAGGCTCGGACTCGATATCGGGCGCGGCCTGAGGCAGGGCCATCAAGGCGGCATCGATGGCGCCGTCGCGCAGCTTCTGCAGCAGGTCGTCATTGGAGCCCAGCACCAGTTCCGCCATCAGCTCGGCCTTGCGCACCTTGAGCGCGATGATCACCTCGGGCACGGTCTTGACGGTGAGCGAGTAAAGCGAGCCGATGCGGATGCGGCTGGCCGAGTAGCCGGCCACGTTGCGGGTGGTGTTGATGCCCTCGCTCATGCGCCGCAGCACATCGCGCGCCACCTCGGCCAGGGCGTAGGCCGCCTCGGTGGGGTGCAGGTTGCGGCCCTCCAGCCGGAACAGGCTGCAGCGCAACCCCTCCTCCAGCGAATGCAGCGCGCGGTGCACACTGACCGTGCTGACGTCCAGCAACTCGGCCGCACGCGTGAGGTTGCCGGTCTCCATGAAGGCCAACAGCACCTCGAGCTTGCGAAAGGTGATTTCCTCATCGACATGGAGACGCATGGTGCTCGGGCGGTTCGTGGTGAATGGGCGCAATGGTAGTGCCTGGGCCAGGGGCAGCCGCCCCTGCTGCTGCCGGACCAGCCCGGAGGCAACGACGGATGACGCCGTGCTCATCGCTGGGCGTGGTCCAGGCAGGCCTGCACCCAGGCCCTCAACTGCGCAGCGGTGGGTGGCTCGGGGCCGAACAAGACCCGAAAGATGATGGGCGCCACCACGCCGTCCATCAGGGCTTGCGCGGTGGGCAGCACCTGGCCTGGTGATGGCCACCGCTGAAGAATCAAGTCCAGCTGGCTTTGCAGGTAAGCCGCGCATTGACTGGAGGGGGTGGAAGAGACAGGGGTCGCGCGCGAGGGGCCTGCCAGTACGTCCCTCATCATGACCCGACCGGGCTCGGAACTCATCTCTTCGAGGTACTGCTCGGCCCAGGCCAGCAGGTCACCCAGCAGGCTGCCGGTTTCGGCGGGCTCGGTCTCGGCGCGCCAACGGTCCAGCGCGACATCCGCCAGCAGGTCACCCAACTCGCCCCAGCGGCGATAGAGGGTGGAGGGGGTGACGCCGGCGCGCGCTGCGATCAGGGGCACGGTCAGGGCCGATCGCCCTTGCTCGACGATCAGATCGCGCACGGCCTGGTGCACGGCCGCCTGCACGCGGGCACTGCGACCGCCAGGGCGGAGACCAGCTTTGGGGTTCATGTCACGATGCTAAAGCAAAAAATATGCGTTAGTGATCTAATGCACTAACGCAAATAATTTGCTTTAAAGAGCACCATGGCCATTCGCCCCGCCCCTCCCCCCCGCGCCCCAGCTCGCCACTGGCGCCCGCAGACAGCCCTGGGCCTGCTGGCCTCCATCGTCGTGAGCTTTCTGGCGGCCTCCAGCGCCCCGTCCCCGCTGTATGCGCTGTACCGCGAGGCCTGGGGGTTTTCGGCCCTGACCCTGACACTGGTCTTTGCCAGCTACGCTGTGGCCCTGCTGGGCGCCCTGCTGGTGCTGGGCAGTTGGTCGGACTACCGCGGCCGGCGCGCCGTGCTGATCGGGGCCCTGGTGCTTGAAATGGGGGCCACCGCGCTGTTCTGGTGCGCCGACTCGGTCGCCTGGCTGCTGGCCGCCCGTGTCCTGCAAGGGCTGGCCACGGGCATCGCCACCAGCACGCTGAGTGCCGCCTTGATCGACCTGGACCGCGACCGCGGCGCCCTGCTCAACAGCGTGGCGCCCATGGTCGGCATGGCCCTGGGTTCACTGGGCAGCAGCGTGCTGGTGCAGTTTGCGCCGGCCCCCACGAAGCTGGTGTTTGAGTGCCTGATGGGCCTGTTTGCGCTGCAAACCCTGGCCGCGCTGGGCCTGCCCGAGACGGTGGCGCGCCGCCGCATGCCCTGGCGCACGCTGTGGCCCCGCATCGCCCTGCCCGCCGCCGCGCGCCCGACCCTGCTGCGCATCCTGCCGGTCAATACCGCCCAATGGGCCCTGGGAGGCTTCTACCTGTCGCTGGGCCCCAGCCTGGCCCGCCTGGTGACCGGTAGCCCTCAACCCCTTGTGGGGGGTGCGCTGATCACCTGCCTGGTGCTGACCGGCGCCGTGGCCATCTTGGGGGTGCGCCAAAAACCGGCCCACACCGCCCTGCTGGGCGGGACGGTGGCCTTGGGCCTGGGGCTGGCAATCACACTGATCGGCATGGTGCTGCCCAGCGGCGCGGCCCTGTTTGGCGGCACCGTGGTGGCCGGCCTGGGTTTTGGCGCGGCCTTCAATGGCTCGGTGCGCAGCCTGGTGAGCCTGGCGCAGCCCGAGGAGCGCGGCGCCCTGATGGCTGGCTTTTTCTCGCTGAGCTACCTGGCCTTCAGCGTGCCGGCCGTGCTGGCCGGCCTGGCCGTGGGCCTGTTCGGACTGGCCACCGCTGCGCTGGGCTTTGGCCTGTCGCTGCTGGCCTTGTGTGTGATCGCGGGGGCGCTCATGGCCAGGTCGTAGGGACCGTTCAAACCCAGGGCGATTCAGCACGATGCTGTCCAGGTCCATGAGCAGGTCTGATTGAGTGACCCAGGCCGGCCGGGGTTTGTCGAAGTCGCCCTGCAATGAAACCGTCACGAGGTCGCCCCGATGTATCACTCCCAGCCCTCAACATGCGTTGCAGCCGCTTCCGTGAAGTGCAAAAACTCCTTTTCTGTCGGGTCGCCATTCAGGCTCTTGCACTGCTTGCTCACTTGCTCCGCGAACCCAGGTGAGCGCGTGTCGGGCACCCAGAACTGGACGGGCCGCAGCCCCGCCGCACGCATCCGCTCACGATGCCGTGCGACCTTGGATTCTTGAATCGACGGCATGGTGCCTCCGTTGCTTGCATGAACGGTTACATGTTGCCCAGCATGAAACCATGCCGCATTCTGGTGAATTCAGAATTGAATGAGAAAAGTACCGAACCCGCGGAATCCCGACATCTGCCCCTCTTGAAAGCCAAGCAAAAGCCCTTATGATTAGCACTCGAAGCGGTTGAGTGCTAACAGCCGAGTGTTGACAGCACTGGCCGCTCGCTGAGTTGATGGTGCCCGCCGTGGGCGGTGCACCGGTCGATTGTGAAACCCCTTTTTGCTCTCAGGAGATGCAATGAACCTTCGTCCTCTGCACGATCGCGTGATCGTCAAGCGCCTGGAAAACGAAACCAAGACTGCCTCCGGCATCGTGATCCCCGACAACGCCGCTGAAAAGCCTGATCAAGGCGAAGTGCTGGCCGTCGGCCCCGGCAAGAAGAACGACAAGGGTGAACTGGGCGCCATGGCCGTCAAGGTTGGCGATCGCGTTCTGTTCGGCAAGTACAGCGGCCAGACCGTCAAGGTCGGCGGCGATGAGTTGCTGGTCATGAAGGAAGAAGATCTTTTCGCCGTCGTCGAAAAGTAATTTCTACCTGATCCCCGCTCAATCCATTTACTGAATTCGGAGAAAACAACATGGCAGCAAAAGACGTCGTCTTCGGCGGTGAAGCCCGCGCTCGCATGGTCGAGGGTGTGAACATCCTGGCCAACGCAGTCAAAGTGACCCTGGGCCCCAAGGGCCGCAACGTGGTGCTGGAACGCTCGTTCGGCGCCCCGACCGTGACCAAGGACGGTGTGTCCGTGGCCAAGGAAATCGAACTCAAGGACAAGCTGCAGAACATGGGCGCCCAGCTCGTGAAGGAAGTGGCCTCCAAGACCAGCGACAACGCTGGTGACGGCACCACCACCGCCACCGTGCTGGCCCAAGCCATCGTGCGCGAAGGCTCCAAGTACGTGGCCGCCGGCCTGAACCCGATGGACCTGAAGCGCGGTATCGACAAGGCTGTTGCAGCCCTGGTCGAAGAGCTGAAGAAGGCCACCAAGGCCACCACCACCTCCAAGGAAATCGCTCAAGTCGGCTCGATCTCGGCCAACAGCGATTCGTCCATCGGCCAGATCATCGCTGACGCGATGGACAAGGTCGGCAAGGAAGGCGTGATCACCGTGGAAGACGGCAAGTCGCTGAACAACGAACTCGACGTCGTTGAAGGCATGCAGTTCGACCGCGGCTACCTGTCGCCCTACTTCATCAACAACCCGGAAAAGCAAGCCGCTTTGCTGGACAACCCCTTCGTGCTGCTGTTCGACAAGAAGATCAGCAACATCCGCGACCTGCTGCCGACCCTGGAGCAAGTGGCCAAGTCGGGCCGTCCGCTGCTGATCATCGCTGAAGAAGTCGATGGCGAAGCCCTGGCGACCCTGGTGGTGAACACCATCCGTGGCATCCTGAAGGTGGTGGCCGTGAAGGCTCCTGGCTTCGGCGACCGTCGCAAGGCCATGCTGGAAGACATCGCCATCCTGACCGGCGGCAAGGTCATCGCTGAAGAAGTTGGCCTGTCGCTCGAAAAGGTGACCCTGGCTGACCTGGGCCAAGCCAAGCGCATCGAAGTGGGCAAGGAAAACACCACCATCATCGACGGCGCCGGCGCTGCTGCTGACATCGAAGCCCGCGTGAAGCAAATCCGCGTGCAGATCGAAGAAGCCACCAGCGACTACGACCGCGAAAAGCTGCAAGAACGCGTGGCCAAGCTGGCCGGCGGCGTGGCCGTGATCAAGGTGGGTGCTGCCACCGAAGTCGAAATGAAGGAAAAGAAGGCCCGCGTTGAAGACGCCCTGCACGCCACCCGCGCTGCTGTGGAAGAAGGCATCGTGGCCGGTGGTGGCGTGGCTCTGCTGCGCGCCAAGCAAGCTGCTGGCGAGATCAAGGGCGACAACGCCGATCAAGACGCCGGCATCAAGCTGATCCTGAAGGCCATCGAAGCCCCCCTGCGCGAAATCGTGTACAACGCCGGCGGCGAGCCGAGCGTGGTCGTGAACGCCGTGCTGAATGGCAAGGGCAACTACGGCTTCAATGCTGCCAACGACACCTATGGCGACATGATCGAAATGGGTATCCTGGATCCGACCAAGGTGACCCGCACCGCGCTGCAAAACGCCGCATCGGTGGCTTCGCTGCTGTTGACCACCGAGTGCATGGTGGCCGAAGCTCCGAAGGACGAGTCCGCAGCTCCGGCCATGCCGGGCGGCATGGGCGGCATGGGCGACATGGGCATGTAATGCCTGCCTGAGCCTTCCAGCTCCAAACAAAAAGGGCCGCAGCGATGCGGCCCTTTTTTTGTGCCTGATCGATCAGGCTTGTTCCGATGATCAGACCGGCTGCACCAACTCGATCGGCAGGCCGTCGGGGTCGGCGAAAAAGGTGAAGGTGGCACCCGTCACTTCGTCGGTGCGCAGCGGCTCGACCGGCACGCCCTGGGCCTGCAGATGGGCCACCCAGGCGGCCAGGTCGGCCACGCGCAAGGCCAGGTGGCGCAGGCCACAGGCTTCGGGCCGCGAAGGCCGCGCCGGCGGTGAGGGAAACGAGAACAGCTCCAGTTGGGTGCCATCGGGCAGGGCCAGGTCGATCTTGTGCGACTGGCGCTCGGCCCGGTACTGCTCGTGCAGCACGGGCAGGCCCAGCACCCGGGTGTAGAAGTCGCGTGACCGCCGCACATCGCTGCAGATCAGCGCGATGTGGTGCGGGCCCAGCAGCGGGGGCACCGTCGGATCGGGCCCCATGTCAGGCCCGACGCATTTCGCTGGCCCCATCAAACCAGTGGGCGTGGCCGGGCGCCACCGAGATGCCCACGCGATCGCCCGGGCGCACCCGGGTCTGGGCGCCGGTGCGCAGGGTCAGGGTACCCGACGAGGTGTCGACCACCACATAGGTGTCGGGGCCGGTGGGCTCGACCACGCTGACCTCACCACGCCAGGGCGAGGCGTCGTCCAGCAGCAGGTGCTCGGGCCGCACGCCCAGCAGCAGCTCCTGCCCGGCAAGCGCAGCCTCAGCGGGGCCTGCCAGGGACAGCGACTGGCCCAGCATCTCGAAACTGCCACCGTGTTGCCTGCCGCGCACCAGGTTCATGGTGGGCGAGCCGATGAAGGTGGCCACATAGGTGTTGGCCGGGTGGTTGTAGATCTCGTCGGGGGTGCCCAGTTGCTGCACCACGCCACCCTTCATCACCGCGATGCGCGAGCCCAGCGTCATGGCCTCGACCTGATCGTGGGTGACGTAGACGCTGGTGATGCCGCTGGTCTGATGCAGGCGCTTGATCTCGGCCCGCATTTCGACGCGCAGCTTGGCGTCCAGGTTGGACAGGGGTTCGTCAAACAGGAACAACTGGGGCTGCCGGGCCAGGGCACGCCCCATGGCCACGCGCTGGCGCTGCCCGCCCGAGAGCTGGCTGGGCCGGCGGTCCAGCAGGTGTTCGATCTGCAGCATGGCGGCCACCTGGGCAATGCGGGCCTGACGCTCGGCCTTGGGGATCTTGCGCATTTCCAGGGCAAAGCCGATGTTGTCGGCCACGCTGAGCGTGGGGTAGAGCGCATAGCTCTGGAACACCATGGCGATGTCGCGGTCGCGCGGGGGCATGCCCACCACGTTGCGGTCGCCGATGCGGATCTCGCCTTCGCTGGGGTCGTCCAGCCCGGCAATGATGTTGAGCAGGGTGGATTTGCCACAGCCCGAGGGGCCCACCAGGATCAGGAACTCGCCGGGCTCGACATGGATGTCGATGCGCTTGAGCACCTCGACACTGTTGTCGCCACGACCGTAGCGCTTGTTGATGCCCGAAATTTGCAACGATGAAGCCATTTGCCTTACCTCTCAACCCTTGACTGCGCCGGCCGTGAGCCCGCGCACAAAAAATTTGCCTGCCAGCACGTAGATGGCCATGGTCGGCAGGCCCGCGATGATGGCGGCCGCCATGTCCACGTTGTAGGCCTTGACGCTGCTGGACGTGTTGGCCAGGTTGTTCAGGCCCACGGTGATGGGCTTGGAGTCGGTGCCCGAGAACGTGACACCGAACAGAAAGTCGTTCCAGATGTTGGTGAACTGCCAGATCAGCGTGACCATCACGATCGGGGTGGACAGCGGCAGCACGATGCGCCAGAAGATCTGCCAGAAGCTGGCCCCGTCGATGCGCGCTGCATTGACCAGTTCACGTGGAATGGCGCTGTAGTAGTTGCGGAAGAACAGCGTGGTGCCGGCCAGCCCCGCCAGGCAGTGCACCAGGATCAGGCCGCCGATCGAGCTAGAGATGCCCAGCCAGCCCAGCACCTGGCTCATGGGCAGCAGCACCACCTGGAAGGGCATGAACACGCCGAACAGCAGCAGGCCGAACAAGGTGTCGCTGCCACGGAACTTCCACAGGCTGAGCACATAGCCGTTCAGGGCGCCCCACACGGTAGAGATCATCACGGCCGGCACGGCCATGCTGACCGAGTTCCAGAAGAAGGGCCGCAGGCCGTTGCAGTCCACCCCGGTGCAGGCCTGAGACCAGGCGATGGACCAGGACGCCCAGTTCAGCGACTGGGGCAGGGCCAGCAGGTCGCCGGCCCGGATCTCTTCGGCCGTCTTGAGCGAGGTCACCAGCATGGCGTACAGCGGCAACAAAAAGAACACGGCGGCAGCCAGCAAGGTCAGGTAGACCGGCAGCCGCGCCAGCAAGGATTTAGCGCTCATGGGGCTTGCTCCGCAATTCGCTGTAGAGGTAGGGAACCACCAGGGCGGCCACGGTGGCCAGCATCATGGTGGCGCTGGCGGCACCCAGGCCGATCTGCCCGCGTGAGAAGGACATGGTGTACATGAAGGTGGCCGGCACATCGCTGGCGTAACCGGGCCCACCGGCGGTCAGGGCCATGACCAGGTCGAAGCTCTTGATGGCCAGGTGCGACAGCACCATCAGGGTGCTGAAGAACACCGGACGAAGCGCCGGCAGCACGATGCGCCAGTAGATGCGGGGCAGCGAGGCGCCGTCCACCTGGGCGGCCTTGATGATGCTGTCGTCCACCCCACGCAGGCCGGCCAGGAACAAGGCCATGGCAAAGCCCGCGCTCTGCCAGATGCCGGCGATCACCACACAGTAGATGGCGTGATCGGTGCTGACCAGCCAGTCGAAGGTGAAATGCTCGAAACCCCAGCCGCGCACCAGTTGCTGCAGACCTTGTTCGGGGTTGAGCAGCCACTTCCAGGCCGTGCCCGTCACGATGAAGGACAGCGCCATGGGGTAGAGGTAGATGGTGCGCAAGGCGCCTTCGGCGCGGATCTTCTGATCCAGCAGCACGGCCAGCACCACGCCGATGGCCAGCGAGCCCAGCACGTAGCCGCCGCCGAAGATGGCCAGGTTCTGCAGGGCCAGCCACCAGCGGTCCATGGCCCAGAGTTTGTCGTACTGCATCAGGCCCACCCATTCGTAGTTGGGCAGCATGCGCGAGGCCGACAGGCTGAGCAGGCCGTTCCAGGCCATCAGGCCATAGATGAAGGCAAAGCCCAGCACGAAGGCGGGGGCCACCACCAGGCGGGGCAGCCAGTTTTCAAAGGAATTTTTCATGACTCACGGGGCATCGACATGCCAAAGGCCCTTCAAGCAAAAAAGGCGGGAGCACCAGGCGCTCCCGCATCAAAAGGCGGATCACGCCTTGGAGAACCAACCCGCAGACCGGGGGCAGTCGCCCTGCCCCCGGCATACCCGATTACCACCAGTACTCGACCTGTGCCCCCACCGTGGTGGCACTGCTGCGGCCACCCGCACCGAAGGTGGCGGCGTTGGCGGCGCCTGCGGCCGTGTTCCAGTTGAAGCGGCTCAGGTAGACGCGAAATTCAGGACGAGTCCAGAACTTGTTGTCGGGCGAGAAGGCCACGGCCAGGGTGCCCTTGTTGAGGTGCTGGGTGGCTTGCCCATCGATGGCCCGCGAGGTGATGCCCACGTCGAGCAGTACTTTCACATTGCGCGCCACACCGTAAGACATGCGCCCCCCGATCGAGGTGTCCTTGTACTTGGCGGCGTTGTCCGGTTCGACCGTCTGGTAGCTGGCCAGCGCCTGGCCACCGAAGGCACCCAGTTGCCAGTCGATGACCTCGGCAATGCGGGTTTGCTTGGCGCCGGCCTGGGCTACCCCAGCGTTGTCCAGGCCGTAAAACTTGCCATCCAGGCCTGCGTGGCCCGAGGAGGTCTGGACAAACAGCGAGTTGTTCAGGCCCGGCAGCAGAAAGTCGGCCTGGTTGTGCAACAGGCCCAGGGCACCACCGTTCTGGCCGATGCCGAAGCGCCCGTTGATCGTGGCGCCGGTCAAGGTCAGACGACCGCCTGGGTTGACCGGCAGGTCGCGCAGCTGAAAGTTGGCGCGGCGCGCATTGTTGCTGCTGGCGTTGCTGTTGTCTGACGAGCCCTGGGTGTAGACCGCCAGATTGAGGCGGGCCTTGCTGCCCACGCGGATGCCATCCACACCGGCGCCGTAGTTGTCACCGTCCTGCATCAGCCAGTTGTCCAGGATGTGGATGTCCTGGATACGGTGGTAGCGCTGGCCGGCCCACAGGGTCAGGTCAGGGGCGAACTCCAGGCCGGTGATGTCGGCGTACACCTGGGCCGTGCCGGTGTTGCCGTTGTACACCTTGGGCATGTAGTAGGTGCCCCACTTCAGGCCGCCACCGAGGTCCCATTTCTTGCCGATGCCGAACTCGATGTAGTTGTCACCCTCATTGCCCAGGCGGTAATGCTGCAGGTCGCCACCGAGCTGGTATTGGCCTTTTTGCTGATTGCCCGAAGCCGAGTAGAAGCCGCCACGGCCGTAGCCGAACAGCTGCACGCCGTTGTCGTCCAGGGTCTTTTTGACCACAGCCTCGATCTGCTGGGTGGTGGCTTCTGACAGGGGAGCCGGGTCAGCCGCCTGAGCGCTCACGCTGCAGGCCAGCAAGGCCGCAGGGGCCAGTTGCCACAGGGAGGGGGAATGTTTGTTCATGTCTAGGTCTCCGAATTCAAGAGGTGTTCTGGCCGTGCCCGGGCATGGCTTCGCCCGACCGGTCGGCCTGGGCCGCCGGGTCTGCCGGGGAACGGTTGTGCAAAAGGGGATGGGGCGGAACGTGCCCCGGGGCTTACCGCGTCTTGGCGGCCTGAGCGATCTTCTTCATGGCGTCGGCCACGCTGACCTTGTCGTCATTCCAGAACTGGCTGACCACATCCTTGAGGGCACCTTCGGCCGCTGGGGCCACGGCCATGCCGTGCGCGATGCTGGGCACCAACCCGCCACCCTTGGCAGATTCGACGAAGTCTTTCGAGGACAGCTTGGCGCAGTCATCAAACTTGTCCATCTTCATGCCCAGGCGCACCGGGATCGAGCCCTTGTTGAGGTTGAACACCTCCTGGAACTCCGGGCTCATGATGGCCGCAGCCAGATCGCTCTGAGCCTTCTGGGCACTGGCCTCCTTGAGTTTGAACAGGATGAACGAGTCCACATTGAAGGTGAAGCTGCTGGCCGTGCCCGGGGCTGCGGCACACATGAAGTCCTTGCCAGGCACCTTGCCCGCGGCCACGAATTCGCCCTTGGCCCAGTCGCCCATCAACTGGAAGCCCGCCTTGCCCTGGATCAGCATGGCGGTGGCCAGGTTCCAGTCACGCCCCGGCGAGCCGGGGTCGACGTACGACTTGACGCGGCGGAAGGTTTCGAGCGACTTCTTCATGGTGTCGCTGCCCAAGGCCTTGTCGTCGAGCTTGACCAGGGCGTCCTGGTAGAACTTGGCACCCCCAACGCCCAGCACCACCGACTCGAAGGTGGTGAAGTCCTGCCAGTTCTGGCCCCCGTGGGCCACCGGGACCAGGCCAGCCGCCTTGAGCTTGTCGGCCGCGGCAAAGAACTCGTCCCAGGTCTTGGGCATGGCGGCCACGCCGGCCTTCTTGAGGGCGTCGGAACTGGCCCACAGCCAATTCACGCGGTGCACGTTGACCGGTGCGGCCACATAGCTGCCCTTGTACTTCATCACGTCGGCCACGACCTTGGGCAGCGACTCGTCCCACTTCTCGGCCTTGGCCACGCTGTCCATGTTGGCCAGCACGCCTTCGGCGGCCCATTCCTGGATGGCCGGGCCCTTGACCTGGGCGGCCGAAGGCGGGTTGCCCGACACGACGCGGCTCTTGAGCACCGTCATCGCGCTGTCACCACCACCGCCGGCCACGGCGAAGTCGCGCCAGGTGTGGCCCTTGGCCTGCATCATCTTCTTGAGTTCGGCAGCCGATTTGGCTTCGCCACCTGAAGTCCAGTAATGCAGGACTTCCACCTCACCGGCTTGCACCGACAGCGCGGCGCCGGCAGCCACCGCCAGTGCGGCAAGTTTCGACAACTTGAACATGCCCTCATCTCCTTTGTAGTGTTGGATCATCTCTCACACGTGGGCGTGTCACTCGCCGCATCGCGTTCATTAATTTAATTAAAATAATGAATGCCCCCATCAGGACTTACCCCTAAGAGACCGGCCCACCGCGTCGCCCCCTGCGCTCAGCCCGCGCAAAGCAGGCCAGAAAGCCACCAGCTCAGGCCATGGCCTTTGATATGCTCAAACGATGATCACGATCCTGATCGTTGAAGACGACGAACTCCTGCTCGATGCCCTGACCGGGCAACTCCTGCAATTGGGCTATGCGGTGCGCAGCGCGGGCAGCGTGGCCGAAGCCCAGGCCGTGCTCGGGCGCGAGGGCATCGACGGCATGATTCTCGATCTGGGCCTGCCCGGACAAGACGGGTTGACCCTGCTGCCCTGGGCGCGCAAGAAGCTGAGCGGCCTGCCGGTGCTGATCCTGACGGCACGCGACGGTCTGGACGACCGCGTGCAGGGGCTGAACGCCGGGGCCGACGACTACATGACCAAGCCTTTCAACATGGTCGAACTGCAGGCCCGGCTGCAAGCCATGCTGCGGCGCGCCCGACTGCCCGCCTTTTCGCAGGCCACGGCGGGAGCCACCGGCCACTGGAGCACCGTGGGGCCGCTGCGCATCGACCCCCAGACCCGCGAGGCCACCCTGGCCGACGAAGCCCTCGAGCTGACCCAGCGCGAATGGGAACTGCTGGAGCTGCTGGTCAACCGCTGCGGCGAAGTGGTGACCCGTGACGACGTGCTGGCCGCCTGGCGCGCGGTGCCGCCCGAGCCGGGTCAGGCTGCGGCGCCCTTGAACTCGAATGCACTTGAGGTGTATGTGCATCGGCTGCGCAAGAAGCTGGACCCCTCGAACCTGAACATCCGCAACATCCGGGGCCTGGGCTACATGCTTGAAAAGCCCCCGGCCTGAGGCGCCCCCCATGGCCCGCCCGCCGCCCCTGCCCGGGGTCTCCCTCAAACGGCAGTTGCTGCTGTGGCTGTTGCTGCCGCAACTGGTGCTGTGGTTGACTGGGGGCGTGCTGGCCTGGCGCGTGGCCCTTGAAAACGGCGAGCGCGGCATCGATCAGAGCCTGACCCAGTCGGTCAAGGCCCTGGCGCGGCAGATCAAGCCGATCGGCGATGGGCTGCTGGTGGACTTTCCCAAGGCGGCCCAGGACATCCTGGAGCAAGACCCGGCCGACCGCATCAGCTACATGGTGTCCTCGCCCCCGGGTCGTTTCCTGCTGGGCAATGCCCAGTTGCCGCCGCCCCCGGCCGACAAGGCCCAGGCCGAGCCCGGCGAAGCCGTGCTCTACGCGGGGGTGGTGGATGAACGCCCGGTGCGCGTGGTGTCCCTGGAGGTGGATTACGGCTCGCCGGGCAGCAAGCAGCGCCTGCGCGTGCAGGTGGCCCAGAGCCTGACGGTGCGCGAGCGCATCGCCCACGAGTTGCTGGAAAAGATCCTGCTGCCCATGGGGCTGATGGGTCTGGTGCTGAGTGCACTGGTCTATGCCGGGGTACTGCGGGGCCTGCGCCCGCTGAAGCGGCTGGAGGCCGAGATCGAACTGATCGGCGCCAGCCCGCAACCCGGCCACGAGCCCCTGCCCAGCGTGGCCCTGAGCACCGCACCGCAAGAGGTGCATTCGCTGGCCAGCACCATCAACCGCCTGCTGGCGGCGGTGGCCAAGGGGCAGGTCAAGGAAAAGCAGTTTCTCAACGACGCCGCCCACCAGCTGCGCACCCCCCTGGCCGGCCTGATCGGGCAAACCGACCTGGCCCTGCACGAGATGCAGGACTCGCCGGCCCGAGAGCGCCTGATCAAGGTGCGTGCCGCGGCCCAGCGCAGTGCCCACCTGGTGCACCAGTTGCTGCAACTGGCCCGTTCAGAGACGACAGTGGAGCTGCAACCGCTGGACCTGCCCAACCTGGCCCGCGAGGTGGCCCGTGACTGGACCGCCCGGGCCCTGGCCGCTGGCGTGGACCTGGGCTACGAGGGGGAAGAGCATCTGAGCCTGCCAGGCAACCCATTGCTGCTGCGCGAGGCCTTGAGCAATCTGCTGGACAACGCCTTGCACTATGCCGGCCCCGGCAGTGTGGTGACCGTGCGGGTGCGTCCGCAGGGCCCGGCTCAGGTCGAACTGTCCGTCGAGGACAACGGGCCTGGTGTGCCCGAGGAGCAACTGCCCCATCTGTTCCAGCGCTTCTGGCGGGGCAGTGAGAAGGCGGGCGGTTGCGGCCTGGGGCTGGCCATCGTCGAAGAGATTGCCCAACGCCACCGCGGCCAGGTCTTTGCCCAAACGCTGCAGCCGCACGGGCTGCAGGTGGGCCTGCGCCTGCCGGTGGGCTGAAGCCAGCGTTTTTCTGAAGGCGTCAGAAACGCGGACGGAACTGGCGCAGCAGACCGGCCGTGGACGCGTCCAGCCCGCGCACATCACCCGTGGCCAGGCGGGGCTGGATGTCTTGGGCCAATTGCTTGCCCAGCTCGACCCCCCATTGGTCAAAGCTGTTGATGCCCCACACCGAACCACTGACGAAGACACGGTGCTCGTAAAGCGCCACCAGCGCGCCCAGGGTGGCCGGGTCCATGCGCTCCAGCACAAAGAAGGTGCTGGGTCGGTTGCCCGGAAAGTGCCGGTGTCCGCCGGCATCACTGCGCCCCTGCAACAGGGCCTGGGCCTGGGCCAGGGCGTTGGCCACCAGCTGGGCATGGTGGCCCGGCAGGTCATGCGCCGGCTCGCGCACGGCGATGAACTCGACGGGCACGACGTCGGTGCCCTGATGGATCATCTGGAAGAAAGCATGTTGGCCATTGGTGCCGGGCTCGCCCCAGACCACGGGCGAGGTGCTGAAGCCCAGGCTGCGCCCCTGCAGGTCGACCCGCTTGCCGTTGCTCTCCATCTCAAGCTGCTGCAGGTAGGCGGGCAGACGGCGCAGGCCGTGGTGATAAGGCGCCACGCTGCGGCTGGCAAAGCCATGAAAGTTGCGGTACCAGACATCGAGCAGGCCCAGGCGCACCGGCAGGTTGCGCTCCAGTGGCGTCTGGGCAAAGTGCAGGTCCATGGCGTGGGCACCGCCCAGCAGGGCCTGGAAGCCGGAGGCCCCGATGGCGATGGCCAGCGGCAGGCCAATGGCCGACCACATCGAATAGCGCCCCCCCACCCAGTCCCGAAAGCCGAAGGTGGTGCGGATACCAAAGGCCTGGGCGGCCTCCAGGTTGGTGGTCAGTGCCACGAAGTGGCGTGCCAGATCTGCCCCGCCCTGCTCAAGAAACCAACGCCGCGCACTGTGGGCGTTGGTCATGGTCTCGCGGGTGGTGAAGGTCTTGGAGGCCACCAGGAACAGGGTGTGCGCCGGGTCGATCTGCTCCAGCACCTCGCCCAGCTCATCGCCATCGACATTCGAGACAAAGTGGAATCGCTTGCCCGGCAGCGCATGCGCTTGCAGGGCCACCACGGCCATCTGCGGCCCCAGGTCGGAGCCACCAATGCCGATGTTCACGATGTCGGTGATCTGGGTGTCGGCCCGTACGCTCTCGGCAAAGGCCAGCATGTCGCGCAAGGTGCTGTTGACGTCGGGCATGGCCGCATCGGCCACGGTCCCCTGGAACACCGGCAGCACCGCCCCATCCGGATCCGTGCAGTGCTGATTGCGCAGCAGGTGGTGCATGACCGCCCGGCCCTCCGTGCTGTTGATGGCCTCACCTGCCAGCATCGCATCGCGGTGCGCCTCCAGCCCGGTCTCACGCGCCAGCTGCATCAGCAAGGCCTCGGCCTGGGCGTCGATTCGGTTCTTCGAGAGATCGGCAAAAACATGCGGCGCGCTCAGGCTGAAGCGTGAAAAACGCGCCGGATCGCGTTCGAAATCGGCACGCACGTCAAAGTGACGCCCGTGCTGCTCGAAGTACGACAGCAGTTGGGGCCAGGCAGGGGTCTCGTCGCAGCGAAGTCGCTGTTTCATACAGTCCTTGAGTGGGTCGGGTCGAACATCGGATGGCCCGGCGCAAGACCGGGCCCGGGGAGGCCTCAAACCGCGAGCATCAGCTTTTCGAGCTTGATGGCGTCAGCCGCAAAGGCCCGGATGCCTTCGGCCAGCTTTTCGGTGGCCATGGCATCTTCGTTGAGGGCAAAACGGAAACTGGCTTCGTCGTACTGGATCGGGTTCAGCGGCAGCGATTTGGCGGCCTCGGCGTCGAGCGAGCGGACAAGCGGCGCATCACTGGCCGCCAACTGGGCCAGCAGATCGGGCGCGATGGTGAGCAAGTCACAACCAGCCAATGCGGTGATCTGGCCCAGGTTGCGGAAGCTGGCGCCCATCACTTCGGTGGCAATGCCGAAATGCTTGTAGTACTCGTAGATCTTGCGAACCGACTGCACGCCCGGGTCATTGGCCCCCGAAGAAGCCGCTTCGTCCCACTGCGCGCCCGCCGACTTCTTGTACCAGTCGTAGATGCGGCCCACAAAGGGAGAGATCAATTGCACCCGCGCCTGGCCGCAAGCCACGGCCTGGCAGAACGAGAACAACAGGGTGAGGTTGGTGTGGATGCCCTTGCGCTCCAACTGGGCCGCCGCCTGGATGCCTTCCCAGGTGGCTGCGATCTTGATCAGCACCCGGTCGGTGGGCAGGCCAGCGGCCTGGTAGAGCTCGATCAGGCGTTCGGCCCGGGCCACGGTGGCCGCCGTGTCAAAGCTCAGGCGGGCATCGACTTCGGTGGAGACCCGCCCCGGGATCAGCGCCAGGATTTCGCGGCCGAAGGCCACCAGCAGGCGGTCCATGATCTCGTCCAGGGGACGGTCACGGAAATGCTGCACGGTCTGGGCCAGCAGCGGCTGATACTCAGGCTTTTGCACGGCCTTGAGGATCAGGGAAGGATTGGTTGTGGCATCTTGCGGGCGGAAAGCGCCCAGTTGCTTGAAGTCACCGGTATCGGCCACCACCGTGGTGAACTGGCGAAGTGCGTCGAGTTGGTTCATGGCATCCTGAAAAAATAATCTTGTTCATGCCCGCAAAGCCGAAATGGTAACTTGATTACATCGACATCTCAATACAAAATACAAGAACTGCAAATTTCCTGGCGTTTTCAGGAAAAACCAAGAAACTCAGTTACGAAACCAAATTACATTACCGAGCCATGCAAAGCACCCCTGACATTGTGAAGCCTGCGAGCTTCGACCTGATCCTGTTTGGCGGCACCGGCGACCTGGCTTGGCGCAAGCTGATGCCTGCCCTGTTCCAGGCGTTCCGACATGGTTCGCTGCCAGATGGCGGTCGGATCATAGGCGTCGCTCGTGACAAACTCACAGACGAACAATATCGCAGTCTGATCGAGACACGCTTTCGCGAAGTTGACGGCCCGAAGCAGCCCAACCCCGAAGAGTTCGCGCGTTTTGCGGCCTTGCTGCACTACGTGCGCATGGACCTGTCCCAACCCGAGGACTACCAGGCACTGGCCAGCACACTGGCCGAGCGCGATGCCGCCACGGTGGTGATGTACGTGGCCACGGCGCCCGCCCTGTTCACCACCGTGGTCGAGCAGTTGGCTGCAGCGGGCCTGAACACCCCGCGCACCCGGGTGGTGCTCGAAAAACCCCTGGGCCACGACCTGGCCTCCAACCGCGCGATCAATGCGGCCGTGGGGCGTGCCTTTGGCGAGCGGCAGATCTTCCGCATCGACCATTACCTGGGCAAGCCCGCGGTGCAGAACCTGTTTGCGCTGCGTTTTGGCAACGCCTTGTTCGAGCCGCTGTGGCGGCGCGAGAACATCGCCAACATCCAGATCACGATCGCCGAAGACCTGGGGGTGGAAAAGCGCGGCCAGTTCTATGACAGCACGGGCGCCCTGCGCGACATGGTGCAGAACCACGCTTTGCAGTTGCTGTGCGCGATCGCCATGGAGCCGCCGATCAATGCCCACGCCGATGCGATCCGCGACGAAAAGCTGAAAGTGCTGCGCTCACTCAAGGCCTGGACGCCCGAGACCCTGACACAACACGTGATCCGGGGCCAGTACAGCGCCGGCTCACGCCACGGCAAGGCCGTTCCAGGCTACCTGGACGAGGCCGGCGTACCGACCGACAGCGACACCGAGACTTACGTGGCCTTGCGCACCGAGATCGAGAACTGGCGCTGGGCCGGCGTGCCTTTCTACATCCGCACCGGCAAGCGGCTGGCGGCGCGGGAGGCCCACATCACGGTCAACTTCCGCCCCACACCGCACCCGATCTTCAAGGCCCCGATCGGTGCCGCCAACAAGCTGGTGATCAACCTGCAGCCGCGCGACGGGCTGGAGCTGCACCTGCTGGCCGAAGGGCGAACCCAGCGCAACACCACGGCCTCGAGCACCGGGGCCACGCAGACGCTGGCACCGGTGCAGTTGGATCTGGATTTCGACAAGCGCTTCGGCAACGAGCGGGTCGGTGCTTACGAGCGCCTGCTGCTTGACGTGATTGACGGCCGGCTGAACCTGTTCGTGCGCAGCGACGAGCAGGAAGAGGCCTGGCAATGGGTACAACCGATCCTGGAGCACTGGCAGGCCGGCCAGATGCCCCCCCGCCCCTACGCCGCAGGCACCTGGGGACCCAGTGCCGCCAGCGCCATGATCGCGCGTGACGGCCATTGCTGGAGCGAAGAGGCCTGAGAAGAAGCTGTTCTGAGCCGCCGCGATCACGCGCAAAAGCCGACCCAGGCCTGGATGGAAGGCGGATTCTTGTTGTACCCTGAATGGTTGACGACATGAATCCGCTGTTTTTTTGCTCACTGAAAGTCCACTGCCATGCTAGACCGCATCAAAGCCTCCATGTCCTCTCTGGCGCCGGCAGAGCAGCGGGTGGCCCAGTTGGTTCTGAGCGACCCCCGGGCCTTTGCCAACCTGCCTGTCAGTGAGTTGTCGTACCGGGCCCACGTCAGCAAACCGACGGTGGTGCGCTTTTGCCGCAGCATGGGTTACGACGGACTGTCTGATTTCAAGCTCAAGCTGGCCGGCAGCGTGAGCGAGGGCGTGCCCTTCATCCACCGCAGCGTGGATGCCGACGACAAGACCAGCGATGTGCTGGTGAAGGTGATCGACAACACCGTGGCGGCCTTCCTGAAGTACCGCAACGACGCCAGCACCACAGCCCTCGAGCGCGCCGCCGAAGCGATTGCCGGCACCTACAAGACGGGGCGCCGCATTGAATTTTTCGGCGTAGGCAACTCGGGCATCGTGGCGCAGGACGCGCAGCACAAGTTCTTCCGCCTGGGCATCACCTCGATTGCCTACAGCGATGGCCACATGCAGGTGATGAGCGCCTCGCTGCTGGGCCCGGGCGATTGCGTGGTGATCATCTCCAACTCGGGCCGCACCCGCGACCTGATGGACGCGGCCGACATTGCGCGCAAGAACGGCGCCACCACCATCGTGATCACCGCCAGTGGCTCGCCGCTGGCTTCGGCCGGGCACATCCACCTGGCCGCCGACCACCCTGAAGGCTATGACCGCTACAGCCCCATGGTGTCGCGCCTGTTGCACCTGATGATCATCGACGTGGTTGCCACCTGCGTAGCATTGCGCATCGGCAGCCCCTTGCAGCCCCTGCTCAAGGAAATGAAGAACAATCTGCGCAACAAGCGATACGCCTGAGCGCAGAACCCGGAACGCGGTCGGAGGCCGTCACACGGTCTTCAAGCTGCAGGCATCAACTGGAGCTGCTGGATGGCCCTCCAGCTCAACGGAGTGTGTGGCGTGGACAACAAATCTCTTCGGTGCATCAGGTCTGGAGCCCTCCCTGGCCTCCGCTGGAAGTCAGTCATGGTGTGGGGCGCGACCGCATTGGTCAGCGCGCTGACCGGCTGCAGCCTGGCACCCACCCAGACCGGGCATGAGCACGATTACCCGGCCGAGGCGGTCACCCAATCCCCTTGGGCCCAGGCCTCGCAGCCCGAGGGCCTGGCGCCGCTGCCCTGGCGCAACCACCACTTCCCGGGCAAGCAGATCACCCACTTCCAGTACCAGCGCCTGGACGGACGCGACGCAGTGGAGGCCCAGGCTGACTCCTCGGCCAGCCTGCTGCGCCAGGTGTTGCGGGTGGAACCCGAGCGACTGGGCGCCTTGAAGTTTTCCTGGAAGGTGCCGGCCCTGATCACCGATGCCGACATGACACAGCGTGATGCCGACGACTCGCCGGTGCGCGTGATGCTGGCCTTTGACGGCGACCGCAGCAAGCTGTCCACGCGCAACGCGATGATGTCCGAACTGGCGCGTGCCCTGACGGGCGAAGATTTGCCCTATGCCACGCTGGTCTATGTGTGGAGCAACAAATTGCCTCAGGACAGCACCTTGAACAGCCCGCGATCGGACCGGATCCGCAAGATCGTGCTCGAATCGGGCCCGACCCACCTGGGACAGTGGTTGAACTATGAGCGTGACATCCGGGCGGACTACCAACGCTGCTTCGGCGAGCCCCCCGGCCCCTTGATCGGGGTGGCCATCATGACCGACACCGACAACACCCGCTCCCACAGCCAGGCCTGGTATGGGCCGGTGCAGTTGCAGTTGAAGCCCACCGCCAAGCCCTGAAAACCACCGCCACTGAACACTTCATTCAGTGAGCGCTCCATGGTTCGGGGGGCGGCATCATAAAGGGCAACAGGGGCCCACTCGCGTGATGGGATTCCCTGTATCGGCACAGGAATTGCTCTGCTAGCATGTTCATTCAATACCTGCTGGTTGTTACCAATTTCTGATGTTCGCCTTCATTCTGCGTCGACTGGCCCAGGCCGTACTGGTGATGATCACCGTGGCCCTGATCGCCTTCATGCTGTTCCAGTTCGTCGGGGATCCGGTGGTGTTCCTGCTGGGGCAGGACGCGACGCCTGACCAGATCCGGGAATTGCGCACATCTCTGGGGCTGGACCAATCCTTTGTGGTGCAGTTCTGGCGTTTTCTGCTCAACGCAGCCCAGGGCGAGTTCGGCCTGAGCCTGCGCCAGGGCGCCAAGGTGTCGCGCCTGATTGGCGAGCGCTTTCCGGCCACGCTCGAGCTGGCCCTGGTGGCCGCGGTGCTGGCCGTGGCGATCGGGGTGCCGATGGGGGTTTACGCCGCACTGCGCCGGGGCAGCTTCGGCAGCCAGTTGCTGATGACGGTCTCGCTGCTGGGCGTGTCACTGCCCACCTTTCTGATCGGCATCTTGCTGATCCTGGGCTTTTCGGTGGGCTTGGGCTGGTTTCCGAGCTTCGGACGCGGCGAGACAGTCAGCCTGGGCTGGTGGAGCACCGGCCTGCTGACGGTGGATGGCTGGCACCACCTGGTGTTGCCGTCGATCACGCTGGCGATCTTCCAGCTGACACTGATCATGCGCCTGGTGCGCGCCGAGATGCTGGAGGTGCTGCGCACCGACTACATCAAATTTGCACGGGCCCGCGGCCTGTCCAACCGCACCATCCACTTCGGCCACGCGCTGAAAAACACCCTGGTACCGGTGATCACCATCACAGGCCTTCAACTGGGCTCGCTGATTGCGTTTTCCATCATCACCGAGACGGTCTTCCAGTGGCCCGGCATGGGCTTGCTGTTCATCCAGGCCGTGACGTTTGCCGACATCCCGGTGATGGCGGCCTACCTGTGCCTGATTGCCCTGATCTTTGTGGTGATCAACCTGGTGGTGGATTTGTTGTATTTCCTGGTTGATCCGCGCCTGCGGACCGGCCGCTCCGGAGGTCATTGATGAAAACCGACACCGGCGTACCTCGTCTGCGTGCCACCGGCCGCGCGTTTGAGCACATTGCCCGCTTCCACCCCGAGCTGACTGCCTTTCGCCGTGACCTGCATGCCCACCCTGAGCTGGGCTTTGAAGAGGTGTACACCAGCGCCCGCGTGCGCGAGGCCCTGAAGCTGTGCGGGGTCGACGAGATCCATGAAGGCCTGGGCAAGACCGGCGTGGTGGCCGTGATCCATGGTCAGCGCCGCGACAGCGGGCGGCTGATGGGCCTGCGCGCCGACATGGATGCCCTGCCCATGGCCGAGCACAACGACTTTGCCTGGCGCTCCACCAAGAGCGGGCTGATGCACGGTTGCGGGCACGACGGACACACCGCCATGCTGATCGGCGCCGCCCGCTACCTGGCCGAAACCCGGCGCTTCAATGGTTCTGCCGTCCTGATCTTTCAACCGGGTGAAGAAGGCTACGCGGGCGCCAAGGCCATGATCGACGACGGGTTGTTCGAGCGCTTTCCGGTCGAGTCGGTGTACGGCATGCACAACTGGCCGGGCATGGCGGCAGGCACCATCGGCATCAACCCAGGCCCCATGATGGCCGCCGCCGACCGCATCACCATTGAGGTCAATGGGCGCGGCGGGCATGGGGCCCATGCCTACCAGACGATCGATCCGGTGCTGGTGGCCGGCCACATCATCACGTCGGTGCAAAGCATCGTGTCGCGCAATGTGCGTGGCATTGACAGCGCGGTGATCAGCCTTTGCGCGCTGCAAGCGGGCGATCTGGGTGCCATGAGCGTGATCCCTTCCAAAGCGACGCTGGTGGGCACGGTGCGCACCTTCTCACCCGAGGTGCAAGACCTGGTGGAGCGCCGCCTGAACGAGCTTTGCAGCGGCATCGCCATGGGTTTTGGCGCCACGGCCAGCGTGAACTACGAGCGCATCTACCCCGCCACCATCAACAGTGAGGCCGAAGCCCGCTTTGCCGGTGACGTCGCCCAGCACCTGGTGGGCAAGGACCACGTGGTGCGGGACCTGGAGCCGAGCATGGGGGCCGAAGACTTCTCCTTCATGTTGCAGGTCAAACCCGGTGCCTACTTTCGCATCGGGCAGGGCACCTCGCACAGCAGCGGCTACCTGCACAACAACCGCTACGACTTCAATGACGAGATCCTGCCGTTGGGTTCGGCCCTGCACGCGGGACTGATCGAACAAGGCATGCCCTTGACCGCGGCCGTTTGATGGCCTTCACCTGATTTTTCACCCCGCAACTGCGTTCAAAGACTCTCTATCCGAGGAGCTTCCGATGAAATTCAATCTTCAAGTCCTGTCGCTGGCTGCCGCCCTGGCCCTGGGGGCAAGCTCTGTGGCCGCCCAGAGCGTGACCATCCGAGTCGCCAACCAGGGGGATTCGCTGTCAATGGACCCGCACTCGCTCAACGAGTCGCTGCAGTTGAGCGTGACCGGTAACGTCTACGAGCCCTTGGTGGGGCGCAACAAGGACCTGAGCCTGGCACCGATGCTGGCCACGGCCTGGAAGCAGACCTCCCCCACCGTGTGGCGTTTTGAATTGCGCCAGGGGGTTCAGTTTCACGATGGCTCGCCCTTCACGGCCGATGACGTGCTGTTCTCGTTCAAGCGCACCCAGATGGACGGCTCGGACATGAAGAGCTACACGAACGACTTCAAAGAGGTGCGCAAGATCAATGACCATGTGGTCGAGATCGAAACCAAGACGCCCTTCCCCATCCTGCCCGATGTGGTGTCGCTGGTGTACATCATGAGCAAGAAATGGTGCGAGGCGAACCAGGCCGTGGGCCCGGTGGACCGCCGCAAGGGCATTGAAAACGCGGCGTCGTTCCGCGCCAATGGCACAGGTCCTTGGCGCCTGCGTGAGCGCCAACCCAATGTGCGCACCACCTTCTCGCGCAATGGCAGCTACTGGGGCAAGAACGAGAGCAATGCCACCGACATCATCTACACCCCCATCGGCAACGATGCCACGCGCGTGGCCGCCTTGCTGTCTGGCGAGGTCGATGTGATGGAACCCGTGCCGGTGCAAGACATCGAACGCGTGAACAGCAGCCCCAACACCCGCGCCATCACCGGCCCCGAACTGCGCACCATCTTCCTGGGCATGGACCAGAAGCGCGACGAACTGCTGTACTCCAACGTCAAGGGCAAAAACCCGTTCAAGGACAAGCGCGTGCGCCAGGCCTTCTACCAGGCCATCGACATCGACGGCATCAAGAAGACCGTGATGCGCGGCGCCTCGAATCCTTCGGCCCTGCTGGTGGGCCCGGGCATCAATGGCTTTCAGCCTGACATGAAGCGCCTGCCGTATGACGTGGAAGCCGCCAAGAAGCTGATGGCCGAAGCGGGTTACCCCAGTGGCTTTGAAGTGTCGATGAACTGCCCCAACGACCGGTATGTGAACGACGCCCGCATCTGCCAGGCCGTGGCCGCCAACCTGGCCCGCATCAACGTGAAGATCAACCTGCAGGCCGAGACCAAGGGCACCTACTTCCCGAAGATCCTGCGCCGAGACACCTCGTTCTACATGCTGGGCTGGACGCCCTCCACTTACGATTCGCACAACGCGCTCAATGCGTTGGTGGCCTGCGTGGACGACAAGGGGGCCGGTCAGTTCAATCTGGGCGCGTATTGCAACCCCAAGGTCGACGACCTGACCAAGAAGATCCAGGCCGAGACCGACAAAGCCAAGCGCAACGCGATGATCCGCGAGGCTTTTGAAATCCACAACGCCGACGTGGGCCACATCCCGCTACACCAGCAATCGCTGGCCTGGGGCGTGAGCAAGAAGGTGCAACTGGTGCAATTGGCCGACAACTTCATGCCCTTCAAGTGGATGAGCATTGCCAAGTAAGCAGGCAGTCCAACGGTCATCCGCACCACCCCAGCCCCTGCACGGGCTGGGGCTCTGAGCGTCAGAACATGAAAAATCCCCTGGTACGCTGGCTTGACAGCGACGTCGGCCACAGCTTCCGGAGCTCTCCGGTGGCCGTGGTGGCGGCGCTGATCGCCTTCGTCTGCGTCTTCTGTGCCGCCTTTGCCGGCTGGGTGTCGCCACACAACCCCTTTGACCTGAGCGCACTGGAACTCAGTGATGCACGGTTGCCGCCCAGTTGGCGCCCCGACGGGGTCTCCAAGTACCTGCTGGGCACCGATGACCAGGGGCGGGACATTCTGTCGGCCGTCATTTATGGCGCCCGGATTTCGCTGGTGGTAGGCATTGCCTCGGTTTTTCTGTCGATGGCCCTGGGCGTGGCCCTGGGACTGTTGTCAGGATTTCGCGGTGGCTGGATCGACGCCTTGCTGATGCGTTTGTGTGACGTGATGCTGTCGTTTCCGCCCATCCTCGTGGCCCTGCTGATTGCCGGGGTGGGCCGGGCGCTGTTTCCCAATGCCCACGAATCGCTGGCGTTCGGGGTACTGATCCTGTCGATCTCGCTCACCGGCTGGGTGCAATATGCGCGAACCGTGCGCGGCTCGACCCTGGTCGAGCGAAACAAGGAATACGTGCAGGCGGCGCGGGTGACGGGGGTGTCGCCCTGGCGCATCATGGTCCGCCACGTGCTGCCCAACGTGCTGGGACCGGTGCTGGTGCTGGCCACCATCCAGGTGGCCACGGCCATCATCACCGAAGCCACGCTGTCGTTTCTGGGGGTGGGCGCCCCGCCCACCTCCCCCTCACTGGGCACCTTGATCCGCGTCGGCAACGACTATCTTTTCTCTGGCGAATGGTGGATTACCGTCTTTCCCGGTCTGATGCTGGTGCTGATTGCACTGAGCGTGAACCTGCTGGGCGATTGGTTGCGCGACGCGCTGAACCCGCGCCTGCGATGAGCTGGCCAAGGCCGAGGCAAACATGAGTCTTCTACAAGTCAAAGACCTGGTGGTGGAATTCCCCGGGCGGCGCGGTACGCTGCGCGCACTGGACCACGTGTCCTTCGAGATCGCCCCAGGCGAGATCCTGGGTGTGGTGGGTGAATCGGGGGCCGGCAAGTCATTGACGGGCGCCTCCATCATCGGGCTGCTGGAGCCCCCAGGTCGCATTGCATCGGGCGAGATCATCCTGCAGGGCGAACGCATCGACAATCTCAACTTTGAACAGATGCGCAGCATCCGGGGGCGCCGCATCGGGGCCATCTTTCAGGACCCCCTGACGTCCCTGAACCCACTCTATACCGTGGGCCACCAGCTGATGGAAACCATCCAGACGCACCTCCCGGTCAACCATGCAGAGGCCCGCAAGCGAGCCATCGAGTTGCTCAAGGACACAGGCATTCCGGCGGCCGAGCAACGCATCGAACACTATCCCCACCAATTCAGCGGTGGCATGCGGCAACGTGTGGTGATCGCGCTGGCATTGGCGGCCCAACCGCAGCTGATCGTGGCGGACGAACCCACCACCGCGCTGGATGTGTCGATCCAGGCCCAGATCATCACCTTGCTCAAGAATATTTGCCACGAACGCGGTGCCGCCGTCATGCTGATCACCCATGACATGGGCGTGATCGCCGAAACCTGCGACCGGGTGGCGGTGATGTACGCCGGCCGCATTGTCGAGACCGGCCCCGTGCACGAGGTCATCAACCACCCGAATCACCCTTACACCGCAGGCCTGATGGCCTCGATCCCGGACATGGCCGTCGATCGCGAGCGACTCAACCAGATCGACGGTGCCATGCCCCGCCTGAACGCGATCCCCACCGGCTGTGCCTACAACCCCCGCTGCCCGCAAGTGTTCGCCCGCTGCCGCACCGAACGCCCCGAACTGATGTCCACCTCAGGCACCCAGGCCGCCTGCTGGCTGCACGCACCGCAAGCGCCCCATGGAGACCCGGCATGAGCAGCCCCGCCCCCAACACGTCCAGAACCTCCGCACCGCTGGTACAGGCCCACGATCTGGCCAAGACCTTTGATGTCTCAGCGCCCTGGCTGAATCGGGTGCTGGAAGGCAAACCCAGGCAATTGCTGAATGCAGTCGACGGCGTGAGTTTTGACATCGAGCGCGGACGCACCCTGGCCCTGGTGGGTGAGTCCGGCTGCGGCAAAAGCACGGTGGCCCGCCTGCTGGTGGGCCTGTATGAACCCACCCGGGGCCACATGAGCTTCGACGGGCAAGATGCCCATGCCGAGTTCAAGAAGCCCTCCGGGCGCCTGCTGCGTCGTCGCATCCAGATGATCTTTCAGGATCCCTACGCCAGCCTCAACCCACGCTGGACGGTCGAGGCCATCATTGGTGAGCCGCTGAGGGAACATGGCTTGGTCACTGGTGAAGCCGAACTGCGCGAGCGCGTTGGAGGCCTGCTGAAGTCTGTTGGACTCAGCGCCCTGGACATGCCCAAATACCCGCACCAATTCTCCGGCGGGCAACGCCAGCGGATCTCGATCGCCCGCGCGTTGGCCACCGAACCTGAGTTTCTGGTGTGTGACGAACCCACCTCTGCCCTGGACGTGAGCGTGCAGGCCCAGGTGTTGAACATCATGAAAGACCTGCAGCGAGAGCGTGGTCTGACCTATCTGTTCATCTCCCACAACCTGGCCGTGGTGCGACACGTCAGTGATGAAGTGGGGGTCATGTACCTGGGTCGTCTGGTGGAACGGGCTGACAAACACACCTTGTTTGCAGCCCCGCGTCACCCTTACACCCGCATGCTGCTCGACGCCATTCCCGAAATGCGCCAAACCGGGCGAGCGCGTACGCCTGTGCAGGGTGAGGTGCCCAATCCGCTCAACCCTCCGGGTGGCTGCACCTTCCACCCGCGCTGCCCCCATGCCAATGAGCGCTGCAAGAGCGAACGGCCGGCGTGGCAAGTTCTGGGCGAGGGCCATTGGGTGGCCTGCCACGCGGTAGCGGAAAACCGGCTTTAACAGCCTAACTGACAAGCTATCGCCATTTCGTTTTGGCAAGCGTTCTCTCGCTGTCTTGAAACGAGACACGTCAGGCCTGATCACCCCCCAATTGCGCCCCCACATCACAGCGCCACCGGACCGCCCATGATGTCCTGTCTGAGCTCCGGGTGTCAGCTCATCCCTCTTGCCTTGACTCCGGCATCCGACACTGGCTTCAGAAAGCAAAAAACCCCGCCGCGTTGCCGCAGCAGGGTTGATCTCTGATCAGAAGCTGGCTTACGCCAGCCACCAATTAGAAGGAGGTACGCAGACCCACGCCGAAGCCGGTCGACGATTGGTTGGCGTTCACAGCACCCGAAACGGCGCTCAGCGAACCCGAGCTGAACGAGCCAGCGGTGGTGACAGCGCCACCAGAGTTGCCGACGCGAGCGAAGATACCGTACACGGCAGTGCGCTTGCTCAGGTTGTAGGTGTAGCCGAAGGACCACTTGTCAGACTTGCCGCCGTCCAGCTTGATCGCGCTGTACTGAGCCAGCACGTTGCCAGCGCCCACGGGAGCGTTAGCACCGATGGACCAACCCTTGACCGACTTGTCGCCAGTGGCGGTAGCGATCTTTTGGTTGGTGATGGTGCCCATGGCCTTGGCAACGCCGAAGTCATAGGAGCCGCCGAAGTTCACGTCGGTGAAATCGCCAGCAGTGGTGGTAGCGAAGCCCAGGCCAGTGTCAACGGTACGGCCAGGAGCGTACTTGGTCTTGGCGTAAGCAACAGCCACATCGATCGGGCCTTGAGCGTAGCCAACGCGGCCACCGGTGTAGGTGCCGTTCTTGGAGGTGTCCAGACCGCCGGTGACTTCGTTGTCAGCGCGGTTGCCGAAAGCGTACATGCCTTGGCCGTAGAAACCGCCCAGGTTGCCCGGCAGGAAGTAGCCGATGGAGTTCGAAGCGCGAACGAAGGTCGGGCCCAGGCCGTTGCCAGAGTAGTTGGCCAGGGTGGCGCCAACGCTGTTAGCACCGAACGGGTCGAACACAGCGGTGTTCCAGAACGACGGGGTGTAGTCGCGGCCGATACGCAGTTCACCGAAGTTGCCCGACAGGCTCAGGGTGGAACGACGGTTGAAGGTCAGGCCACCAGCGGCAACATCAGCGCCTTGGTTCTTGGTGGAGGTGCCCGACGAACCGATGCCCGACGAAGGGTTCAGAGCGGCTTCCAGGTGGAAGGAAGCGGCCAGGCCGCCACCCAGATCTTCGGTGCCCTTGAAGCCCAGACGGCTGGAGCTGTTAGCCGAAGGAGAGATGCCGGAAACGCGGCCAGCTTGGGTCTTGACGTTTTCGTAGCCCAGGTCCAGAACGCCGAACAGGGTCACAGAAGATTGAGCCATAGCGGCGCCGGAAGCAGCCAGCACTGCCAGTGCAATCAGGGATTTTTTCATTGCGAGTTTCTCCAAGGTTAAACATAGGGCGCCGGTTCGAAGAACCGCAGGGTGCTGCCACAACTGCGATCCGCCGGTTCCCCGGGCCAACCTCCTTGATGGAAGTTCTCGCTATTGCAACAGACGTGCGGCATCCACGCAAAGGAAATAACCCCCAAACCGGACCTGTCTGGCGATTTCGTTGCACCTGTGCAACAAAACGACGAAGCCCATTCCTGCTCAGGATCAAACACCGAGATCCCCCAACGGACTAAACTTCAAGCCCAATTTGCCGACAACACTGGAACGGACTGACATCTCAGCCCGACACTAGCCATGGATCGCTTCCTCAGCACCGCTGATGCGGTATTGCGCACGCTGTACGCCAAACATCACAGCGCGACCCCCCACCCGGCCCGTGCAGAGGACCGCAGCCCTGAACGCCCGGAGGACAAGGCGCTGTCTGCCGCCCTGATGCGGGTGAATCATGTCGGAGAGGTCTGTGCCCAGGCCCTTTACACGGCCCAGGCAGCGTCCACACGCAACCCTGCACTGAAGGCCCATTTCGAGCGCGCAGCTCACGAAGAAACCGACCACCTGGCTTGGACGCGACAGCGCCTTGACGAGTTGGGCGACCGGGTGAGTATTCTGAATCCGCTCTGGTATGCCGGCGCTTTCACCCTGGGACTGGTGGCCGGACGCATCAGTGATGCAGTCAGCCTGGGTTTCGTGGTTGAAACCGAAAAACAGGTGGCAGAACACCTGCAAAGTCACCTGGACCGCCTGCCCGCAGATGACGAAGCCTCACGCGCCATCGTGGCGCAGATGAAGGTGGATGAAGAGCGCCACGCCCACGAGGCCCAAATGGCAGGCGCAGTGGAACTGCCGCCGCCAGCGAAAGCACTGATGCGCCTGGCCGCCAAGGTGATGACCCGCACCGCCCACTACATCTGAGCGGCTGCAGGGCCAGGGCTCAGACCTCGACGAGGTCGAACCCGGTGGTGATTTCGGCCGTCTTGCCCAGCATGATGCTGGCCGAGCAGTATTTGTCGTGGCTCATGGCGATGGCGCGCTCGATCGCAGCCGACGGAATGCCTCGCCCGGTCACTGTGAACTGCATGTGGATCTTGGTGAACACCTTGGGATCGGTGTCGGCGCGCTCGCTGCTGAGCTTGACCGAACACCCCCGCACATCGTGACGTCCCCGCTTGAGGATCAGCACCACGTCGTAAGCCGTGCACCCCCCCGTGCCCGCCAGCACCATTTCCATGGGCCTAGGGGCCAGGTTCTGGCCCCCGTTTTCAGGCTTGGCAGCATCTGGCGCGCCATCCATCATCACCGCGTGACCGCTGCCGGTTTCCGCCACAAAGCCCATGCCCGAACGCGTGCCTGCCGCGCCAGTCCAACTCACTGTGCATTCCATGCCATCACCTCATCAAATCAGCTAATAGTGGATCAATCTCGCTACTAGTTCTGAGCCAGCAGCAAGTTGATACAAATTCCTTGTTGCATCGCAACAAATTATCGCTACACTTCCTACATCGCGTAACGAACTCTGTTCTTCACGCACCGATTGTCTCCTCCACCTCCTCCTTTGGTGGATTTAGCCCCGAGTCTCACGACTCGGGGCTTTTTTCTTGGTGCCCTATGATCTGGGCCCGCCCGGGGCTTTCCTGACGTCTGATGCGGCCAGTCTGAGGCCCCGCGCGATCTACACTCTTTAGCGCAATGACCGTCAAAGCACTCAAACCGGCCGATTACCTCAAAAAAATCCTCACCGCACGCGTCTATGACGTGGCCGTCGAGTCCGCGCTGGAGCCCGCGCGCAACCTCAGCAAGCGTTTGCACAACACCGTGCTGCTCAAGCGAGAAGACCAGCAGCCGGTCTTCAGCTTCAAGCTGCGCGGGGCCTACAACAAGATGGCCCACCTCACGCCCGAGCAACTCAAGCGCGGTGTGATTTGCGCCTCTGCGGGCAACCATGCCCAAGGCGTGGCGATGAGCGCTCGCAAACTGGGCACCCGGGCCGTGATTGTGATGCCCACCACCACCCCTCAACTCAAGATCGACGCCGTGCGCGGTCTGGGCGGTGAAGTGGTTTTGTTCGGCGACAGCTACTCCGACGCCTACGGCCACTCCGTCGAACTGGAGAAAAAGCAGGGCCTCACCTTCGTCCACCCTTTTGACGATCCCGACGTGATCGCTGGCCAGGGCACCATCGCGATGGAGATCCTGCGCCAGTTGCAAGGGCTGGGCTCGCGGCGCCTGGATGCGGTGTTCGTGGCCATCGGCGGTGGCGGCCTGATCTCGGGCGTGGCCAACTACATCAAGGCGGTGCGTCCCGAGATCAAGGTGATCGGCGTTCAGATGAACGATTCAGACGCCATGATGCAGTCGGTGAGCGCCAAGAAACGCGTCACGTTGCCTGACGTGGGCCTGTTCTCGGATGGCACGGCCGTCAAGCTGGTCGGCGAAGAGACCTACCGCGTGGCCAAGAGCCTGGTGGACGACTACATCGCCGTCGACACCGACGCCGTGTGCGCCGCCATCAAGGACATCTTCGTCGACACCCGCAGCATTGTCGAACCGGCCGGCGCCCTGGCCGTGGCCGCGATCAAGCAGTACGTCGCCACCCACAAGACCAAGGGCGAGACCTACGCCGCCATCCTTTGCGGCGCCAACATGAACTTCGACCGCCTGCGCTTCGTGGCCGAGCGAGCCGAAGTGGGTGAGGAGCGTGAGGCCCTGTTCGCCGTCACCATCCCCGAAGAACGCGGCAGCTTCCGCCGCTTCTGCGAAACCGTGGGCAACCTGCCCGGCGGCCCGCGCAATGTCACCGAATTCAACTACCGCATCAGCGACTCGGCCCGTGCCCACGTGTTTGTGGGCCTGACCACCACCGGCCCGGGCGAATCGACCAAGATTGCCAAGAACTTCAAAAAGCAGGGTTTTGAAGCCCTGGACCTGACGCACGACGAACTGGCCAAGGAGCACATCCGCCACATGGTGGGCGGCCACTCGGCCCTGGCGCAGGATGAACGCCTGCTGCGCTTCGTGTTCCCCGAGCGCCCGGGCGCGCTGCTGAAGTTCCTGAGCCTCATGAAGCCCAACTGGAACATCAGCCTGTTCCACTACCGCAACCAGGGCGCCGACTATGGCCGCATTCTGGTCGGTCTGCAGGTGCCTGCGGCCGATCACAAGGCGTTCGACCGCTTCCTGGCCAGCCTGGGCTACCCCTGCATCGAGGAAACCCAGAACCCGGTCTACCGCATGTTCCTGCAGCAATGACGATGCTGGCACGGCACCCGGTATGAAGGGATTGCGCCACTGGCTGCTGGCCGTCCAGTTCTTCACCCGCATTCCGGTCACGGGCCGGCTGGCCAACTGGGTGGGCTACAGCCCGGCCATGCTGCGCGCCAGCGCAGCCCATTTTCCGTCCATCGGCTGGCTGGCGGCCGGCTTGGCTGCAGCCGTCTGGTGGGCCCTGAGCAGCGTGTTGGGCGCCCAGGCCGGCACCCCGCTGGTGGCCGCCGTGGGCGCCACCCTGGCCACCATCCTGATGACCGGCGGCTTCCACGAAGATGGTCTGGCCGATGTCGCCGACGGCCTGGGCGGCAGCTACGACCGGGAGCGGGCCCTGGACATCATGAAAGACTCGCGCGTTGGGGCCTTCGGTGCCATGGCGCTGCAACTGGCCCTGCTGGCCAAGGTGGCCCTGCTGGCCTGGCTGGGGCACTCCGGCCTGGCCAACACCCTCGCCGCCCTGCTGCTGGGGCATGTGCTGTCACGCTTCTGGCCCCTGATCCTGGTGCGCCGACTGCCCCATGTGGGTGACACCGCCCGATCCAAAAGCAAGCCGCTGGCCGATCAGATCAGCGCCGGCGCCCTGGGAGTGGCCGGGCTGTGGTGTCTGCCCCCCTTGGCCTTGTGCGCCTGGGCTTTCGGCCCGGTGTTCGTGGGGGCCGCCCTGCTGGGCAGTGTGCTGGCCCTGGGCTGGATGTGGCGCCTGTTCGCCCGCCGCCTGCAAGGCTTTACCGGCGACTGCCTGGGCGCCACGCAGCAGGTGTGTGAACTGGCCTGCTACCTGGCGCTGGCCTGCACCCTGGCGCAGCCCAGCCTGACATGAAGCTCTGGCTGGTGCGCCACGCCCGCCCCATGGCAGCCGACTCGCTGTGTTACGGTCGCCTCGACGTCGAGGTCGACCCGGCCCAGACCGCTGAGTTGGCCATCAACCTGGCTCGCCAACTGCCACCGGGCGCCCATTTGCGCGTATCGCCGCGGCAAAGATGCGAAAAGCTGGCGCAACAACTGTGCAAAGCCCGCCCGGATCTGATAGCCCGCACCGACCTCGACCTGGCCGAGATGGACTTTGGCTCGTGGGAAGGGCAGCGCTGGGACACCCTGGGCGCCCCCGCGCTCGATGCCTGGGTGCAAGACTTCGGCCACCACCGGCCGGGCGGTGGGGAAAGCGTCAACGACGTGATGCGCCGGGTGGCCCAGGCTTTGCACAACACCCGAGCCCAAACCGCTGCCAGCGGTCATGCCGTCTGGCTCACCCACGCCGGGGTGATCCGGGCCGTGCACCTGCTGCGCCAGGGCATCCAGACGCTGCACGAAGCCCGGGATTGGCCCAGCCACAGCATCGGCTACGGCCAGATCGAATGCCTGGATCTGGGCCCGTCCGGCCCAACGCAGAGGCCGTTCAGGGCTTCTTGAGCGCCGGCAGCTCCAGCGTCAGCGTGGGTTCGGCATCGCGTGAAGGGCCCAGCAAGGCACGCCGACGCTCCACCGCCAGCAGCACCACACCGTCTTCCAGCGCCGTGCCCACGCGGTAAGGATGGGCAGGCTTGCCGTCCACCGAAATCAGGGCCGCGCCCCATTGATGACCATCTGCCACCACGCCGATCAGGCTCAGGCGACTGGCCAGGGCGGGGGCCCCGGGCAGCGCGGCAGCAGGCCCCTGGGTGGCACCAAGGAAACGCGCCACCGCGGCCGGGTCAGCCTCCAGGGCGGCCCCCGCCGCCACCTCGACCGAGGGCACCGGCGCGGGTTGCGCGAGCCGCAGACCCCAGAACACGGCCGATGCCGCGGCCAGCGCCCAGACTGTAAAGGACGAGCCGCGGATCACCCAGCGCTGTGCCGGAGACAAGGTCGAAGATGTCATCATGTGCGGATTATGATTCAAGCGATTTCAAGTTCAGCTCTTCCAGACCTATCCGCTTTTTTGCCCACTTCGCCCATGAACCGCCCCCTCCATCACCTTCGCCGTCGCGTCCAGGCCGGCTTCACCCTCATTGAACTGATGGTCGTGCTGGTCATCATCGGCGTGCTGGCCGCCCTGATCGTGCCCAACGTGCTGGACCGGGCCGACGACGCCCGCGCCACCGCCGCGCGCACCGACGTGAACAACCTGGTCCAGGCCCTCAAGCTGTACCGCCTGGACAACCAGCGCTACCCCACCGCAGAACAAGGCCTGCGTGCCCTGATCGCCCGCCCCACCACCGCCCCGGTGCCCCCCAACTGGAAGCCTTACCTCGAAAAGCTGCCCAACGACCCCTGGGGCCGTCCTTACCAGTACCTGAACCCGGGCATCAAGGGCGAGATTGACGTGATGTCCTTTGGCGCCGATGGCCAATCCGGCGGCGAGGGCAAAGACGCCGACATCGGCAGTTGGCAGTGAACACCGCCAGGGCGCCCCAGCGCTCTTGCAGACCGCCCCCATGAGCACCCTGGCGACCGCGCCGCGCACGCCACGGGGCTTCACGCTGATCGAGTTGCTGATCGTCATCAGCATCATGGCCCTGGCCAGTGCCGGCGTGGCCATGGCCCTGCGCGACAACAGCCAGACCCAGTTGGAACGCGAAGCCCAGCGCCTGGCGGCCCTGCTGGACACCGCCCGGGCACGCTCGCGCGCCAGCGGCGTGGCCGTCCAGTGGGTGACCACCCCCCAAGGCTTCACCTTCACCGGTCTGCCCGAGGGCTCGATGCCGCAGCAATGGCTGTCGCCCAACACCCAGGCCTTGCCCACACCCTTGCGCCTGAACCTGGGCCCCGAACCCGTGATCGGCCCCCAACAGCTCACCCTGGTCAACAGCGAAGCCCCCGGACGCAGCCTGCGCCTGGCCACCGACGGTCTGCGCCCCTTCACCGTCAGCAGCACACCATGACCCGCCGCCAACGCCCCTGCAGCCCCCAGGGCTTCACCCTGATCGAAGTGATGGTGGCCCTGAGCATCGTGGCCATCGCCTTGCTGGCGGGTGCCCAGGCCAGTTCGGCCCTGACACGCAACGCCAGTCGCCAGGTCGACACCCTGCTGGGCCACCTGTGCGCCGAAAACGAATTGGTGAAAACACGCCTGTCGCGCCAGATGCCCAGCGTGGGCGACAGCGACCTGAGCTGCGAACAGGGCGGCCGCGCCCTGCCCGTGCACGTGACGGTGCGCGCCACCCCCAACCCAAGCTTCCGCCGCGTCGACGTGCAGACCTTCAACGAAGACGGCCAACCGGTGGTCCGACTTTCCACCGTGGTCGGACGCTATTGAGATGAAACACCCCCAGAACCGCTCACGGGGCTTCACCCTGGTCGAGCTGCTCATCGCGCTATCGGTGATGGCCATGATGGCCGTGCTGAGCTGGCAGGGCCTGGACGGCATGATGCGCACCCTGCGCCAGACCGACCAGCACAGCGAACAGACCCTGGCCCTGCAGTCGGGTCTGGGCCAGTGGCAAGCCGACCTGGAGGCCCTGGTCGATCTGCCCGACATCACCGCCATCGACTGGGACGGGCGGGTGCTGCGCCTCACCCGCCAGGGCCCGCCCAATCAACCCGAGGCCACCCTTGTGGTCGGCTGGACCCTGCGCAACCCCGGCGCCAACGGCCAATGGCTGCGCTGGCAGTCGCCGCCGCTCAGCACCCGGGGCGATTGGCAGAACGCCTGGCAGATGGCCGCCCTCTGGGGCCAGAACCCCGACCAGACCCAACGCCAACGCGAGGTGCTCATCACCCCCGCCAACGACTGGCAGATCTTCTATTACCGCCAGGACGCCTGGACCAACCCGATGTCCAGTGATGCCAGCAACAACCCGGGCGGCAACGCTGGCCCCCCTCCCGCCCCCGATGGCAAGACAGCTGACGGCAAAGCCGACAACAAGCTGCCCCAGGGTGTGCGCCTGCTCATCACCTTGCCCCCCGGTCAGGCCGTGTCCGGGCGCATCACGCGCGATTGGGTGCGCCCTATCCTGGGCGGAGACAAGTCATGAGCCTGCGCCACCGCCCCACCCAGTGCCCTGGCCCCCTTGCGGCGCAGCAGCGCGGCGCCGCCCTGCTGGCCGCCATGCTCACCGTCACCCTGGTGGCCACCCTGGCCGCCGGAGCGCTGTGGCAGCAATGGCGTGCTGTCGAGGTGGAAAGCGCCGAACGCGCCCGCGTGCAATCCAGCTGGATCCTGACCGGCGCCCTCGACTGGTCGCGCCTGATCCTGCGCGAAGACGCCCGCAGCGGCGGCCCCGATACCTTGTCAGAACCCTGGGCCATTCCCCTGCAAGAGGCCCGGCTTTCCAGCTTTCTGGCCGCCGACCAGAGCAACACGGCCAGTGACGACAAAGACCTCAGCGAGGCCTTTCTGTCGGGCGCCATCACCGACCAGCAAGGCCGCCTCAACCTGCAGAACCTGATCAACAACAAGCAACTCAGCGAATCGGCCCACCGGGCCACCAGCAAGTTGTTTGACCTGCTGGGCCTGCCCGAATCCCAACTCACCACCCTGGAGCAGAACCTGCTGCTGGCACAAAAAGCCCAGGACACCAGCGCCCCCCTGCCGGCCCAGCGGCTCGACCAATTGCTGACCTACGGCCTCAGCGCCAACACCCTGGCCCGCCTGCGCCCGTATGTCACCCTGTTGCCCGAGCGCACGCCGGTCAACCTCAACACCGCCCCCGCCGAGGTGATCTACGCCAGCGTACGCACCCTGGACATGGCCACCGCCCAACGCCTGGTCACGCAACGAACCCGCACCCCGTTCAAAGCCATCAGCGATGCGGGCGCCCTGATGGGCGACGCCGCCAGCCAACTCAGCGAAGCTGAGCACAGCATCAGCAGCCGCTATTTCGAGGTGCTGGGCCGCCTGCGCCTGGGCGACACCCGGGTGCAAGAGCGCTCTCTGGTGCGCCGCACCAACATGGAAGTTCAAACCCTGTGGCGCGAACGCGGCCAATTCGATACCGTGGCGCCCAACCCGACGCCGCCCTGAGCCCCCGAATGGCCCAAGCGGCTGCCGCCGAACCTTCACATCTCCTCTCTACAATGGGCCGCCACAATCTCCCATGAGCACCCTGATCGTCTACCTGCCCGATGGCGCCCCTGGCGCCAGCACCGAATGGGCCTACCTTCTCACGCCCGATGGCCGCACCGTGTTGCAGCAAGGCACGGCCACGGCTGCCCTGCTGCCGCAACCCACGCGGCCGGTCGAGGTGGTGGCCGTGGTGCCGTTGCACCAGCTCTCCTGGCAGCCCGTCGACCTGCCCCGTGGCACCGGTCCGGGCAGTGCGCGCCTTCAGGCCGTGCTGGAGGGCCTGTTGGAAGAACGCTTGCTGGATGAGCCCAACCAGTTGCATCTGGCGCTGGGCCCGGTGCCCGAAGCCGGTCGTCCGCAATGGGTGGCCGTGTGCAATCGGGCCTGGTTGAGCGCAGCCCTGCAAGCCCTGGAGGCCGCGGGTCGCAGCGTGACCCGCATCGTCCCCGAACTCTGGCCCGCCGCCCACGCCGAGGCCCAACCGGTGCTGCGCGCCGTGCAGGCGAGCAACCCCGACGAACAAGGCCCCCGCTGGGTACTGACCGGGCGGGATGCCACCAGCCCCGTCCTCAGTTGGCCCCTGCACGAGCACAACGAGAACCCCTTGCTCGACCTGCCGACGCTGCCCGAAGGCACCCGCCTGTGCGCCGAGCCGGCGCTGGCCCAGGCGGCCGAGGCGCTGCTGGGCCAGGCCGTGAGCCTGGAGCCACCAGCCACCCGCTGGCTTGAGGCGGCCGCCAGCCCCTGGGAACTGGCCCAGCAAAGCTTTGCCAGCACCCAGCGCAACCGACTCACCCGCCAGGGGGTGCGTGCCCTGCAGGCGGTCTGGCAGGCCCCCGCCTGGCGCCCGGTGCGCTGGGGCGTGGCCGCACTGCTGTTGGCCCAGTTGGCTGGCCTGAACGCCTGGGCCTGGAAGGAAAGCCAGAACCTGCGCCAGCGCGAAGCCGACATCCGCCAGACCCTGACCCGCACCTTCCCATCGGTCACCGTGGTGGTCGATGCCCCGGTGCAGATGGCCCGCGAGGTCAGCGCCTTGCGCCAGGCCGCGGGCCAGGCCGCCGGCAACGACTTTGAAACCCTGATGGGTGCCCTGGCGCTGGCCCTGCCGCCCGGGCGCCAGGCCAGCCACATCGACTACGCCAATGGCGAACTGCGCTTGCGCGGCCTCAACCTGAGTGCCGAAGAAACCGAGCAGACCCGTGAACGCCTGCGCCAACGTGGCTACGGTGGTCAGCCAGAAGGCGAACAATGGATCGTCCGCCAGGAGGCCCGCCCATGACACCCCAAGCCCTGCAAAAATCCCTGCAGCAACGCTGGCAGACCCTGGCCGCACGCGAGCGCCAGGCGCTGCTGCTGGCAACCCTGGTGCTGGCCCTGGCCCTGTTCTGGTGGGTGGGACTGGCCCCGGCCCTGCGCACCCTGCGCAGCACCGAAACCCGTCAGCACGCGCTGGACGCCCAATGGCAGCAGATGCAAAGCCTGCAAAGCCAGGCCCGCGAGCTGCAGCAGCAAACCCGGCTGTCGCGCCAGGAGGCCCTGCAAGCCCTGGAGGCCAGCGTGCGCCAGCGCCTGGGCGCGGGCGGCCAGCTCACGGTGCAGGGCGAACGCGCCACCCTGGTGCTCAAGGCCGTGCCCGCCACCGCCTTGGCGCAATGGCTGAGCCAGGCCCGGGCCAACGCCCGCGTGTTGCCTGCCGAGGTGCACCTGAGCCGCAGCAACGCCGCCCCTGGCGGCAACCCCAACAACCCGGGCGCCCCCGCCGGCCGGCCGGCCCCTGCGGTGGCCGAGCCCGCCTGGGATGGCAGCCTGGTGCTGGCACTGCCCCCGGCCTGAGGGGCCGCGTCCGTTCCCATGCGCCTGCGCCCCCTTCTGTCGCCCCCCTCTGCCCACCCCCGTCGGGCCCGGGCTCCGGCGCGCCCACGCTCGCCGGGCCGGCGTTGGGCCTGGGCAGGCGCTCTGTGCGGCGCGCTGCTCAGTGCCGTGCTGGGTGCTCCGGCCCGCTGGCTGGCGGATACCGTGCAACAACTCAGCCATGATCAGGTCCAGCTGCTGCTGCCCCGCGGCACAGTCTGGAACGGCTCGGCCCAACTGGTGCTGACGGGCGGCAGCGGCAGCCAGGACCGCAGCACCCTGCCGGGGCGTCTGCAATGGCAGCTGCAGCCCTCGCTGCAAGGGCTGGGCGTGAGCCTGAGCCTGCCGTGCTGCACCGAGCCCGCCCTGCAGATCCGGCTCAGCCCCAACTGGGCTGGCGCCACCGTGCAGGTGCAAGACCACCACTCGCACTGGCCGGCCGCCTTGCTCAACGGCCTGGGCACGCCATTCAACACCCTGCAGGTGCAAGGTCGGCTGGAGCTGGCCAGCCAGGGCCTGCAGCTGCAATGGATCGCAGGGCGCGCCCACCTCGACGGGCAGTTGCAGGTCGAGGCCCGCGATGTGTCCTCGCGCCTGTCCACCCTCAAGCCGATGGGCAGCTACCGCGTCACCCTGCAAGGCGGCGACAGCCCCACCCTGCAGCTGAAAACACTGGAAGGCAGCCTGCTGCTCGAAGGCCAGGGGCAATGGGTGGGCTCGCGCCTGCGCTTTGAAGGCGCAGCCCAGGCGGCCCCCGAACACGAAGCGGCGCTGGACAATCTGCTGAACATCATCGGGCGGCGCCGCGGCGCGCGCTCCATCATCACCTTGGGCTCTTGACATGACACACCCGACCCGCACCGTCGTTCGACTGGCCTGCCTCTCGCTGGCCACCAGCATCTTGCTGGGCGCCGTGCCCGCCGTGGCGCAAAACGCGGCCTCGCCCAAACCCGGCGAGCCCGTGACCCTGAACTTCACCAACGCCGAGATCGAAGGCGTGGCCCGGACCCTGGGCGTGATCACCGGACGCAACCTGGTGATTGACCCCCGCGTCAAGGGCACCCTGACCCTGACCAGCGAGAAGCCCGTCTCGCCCGCCGTGGCCTGGGACCAGTTCCTGGCCACGCTGCGCCTGCAGGGCTTCACCGTGGTCGAGGCCAGCGGCCTGTACAAGGTGGTGCCCGAGGCCGAGGCCAAACTGCAGGGTGGTCCGGTCACCGTCTCCAGCAGCGAGACCGACAAGCGCAGCCCGGCCGGCAGCCAGATCGTGACCCAGATCTTCCGGCTCAATTACGAGACCGCGAACAACCTGGTGCCCGTGCTGCGCCCCCTGATCAGCCCGAACAACACCATCAACGTCAACCCGGGCAACAACTCGGTCATCATCACCGACTACGCCGACAACCTGCAGCGCCTGGCCCGCATCATCGCCTCGATGGACGTGCCCAACGCCAGCGATGTCGACGTGATCCCGCTGCGTCACGCGCTGGCCAGCGATCTGGTGGTGCTGGTCAACCGTCTGATCGACCCGGGCAGCGGTGCCGCAGGCGCAGCCGCCCAGGGCCAGGCCGACACCTCGTTCAAGACCACGCTGCTGGCCGAGCCGCGCAGCAACAGCCTGATCCTGCGCGCGGCCAACCCGGCCCGGGCCGCGCTGGTGCGCTCACTGGTCGCCAAGCTGGACCAGCCCAATGCCAGCGGCGGCCCCTCGGGCAACATCCACGTGGTCTACCTGAAAAACGCCGATGCCACCAAGCTGGCCACCACCCTGCGCGCCGCCCTGGTGGCCGCCAGCGGGGGTGCCGGCAGCGCCAGCACGCTGACCGGCAGCACGGGCACCCCTCTGTCCACCAGCAACCTGGGCACACCGGGCAGCACCACAGGCAGCACGCCCACGGGCAGCACCAGTGGCCTGGGCAGCGGTGTCTCCAGCAGCTTCGGCAACAGCGCGCAACCCTCCACCGGCGGGCAGATCCAGGCCGACCCGGCCACCAACTCGCTGATCATCTCGGCCCCCGAACCACAGTACCGACAACTGCGCGAGGTCATCGACCGCCTCGACGGCCGCCGTGCCCAGGTGCTGGTGGAAAGCCTGATCGTCGAGGTCAACGCCAACAAGGTGGCCCAGTTCGGGGTGCAATGGCAGGGCCTGCTGGGCAGCGCCGGCGGCACCGTGGGCCTGCTGGGTACGAACTCCGGCGCGGCCGGCGCCAACATCCTGAGCCTCTCGACCCAGGCCCTGGGATCAGTGCTTCCGGGCAACGGCTTCAACTTCGGCATCGGCAGCAAGATCAACGGACAGTACGTGCTGGGCTTTCTGGCCCAGTTCCTGGAGAACAACGGCGACGGCAACGTGCTCTCCACCCCCAACCTGCTGACCCTGGACAACGAAGAAGCCAAGATCGTGATCGGCCAGAACGTGCCCTTTGTGACCGGCACCTACACCAGCACCAACAACAGCACCAGCACCGTCAACCCGTTCCAGACCGTGGAGCGCAAGGACGTGGGCCTGACACTGCGGGTGAAGCCCCAGATCAGCGAGAACGGCACGGTCAAGATGGCCATCTACCAGGAGGTGTCGAGCATCGACGCCTCCACCAAGAAAGACACCAACGGCCCCACCACCAACAAGCGCTCCATCGAATCGAATGTGCTGGTGGACGACGGCTCCATCGTGGTGCTGGGCGGCCTGATGCAGGACGAATACTCCGGCTCGGCCGACAAGGTGCCCCTGATGGGCGACCTGCCCGTGGTGGGCAACCTGTTCAGGAGCGAGAACCGCTCGCGCAAGAAGACCAACCTGATGGTCTTCCTGCGCCCGGTGGTGGTGCGTGATGCCGCCGATGCCGACGCCATCACGGCCGGCCGCTACGACAGCCTGCGGGGCGTGCAGCAGACCGTGCAGCCCGCCCCGAACGCGATGATGCCCAGCGTGAATGGTGCCCCGGTGCTGCCGGCCCTGCCCGCCAAGGAGGCCTCAAAGGACGCCACCAAGGAGGGCGTGCGCTCCGCACCCGCCGCCAGCGACGCGGCCACCCCCGACAAGAAGCCCTGACCCCCGCCATGCGCTACCCCTTGCCCTACGCCTTTGCGCGCACCTTCCAGTTGCTGCTGGAGGACGACGGCCAACGCTGCACCCTGGTGCGCTCCGGCAACTCCGATGAGGCGGCCTGCACCGAGGTCATGCGGCGCCATGCCGTGCACGCCCTGCAGCCACTGGAGGCCCACGCGCTGGCCCAGCGCATCTCGGCAGCCTATGCCCAAGGCGAATCGAGTGCGGCCAGCGTGGTCAGCGAGGTGGAGTCCGATGCCGATCTGTCGCGCATCATGCAAGAGCTGCCTGCGGTGGAAGACCTGCTGGAGACCTCAGACGACGCCCCCATCATCCGCATGCTCAATGCCTTGCTGACCCAGGCCGCACGCGACGGGGCCAGCGACATCCACATCGAGCCCTACGAGCGCCACTCCAGCGTGCGCTTCCGGGTGGACGGCACGCTGCGCGAGGTGGTCACGCCCAACCGGGCGCTGCACGCCGCCCTGATCTCACGCCTGAAGATCATGGCCGACCTCGACATCTCGGAAAAACGCCTGCCGCAAGACGGCCGCATCAGCCTGCGCCTGGGCACCCGCGCCATCGACGTGCGCGTGTCCACCCTGCCCAGCGCGCACGGCGAGCGCGCCGTGCTGCGTCTGCTCGACAAGAGTGAAAGCAAGCTCAGCCTCGAATCCGTGGGCATGCAGGGCGAAGTGCTGGCGCGCTTCGAGAAACTGATCGGCCAGCCGCACGGCATCATCCTGGTCACCGGGCCCACGGGTTCGGGCAAGACCACCACGCTGTACGCCGGCCTGCAGCGCCTGGACGCCACGCAGAGCAACATCATGACGGTGGAAGACCCCATCGAGTACGAACTGGCCGGCGTGGGCCAGACCCAGGTCAACGCCAAGATCGACCTGACCTTTGCCAAGGCCTTGCGCGCCATCCTGCGGCAAGACCCGGACGTGATCATGATCGGCGAAATCCGCGACTTCGAAACCGCCCAGATCGCCATCCAGGCCTCACTCACCGGCCACCTGGTGCTGGCCACCCTGCACACCAACGACGCCGCCAGCGCCATCAACCGCCTGACCGACATGGGGGTCGAGCCCTTCCTGCTGTCGTCCTCGCTGCTGGGCGTGCTGGCCCAGCGCCTGGTGCGCAAGTACTGCAGCCACTGCCATGGCGCCGGCTGCGAGCACTGCGGCCACACCGGCTATGCCGGCCGCACCGGCGTGTTCGAACTGCTGGTGACCGACGAGGCCATCCGCGCCCAGATCCACGGCCAGGCGGCCGAAGCCGACATCCGCGCCAGCGCCCTGGCCTCGGGCATGACCCTGATGCGCGACGACGGCGAACGCCTGATCGCCGCCGGCATCACCTCGCGCGAAGAGGTGTTGCGGGTGACACGGGATTGAGTTGACAAGCACAGGCCACCGAATAATATAACCAACGTTATAACAAGGGATTGCCATGCACACACTCAAACTCACCCAGGTCGGCAACTCAATCGGCGTCATCTTGCCCAAGGAGGTCTTGGCCAAGCTGGATCTGCAAAAAGGCGATGAAATCTACCTGACCGACTCGCCCGATGGGCTGCGCATCACCACGCACAACCCCGAATTCGAAGCCCAGATGAAGCTGGCACGCGAAATCATGCGTGACCGCCGCGCCGTGCTTCATGAACTGGCCAAGTAAGGGCCTGCCATGAAAGCGCCCATCTGGCTTGATCCAGAAGTCGTCGTGGCCATCCACGAAGCACAACTGAGAGAACACGGGGGCATGGCCGGAACCCGGGATGCTGGGCTGTTGACTTCGGCCTTGGCTCGCCCCGCCAACCTGATGGCCTATGGCACACCGGATGCCTGCGCGCTGGCCGCAGCCTATGGCTATGGCCTCTCCCGCAACCACCCCTTTCTCGACGGCAACAAGCGCACCGGCTTTGTGGCGACAGAACTGTTTCTGAGACTCAACGGTTACGACTTGATCGCCTCCGATGCCGACTGCGTGCTGACCATGCTGGCCGTGGCGGCAGGGGACATCACCGAAGACGAATTCGCGGCCTGGCTGCGCCAGCACGTGCAAACATCGTCTCGCTGAAAGTTGCAGCGGCCGCTTTTTCTGACTCTGCCTCCAGCCTCGCCCTCACACCCCCGATGCCCGCCTACTCCTTCGAAGCCGTCGACCCCCAAGGCCAGCCCCGCAAAGGCGTGATCGAGGCCGACACGGCCCGTGCCGCCCGCAGCCAGTTGCGCGCCCAATCGCTGGTGCCGCTGTCGGTCGAGCCCGTGAAGGGCAGCCAGGCCGATGCCGACGGCGTGCACCGCCGCGGCCTGTTCGGCCAACGCGTGTTCAGCGCCACCACCCTGGCCATCTGGACGCGCCAACTGGCCGGCCTGGTCAGCTCGGGCCTGCCGCTGGAGCGGGCCCTGACCGCCATGGCCGACGAGGCCGACAGCGAGTCGCAACACCACCTGGTGGCCAGCCTGCGCGCCGAGGTCAATGCCGGCGCCTCGTTCGCCCGGGCCCTGGCGCAGCACCCGGGCGAGTTCTCGGACATCTTCACCGCCGTGATCGCGGCCGGCGAGCAAAGCGGCCACCTGGGCATGGTGCTGGAGCGCCTGGCCGATGACCTGGAAGAACGCCAGGCCCTGCGCGGCAAGCTGATCGGCGCGGCCCTGTACCCGGCCATCGTCACCTGTGTGGCGGTGGTCATCGTGCTGTTCCTGGTGGGCTATGTGGTGCCGCAGGTGGCCAATGTGTTTGCCGGCACCAAGCGCGCCCTGCCCTTGCTGACCCAGATCATGCTGGGGGTGAGCGAGCTGGTGCGCCACTGGGGCTGGCTGATCGGACTGGTGCTGGTGTTGCTGGGCGGGCTGACGCGTTACCTGCTCACGATCGATGCCTGGCGCCTGCGCTTTGATGCCGCCTGGCTGGGCCTGCCCCTGGTGGGCAAGCTCAGCCGCGGCTACAACGCGGCGCGCTTTGCCAGCACCTTGGCCATGCTGGCCGCCGCTGGCGTGCCCATCCTGCGTGCCTTGCAGGCCGCCGCCGAGACCGTGTCCAACCGCGCCATGCGGGCCGACGCCCTGGACGCCCTGGTGCTGGTGCGCGAAGGGGCGCCCCTGGGCTCGGCCCTGGCGCAGAAAAAGCGCTTTCCGGGCCTGGTGGCCATGTTTGCCCGGCTGGGCGAGCAGACCGGGCAGCTGCCGGTGATGTTGCAACGCGCCGCGGTGCAGCTTTCGACCGAAGTGCAGCGCCGTGCCATGCAACTGGCCACCATCCTCGAGCCCTTGCTGATCGTGGGCATGGGCCTGATGGTGATGCTGATCGTGCTGGCCGTGCTGATGCCCATCATCCAGCTCAACCAATTCGTGAAGTGAGGATTCGGTATGCCGGTTTCACTAGAAGGGCAATTGGTCGTGGCGATTTCGTCGCGGGCGCTGTTCGACTTCGAGGAAGAGAACCGGATTTTTGAGCAGGGCGATGACCAGGCCTACATGCGGCTGCAGCTGGAGCGGCTGGAGCTGCCCGCCCGGCCGGGGGTCGCGTTTTCGCTGGTGCAGAAGCTGTTGGCCTTCAACCAACCGGGGCGCCAGTTGGTCGAGGTGGTGATGCTGTCGCGCAATGACCCGGTCAGCGGCATGCGGATCTTCCGTTCGGCACAGGCCGGGGGCATCCCGATGCAGCGCGGGGTGTTCACCCAGGGGCGTGATCCGTTCCGCTACCTTCGGCCCTTGGGGGCGCACCTGTTCCTGTCGGCCAACGAGAGCGATGTGCGCCAGGCGCTGGCCATGGGCTTCCCGGCGGCGCGGGTGCTGACCGAGTCGGTGCAGGCCAGCAACAGCCACCCGAGCGAGGTGCGCATCGCCTTCGACGGCGACGCAGTGCTGTTCTCGGACGAGGCCGAACGCGTCTACCAGAGCCAGGGCCTGGATGCCTTTCAACAGCACGAACGCAGCAAGGCCGGCCACCCACTGCCCGATGGCCCGTTCAAGCCCCTGCTGGCCGCACTGCATCACCTGCAGCAGGCGGGCACGGCCCACATGCGCATCCGCACGGCCCTGGTCACAGCCCGCAGCGCCCCAGCCCACGAGCGCGCGATCCGCACGCTGATGGACTGGAACATCGCGGTGGACGAGGCCATGTTCCTGGGTGGGCTCGAAAAAGGCGGCTTTCTGCGCGAGTTCGAGCCCGACTTCTTCTTTGATGACCAGACCGGCCACGTCAACTCGGCGGCCCGCCATGTGCCCGCAGGCCATGTCAACAGCGGGGTCTCCAACCCACCGCCCGCGGCCTGAGCAACGCCCCCCTCCGCGGTGAAGCCTTTGTAAAGGCAGCGTAACACTGCGAAAAACTGCCCGCCAGGGCCTGCCCTCAGGCGTTGAAGTCTTGGCCCTGTGCCACCATCTGTCCCCGACGAAAGGATCAGCATGAGCTCTACTGACCGTTTGCGCGCTTTGGCCGCAGCTTTGAAAACCCCCTGGGCCCCCGCTTGCCTGGGCTTGTTGTTGTGCCTGGGCCCGCTGGGCGCCAGCGCTGAAACCACCCCGGCCGCCACAGCCCAGCCCTCGGACGAACAGCCCAGCGAGGGCGAAGCCCTGGCGGCACGCCAGTTCCGCATGCTCGACTTCAATGGTGACGGCTACCTGTCGCGCGGCGAAGTGGCCCTGTTCCCCAAGCTGTCCAAGGCCTTTGACGCCGCCGACGCCAACCACGATGGCAAGGTGAGTTTCGAGGAGATCCGAGCCTATGCGCGCGAAGTCCGCGCCCAAAAGGACAAGGCAGAAGCCAGCAGCAAGGCCGACGCCAACGCCGCCAAGCCCTGACCCCCTCCCCAAGCCGGTTCTGCCCCGCTCTGCACAGCTCAGCCCCATGTTCCTCCAGCAACTGAAGTCTTTCGGTACCGTCACTGCCCGTGTCTGGGCCCTGTCCCTGCCGTATTTCAAGTCTGAGGAGCGCTGGAAGGCACGCGGCCTGCTGGCGGCGATCGTGGGCCTGAACCTGGCCGCCGTGTACATGCTGGTGCTGATCAACGACTGGAACCGGGTCTTCTACGACGCGCTGCAGAACAAGCAGGCCGACGTGTTCTGGCAGCAACTGGGGCGTTTTGCCTTGCTGGCGGCGGTGTACATCGTCATCGCGGTCTACAAGTTCTACCTCACCCAATGGCTGGAACTGCAGTGGCGCCGCTGGATGACGCGGCATTACCTGCAGCGCTGGCTCAGCCAGCACCTGTTCTACCGCCTGGAACTGAGCCGCTTTGCCCGCGCCCAGGCCCAGGGGGCCGCCTCGCCCGACAACCCCGATCAGCGCATCCAGGAGGACGTCAACCTGTTCACCTCGGCGTCGATCTCGCTCAGCATGGGCCTGCTCAATGCGGTGGTCACGCTGGCCAGCTTTGTGGGCATTCTGTGGGGGCTGTCGGGCAGTTTCGGGTTCTCTTGGCAAGGCAGCGACTACAGCATCCCGGGCTTCATGGTCTGGATGGCCGTGCTCTATTGCGTGGCCGGCAGCGTCGCCACCCACTACATCGGCCGGCCCCTGATCGCCCTGAACTTCGGGCAACAAAAGCTGGAGGCCGACTTCCGCAGCCACATGGGGCGGGTGCGTGAGTACAGCGAATCCATCGCACTGGACCGGGGCGCCGCGGTCGAAAACCAGCAACTGGACCTGCGCTTCTCGCACGTTCTGCGCAACACCCTGGACCTGATGCGGGCCCAGAAACGCCTGATCTGGTTCACCACCTTCTTCGGCCAGGCCGCCACGGTGTTTCCCTTCATCGTGGCAGCGCCGCGTTTCTTCAGCGGCGCCATCCAGTTGGGCGAGTTGATGCAGATAGCCTCGGCCTTTGACCGGGTTCAGGGCTCACTGAGTTGGCTGGTCGACAACTACGACGCCCTGGCCGGGTGGCGCGCCACCACCGAACGCCTGGCCAGCTTTGAAGAAAATCTGAATGCCCTGCAAGCCTCTCCTGACGGGCTGAACACCCACGCCGGCGACGCGCTGCGCATCGACCAACTGAGCCTGTCCTTGCCTGACGGGACCCCGCTGCTGGCCCCCAGTTCAGCCCGGATCTCGGCTGGCGAACAGGTGCTGATTCAGGGCCCTTCGGGCAGCGGCAAGTCCTCGCTGTTCCGCGCTCTGGCCGGTTTGTGGCCTTATGCCCAGGGCTCGATCACCCAGCCGGCGGATGTGATGTTCATCCCCCAGAAGCCCTATCTGCCCAACGGTCGCCTGCGCGAAGCCCTGGCCTACCCCGAATCGCCCAGCCGGTACGACGACGCCCAACTGCATGAGGCCCTGGAGCAGGCCCTGTTGCCGCACCTGAAAGAGGCCCTGGAGCAGGAAGACGCCTGGGGACAGAAGCTCTCCGGCGGCGAGCAACAGCGGCTGGCCCTGGCCCGGGTCTTCCTGAAACAGCCCGCCTGGGTGATGGCCGACGAGGCCACCAGTGCCCTGGACGAGGCCAGCGAAGGGCTGATCTATCAACGCCTGCGCGCACTCACCCAAAAGCGGGGCGGAGGCCTGGTGTCGATCGCGCACCGGCCGGCGCTGGCCGCTTTTCATCAACGCCGCTGGCAACTGGAGCCGCTGCCGGGGCCAGGCCGGGCATTCCGGCTGGTGAGTGATTCGGGCAGCCTGAGCACCCCATAAAAAAACGCAGCCCGGAGGCTGCGTTGAATTTGGAAGAAACTCGCTCGCTCAAACCATCAGAAAGAATGACGGATACCGACGCCGAAGCTGTTGCCAGTCGACTTGGCGGTGATCTTGTCGTTCATGTACACCGCATAGACGTCAGTGCGCTTGGACAGGAAGTAGTCGTAGCCAAAGCTGGCGGTCTTGCGCGATGCGCCACCGTCGATCTTGGTCTGCGCATAGGCCGCCAGGAACTTGCCGGCACCCACCGGAGCGGAAGCGCCGATGGAGGTCGTCTTGGCCTTGGGGGTCAGGTCATTGTTGGCCTGGCCATAGGTCAGAAAGGCCTTGGCCACCGAGAAGTCATACGAGCCACCCAGCATCCAATCGGTCTTGGTGTTGAGCGGAGAGAAGGTGGTGACGGTGGGATTGGTCAGCTGATCACGTTCGTAGAAGGCGGTCAGAGCCAGAGGGCCGTTGAAGTACAGGGCGTTGGCGCCGACGTTCTTCTTGCCCGAGTTGCCACCCGTGTCAGCCAGGTTGCTGAACTGGTAGTGCACATTGCCCGACAGACCACCGAACTTGGGTGTGCTGTAGATGATTTCGTTGGACCAACCCGTGTCCGACGGCGTGGTGGCCGTCCAGCCCGTGCCATTGAACAAGCCCACGTTGGCGTGCAACACCAGCGGCGAGAAGGTGAAGGAATCACCGAAGGGGTTGAAGATGACGGTGGGCAGGAAGTTGGGCGCCAGACCGCGACCAATGGTGACGGCACCGAAATCGCCCGACAGGCCCAGGTTGGCGTCACGCGAGAAGAAGTTGTCGCCCGAGAAACGGCCCGGGGTGCCCGAGTTGATGCGCATGAAAGAGGTCAGCGCAAAGTTGGCCTTGAGGCCACCGCCCAGGTCTTCGGTGCCCTTGAAACCGACCCACGAGGTGGTCATGCCACCACTGCCCACCTGCTTGGTGGCAGCAGAATCACCAGCCATGCGGATGGAACCTGCAAAGCCGTCCATCAGGCCCATGACCTGAACCGAGCTTTGCGCCTGCGCGCCACCGGCCACAGCCGCCAGCGCCAACATCGACAGAAGAGATTTTTTCAAGTTTTTCTCCAGAGGTTTAAAAAACAGCACGCCATGAAAATCAAACAGACCCGGTGCAAGCCGGGCATCCCCGAGCGACCGCAGCGGCTCCATGCTCCCCCGCTCGGTGGCCTGCCTGGGCCACCTGACGATCGCAATCCCAGGGATGAGGTCTGTTGACACTCCGTTGTCAGCACACGAATGAAACAGACCGTTTCAATTTAGTGACAAGCAATTGGCGGGCCATCCTGAAGGTCAGATAGTGACCATATGAAAACCGTTACACCCACTTGAACGGCTTTCAGCTAGGAACTGTATCCAAGTTCGGGCCCGCTTCAGGTCCCGAACGACCGCCGGCAGGCGGCGCTACAGCGTGTCAGGGCGCCGCGCACGCTCTTGCATGCCGCGGCGATAGTCCACGCAGGCCTGGGTCTCGGTGTTCTGTGGCTTGGCACATTCGCGGTGCATGCACAGCGTGCGCAGCAAAATACCCACGTCAGCACACAACGCCGCACCATTTTGGTGATTTTTATCACCTGCAACGTCGGCCGGAGGAGGCGCGGCGGCACTGGCCGCCGGTCGCGGGATGGGGTCGGGACGCCGATGACGTGCCACGGCTTGCGGAATGGAGGGGGCCGGAGTCGCTCGAGCTGGTGCCTGTGGCACCGGCGCGGCGGCAGGCGCCGGCACCGGAGGCGGCACGGCCTCTGGCGCGGGTAACACCGCTGGAGCTGTCTGCTTCGGTGCAGTCTCAGTGAAGATGGATTCCGTCGCTCGGGCCGGGTTTTGCCACCAGCGCCAGCCGGCCCCACCGACCAGCATCAAGGCCACGACCATCAGCGCCCAAACCAGGCGCGCCGACCGAACACCTGTTGGCCGAGCATCGGCCTTGGGCTCTGACGCCAGCGACAAATCCACCGTCGCATCAGACCACACGGGTGCGCCGACGACGGCTCCTTGCTCGGGCACAGCGGCGCGACGAAGACCTGGCGAGGCGCTCGTCAGGTCCACCGTCGCCTCGATTTCCGCCCCCCGCTCGGGCCACGGCTGGGTGGCCGCATCGGGCTCGGTTCGCGCCGACACGCCATGGGCCTGGGCCGCAGGCAGCCAAAGGTCGCCGAGTTCGGCGCGCCAGTCAAAACGGCTCAGGTTCTCGTCATCAGGCCTCAGTTGCATGCACTCCGCCAGGACTCGGGTGCTGGCGGGTCGCCGCTCGGGTCTGATTTCGAGCGCCTGCCCCAAGCCGTCCAGAAAAGGGGCCGAATAGCGCAGACCGAATTCGGTGGTCAACACGCGGGCCACTTCGTGGAAGGGCTGCATGCGGTCCTTGATGATGCGAAAGGTGGCCGGCGTCGGCGCCTGGCCACACAGGCAGTCATACACCACGGCCGCCAGAGAATACAGGTCGGACCAGGGCCCGGGTTGCATGTCTTCGGTGTCTGCATACTGCTCGATCGGGGCGTAATGCACCTTGAGGATGGCCGTGTGCTGATGCCCCCGACCGGCCAGGGCGCGACGCGCAGCCCCCAGATCAAGCAGCACAGGCGGGCCGATGTCCTGCAGGAAGATGTTGTCTGGTGACACATCACGGTGCAGGGTCTGGTGCTCATGCAAGCACTGCAAAGCCCCCAGCAGCCCTCCGATCACCTTGCGCAACCAGGCTTCGGGCGGCGGCCCCCGCATCTGGGTGCGCGCCTGCTGCAGGGTCATGCCCTGGTACAGCGGCATCACCATGTAGGCCGTGCCGTGGGTCTCCCAGAAGCGGAACACCTTGACCAGCGACGGGTGGTCGAACGAGGCCAGCAAACGCGCCTCGTTCAAAAAACCCTGCAGCCCGCGTTGGAAAGCCGCGGCCTCATGAGGCGAACGCAGCGCCACCGACAGGCCCGGCCCCCGCCCGACCAGAGCACCCGGCAGGTACTCCTTGATGGCCACCGAGCGCTGCAAAGAGCGGTCAAAAGCCTTGTAGACCAGCCCAAAACCACCGACGCCCAACAACCCCTCGATGTCGAACTCGGCCAGCCGCGTCCCCACCGGCAGGGCGTCGGCATGGCTGGGTGCCTGAGCGGCGCGTTCGGGCAGGACGGGAGAGGACATGGCAGGGAAGGGGCTGGGCGAGGCGCACACCGCGCACAAGAGGGCGGCATACTCCCTGCGTGGTCTGCGGCATTCACGAACATGCTCGCACCGCCAATTGTCCTTAATTTGACCGACGAACGGCTAAAACGGTCAAATTTCGCGCCGACCGTCGAAATTTTGCGCTTGGATTTTTCGGATACCCGGTGCGAAGGCGCGGATCAAGCCCCTGTGCCGGGTCGGGGCCGTTACCATTGGCGCCATGTTCAGTTACCGCCACGCCTTCCATGCGGGCAACCACGCCGATGTGCTCAAGCACACCGTGCTGGTGTCCGCGCTCCAATACATGACCGAGAAAGACGCGGCCCTGACGGTGATCGACACCCATGGGGGCGCGGGCCTTTACAGACTGGACGGTGATTACGCCAGCACCAGCGGAGAAGCCGATACCGGCATCCGCTGCCTTGTCGACGGCCCCTTCTCGGCCCAAAACACAGCCCTGGCTGTGAAGCAGCCCCCAGCCAAGCCGGCAGCGGATGCCGCCGTCAAACCCCTCACGCCGGCACTGCAAAGCTATCTGGACCAGATCCGCTCCTTCAACAGCGGCAACTCGCTCAAGGTGTACCCGGGCTCGCCCTTCATCATCCAGCGCCTGTTGCGCAGCCATGACCGCCTGAAGGTGTTTGAGCTGCACCCCACGGATGCCCGCTCGCTGGACGGCAACATCGCCCAGTTGGAAGCCGGCCGCCAGGTGGCAGTGCTGCGCGAAGACGGATTTGAGGGCGTGAAGAAGTTCCTGCCGCCGCCGGCACGGCGCGCCCTGCTGCTGTGCGATCCCAGCTACGAGATCAAGACCGACTACCTGCGGGTGCAGGATCTGATGGCGGATTGCCTGAAGCGTTTTGCCACCGGCACCTATGCGGTCTGGTACCCGATCATCCCGCGCCCCGAGGCTCACGATCTGCCCAAGCGCCTGAAGACCATGGCCAACAAAGCTGGCAAAGCCTGGCTCCACGCCACACTGACCGTGAAATCCGGCAAGGCCGGCACCGGACTGCCGGCCAGCGGCATGTTCCTGATCAACCCGCCGTTCACGCTCAAGGCCATTCTCAAAGAGGCCCTGCCGCAGATGGTGGAGCTGATGGGACAAGACCGCGGCGCGGGCTTCACGCTGGACAGCGGGGGCTGACACCCCGCGCTCCACCGGGGCCTGCAAGGCCTCAGTTGCCGCAGGGCAGGCCGGTCACCACCGGCAGCGACAAAGCCACTTCCTTGATGCCCACGCCCATCAAGTCGAGGGCCACGGCGGCGGCGCGGCTCACGTCGATGATGCGTCCCATGGTATGGGGCCCCCGATCATTGATGCGCACCAGCACCTCCTTGCCGTTGTTGAGGTTGCGCACACACACCCGGGTGCCGAAGGGCAAGGTGCGGTGCGCCGCGGTCATGGCGTTCATGTTGAAGCGCTCGCCACTGGCCGTGCGGCGGCGGTGCAACTCGATGCCATACCACGATGCGCCACCGCGCTCGAAGTACACCTCGTCAGGCGCCATCAAGGTGCTCAAGGGATCACCGGGTGGCTCCTCCTCGTCCTCAGCGGCCTTCTCAGCCCCACGGCCCATTTCACCGCCCAATTGATCGAGGCGGCTGGCCAGCGGCAACTCAACACCGGCAAAGCCGGGTTGGGCGGCCCAGGCAGGCCAGGGGTGAGCGACCAGCGCCACCACCAGCCACAGCACCCGGAGCCAACAAGGCACCGTCATGGGTTCAGGGTGCCGCAGGGGCCACATCTGCCTTCAGGCCCAGGCGATCCAGCAAGGCCAGGGTACTGACACTCTGGTTCATGGTGTAGAAGTGCAGCGCCGGCGCACCCCCCTGCCGCAGTTGCTCGCACAGTCGGGTGACGACGTCCAGGCCAAAGGCCTTGATTGACTCCACATCGTCGCCAAAACCTTGCAGGCGCAGCCGGATCCAACGCGGAATCTCGGCGCCGCAGGCGTCCGAAAAGCGCATCAGCTGGGTCGAACTGGTGATGGGCATGATGCCCGGCACCACCGGCACTTGCAGGCCCAGCTTGCGGCTGTCTTCGACAAAGCGAAAGTAGGCATCGGGGCTATAGAAGTATTGGGTGATGGCCGAATCGGCACCGGCGCGCACCTTGGCGGCATAGGCCTGCAGGTCGGCCTCAGGCGAGCGGGCCTGGGGGTGTACCTCAGGGTAGGCGGCCACTTCGATGTGGAAGTCGTGCCCGGTCTCAGCGCGGATGAAGGCCACCAGGTCGCTGGCGTATTGAAACTCGCCACCGGCGCCATAGCCACTGGGCAGATCCCCCCGCAGCGCCACCAGGCGCTTCACGCCCATGGCCTTCAGGGTGCCGAGCTGCTCGCGTACCGACGCGCGCGTGGCACCGATGCACGAGAAGTGCGAGGCGGCGCTGCAGCCTTCAGACAAGATCTCGCGCACCGTGGCGAAGGTGCCCTCTTGTGTGGAACCACCCGCACCGTAGGTGACCGAGCAGAACTCGGGACGCCGACTGTAGAGCGCCTGGCGCACGTTGCGCAGCTTGGCGGCCCCCTCGGGCGTCTTGGGTGGGAAGAACTCGAAACTGACGGGCAGCAGAGCCGAGCCTGCTGCGCGGGATATGGACGCGCTCATGCCGCCCTCCTTGAGTGAATGAAGAATTCGCGGTTGCCATCGCCGCCGCTGATCGGGCTGTCGAACCAGGCCAGCACCTGCAGCCCCAGTTCCTGGCAGGCATCACGCAACCGCTTCTCGACCACGCCGAACAAGGCCGGCTCGCGCACGATACCGCCTTTGCCGACCTGGCCGGGTTGCAGCTCGAACTGCGGCTTGACCAGCATGAGCAAGTCGCCGCCCACGCCCAACATGGGCATCAGCGCCGGCAACACCAGGGTCAGCGAGATGAAAGACAAGTCGCCCGTGATGAAATCGAACTGGCCATCAAACGGGCCGCGCGGGCTCTCCAGCCCCTCGCAATGCTCCATCAGCTCCAGCGTGGTCAAGTGGCGTGCGTTGACCTGCTCGATGCAGGTGACGCGCTCGTCGAAACGCAGGCGTTCATACAACTGGCCCTGCCCCACATCCACGCCCACCACATGGGCAGCGCCGGCCTGGAGCAGGCAATCGGTGAAGCCACCGGTGGACTGCCCGACGTCCAGGCACAGCTTGTCCGCCACCGACAGGCCCGTGGCTTGCAGGGCCCCTTCCAGCTTCAGACCGCCGCGTGACACGTAACGCGCCTCGGCGGCATCGACCAGTTCGATCAGCGCACTGTCGGGCAACTCCTGGCCGTTCTTCAGCACCGCCACCCAAGGCGAGGCCTCGCTGGGGCGCCATTGAACGCCTGCCGCGATGAGGCGCGAGGCCTGCGACCGGGACACAGCCAGGCCGCGCTCCACCAACAACTGATCAGCTCGCATGAAATCCTTAAAAATGAAACACCTTGGGCCCAAGAACCTGCCCGCCCCGCCGGGCCCGACCAAGGCGATGCCGCCGCCCAGGCAAGAGCCCGTGTCTGGCGACATGCTTCGGACAAAGACCGGTCAGAAACCGGTCACAGACGGATCGGCGACCGATCAGAACCCCATCAATAGCGGTAGGTATCAGGCTTGTAAGGGCCTTGCTTGGGCACACCGATGTAAGCGGCCTGCTCGTCGGTCAGCTCGGACAGCATGGCACCGACCTTCTTCAGGTGCAGGCGAGCCACCTTTTCGTCGAGGTGCTTGGGCAGCACATAGACCTTGCCGCTTTCGTAGAAATCGCTGTGCGTGAAGAGTTCGATCTGGGCGATGGTCTGGTTGGCAAAGCTGGAGCTCATCACGAAGCTGGGGTGGCCGGTGGCGCAGCCCAGGTTCACGAGGCGCCCCTTGGCCAGCATGATGATCTTCTTGCCGTCCGGGAAGATGATGTGATCGACCTGCGGCTTGATCTCTTCCCATTGGTACTTCTCGACCGAGGCGATGTCGATCTCGTTGTCGAAGTGACCGATGTTGCAGACGATGGCCTGATCCTTCATCTTGGCCATGTGGTCGTGGGTGATGACGTGCTTGTTGCCGGTGCAGGTGACGAAGATGTCGCACTTGTCGGCGGCATAGTCCATGGTCACGACCTTGTAGCCTTCCATCGCGGCCTGCAACGCATTGATGGGGTCGATTTCAGTGACCCACACCTGGGCCGACAGGGCACGCAGGGCCTGCGCACTGCCCTTGCCCACATCGCCGTAGCCGGCCACGCAGGCCACCTTGCCCGCGATCATCACGTCGGTGGCGCGCTTGATGCCGTCCACCAGCGACTCGCGGCAGCCGTACAGGTTGTCGAACTTGCTCTTGGTCACCGAATCGTTCACGTTGATGGCACGGAACATCAGGCTGCCCTTGGCCGACATTTCCTTCAGGCGGTGCACGCCGGTGGTGGTTTCTTCGGTCACGCCGATGATGTGGGCGCTCTTGCGGCTGTACCAGGTCGGGTCTTGGGCCAGCTTGGCCTTGATGGCGGCGAACAGGCAGGTTTCCTCTTCGCTGGTCGGGTTGGCCAGCAGCGACAGGTCATTCTCGGCGCGCTTGCCCAGGTGCATCAGCAGCGTGGCATCACCGCCGTCATCCAGAATCATGTTGGGACCTTCGCCTTCGGTGCCGGCCGGGCCGAAATCGAAGATGCGGTGGGTGTAATCCCAGTAGTCAGTCAGGCTCTCACCCTTGACGGCGAACACCGGCGTGCCCGAGGCAGCAATCGCCGCAGCAGCGTGGTCTTGGGTCGAGAAGATGTTGCACGATGCCCAGCGCACGGTGGCGCCCAGGGCCTGCAGGGTTTCGATCAGCACCGCGGTCTGGATCGTCATGTGCAGCGAGCCGGTGATGCGTGCACCCTTGAGCGGCTGCTGGGCCTTGAACTCCTCGCGAATGGCCATCAAGCCGGGCATTTCGGTCTCGGCGATCTTGATTTCCTTGCGGCCCCAATCGGCCAGGCCGATGTCGGTGATCGCGCAATCGGCGTTCAGGGCGGGGGTGTTGCGTGCATTCATGGTTTGCTCCAAAACGTGTTTGAAAAAACCACTTGCCGGGGCGAAAAAAACTCATCGCACGGGAAGTGGATGAGCGTCGTTGCGTAGATGGTCCGAGCCTCACGCCCCGCTGTGCTGGGGGCGCTGCAACGCTCCTCGGATGACGGTATTTTAGTTGCAAAACGCCGTTTGTCACCCAATGCCCTCTGATCGACCTCTAAGAGCCTGTTCACGATCTCGCATGGGCCGCGTTGGAGCGCAATCGGGATGAGTGGGTGGCCCGGGTGCGCCGCATGGGCTCGTGCCCATGCAAGCAGCTGGGGCGCCCAATCGCCCGATTTCGCTTCAACCCTTCGGGCAGTGGCCTTTTCGGGCGGTCTGCGGCGTCGCGGCGCTTGTCGATAGCCGAGCTATCGACGGCGCACCGCGCCTTGCATCCCATCCCGAAAAGACCGCTGCGCGACCCGTGGGAGATCGTGAACAGGCTCTCAGTAGGCGATCTGCACCTCGCCCAGCCTAGGGCGCCGGCGTGGCCTCACGCGGGATGATGGCCCCGGGCCAGCCGATCACGGCGCCCGAAACCCGGTGCGCCAGCGCAGCGGCCTCCGGGATCGAGGCCCCTCGCAAGCGCCCCGCCAGATAGCCGGCGGCGAAAGAATCACCCGCTGCACTGGTGTCAACCACCCGTGCCACCGGCTGGGTCGGCACATGCCATTGGCCCGCATCGGTGGCGATCACGCAGGGGCGGGCCCCCTGCTTGACCACCACCTCCCGGCAGCCCAGCGCCAGGCTGCGTTGCACCGTCTGCTGGGCCTGGTGGGGCCCATACAGCAGGGATTCGTCGTCCAGCGTCAGCAAGGCCACATCGGCCAGGGCCAGCACGCGCTCATGGGCCTCACGCGCCTGATCCGCGCGCCACAGCGCAGGCCGGAAGTTGTTGTCGAACCAGATCAGACCGCGGGCGCGCCGGAAGGCAGCCAGGGCTTCGAACAAGACTTCGCGCCGCTCCGGTGGAAACAGGGCCAGCGTGATGCCCGACAGGTACAGCACATCGATCTGGCCCGTGTTCAGCAGCGTCGCAAAATCAAGCCCGCCACTGAAATAGTGGCGGGCGGCGCTGTCGTTGCGCCAATAGAAAAACCGGCGCTCGCCAAGGGCATCGGTCTCGATCAGGTACAGGCCGGGCATGCGCCCGGGCAGGCGGGCCACCCGCTCGGTGTACAGGCCCTCTTCCTGCCACTGGCTCAGCAGCCCGTCACTCAGCGGGTCGTCGCCCAGCGCGGTGGCATAGTGCACCTCGGCAGGCCAGCCCTGCAACAGCCGCGCCATGTAGATCGCCGTGTTCAGGGTGTCCCCCCCGTAGCGACGCATCAGGGGCTGCCCTCCGATCTCGATCATGCATTCGCCCAGCGACACGATGTGGACGGGCCCGGCGCTCGCAGCCGCCGGAAAATGAGAACTCATGGCGCCAGACCCCTGCTCAGGCCGCCGTGGGCCGCCGGTAGGCCACGCAGTCCACTTCCACCCGGCAGTCGATGACCATGGGGGACACCACGCAGGCCCGCGCCGGCGGATGCTCGCCGAAATAGCTCATGAACACCCGGTTGAACGAGGCGAAGTCGCGCGGATCGTCCAGCCAGACGCCACAGCGCACCACATGCTCAGGGCCGTAGCCCGCCTCGGCCAGCACGGCCAGCACATTGCGGATGGCCTGGTGCGACTGGGCCACGATGCCGCCGTCGATCACCTCGCCGTCGCGCATCGGGGTCTGCCCCGAAACAAACAGCCAACCATCGGCCTGCGCCGCGCGTGCAAACGGCATCTTTTGGCCACCTGTGCCATCGGCCACGCCATAACGCTGGATATCGGACATGAGAAAACTCCTTCTTTCTTGAATTCAATGCCGCGCGGTGACGCGCGGGCTGCTGGGGTGCCTAGCGGCGGCTCAGGCCTGCGCCTCAAGTCGCTGCGGCGCGGCCGCAAAGCGGGCGGGCAGGTCGGGCGCGCGAGGCAGGAAGCGCCCGGCACGGGCCCCGGTGGCCTGCCCCTGGCGGTACGACAGCACACCGTTGACCCACACCGCCTCAATGCCCGCAGCACGCTGCTGGGGGTTGTCAAAGGTCGCGGTGTCACGCACCGTGCGGGGGTCGAACAACACCAGATCCGCCCAGTACCCGTCCACCAGGCGGCCCCGCTGCTCCAGGCCATAGCGGGCCGCCGACAGACCGGTCATTTTTCGAAGGGCTTCAGGCAGAGCAAACAGGCCCTCCTCGCGGGCATAGTGGCCCAGGACCCGCGGAAAGGCGCCCCACAAGCGCGGATGCGGATGGGGATCTTCAGGCAAGCCATCCGAGCCCACCATGGACATGGGATGGGACAGGATGCGGCGCACATCGCCCTCGTTCATGCCGTGGTAGACCGCGCCCGCAGGCTGCAGCAGGCGCGCCGCCTCCAGCAGGCTGGTCTGCCATTTCCGCGCGATCGCCGCCAGGGTCTGGCCGGCCATGTCGGGGTGGGGGGTGGACCAGGTGATAAAGATGTCGAATTCGTCGGTGACCTGTTTGAGGTCAAGCGTGGAGGAACTGGCAGCGTAGGGATAGCAGTCGCACCCCACGGGCTGCATGCGGGCGGCACCTTCCATGGCGGCCAGCACTTCGGTGCTGCGCCCCCAGTTGCGAGCACCTGCGCACTTGAGGTGCGACACGATCAGGGGGCTGGGCCCGTGGCGGGCCACGTCAAAGGCCTCATCGAGGGCCTCCAGAATGGGCTCGAACTCGCTGCGCAAATGGGTGGTGTAGAGGGCCCCGTGGGCCGCTACCTCGGCCACCAGGCGTTTGAGCTCATCGGTGCTGGCCGCAAAGGCCGAGGCATAGGCCAGACCGGTGCTCAAGCCCAGAGCACCCGCCACCAGGCTGTCGGCCAGCTCCAGCCGCATGGCCTCGATTTCAGCCGGGTGAGCGGCCCGGTCCAGGTCATCGAGGTGGTTGCTGCGCAAGGCCGTGTGCCCCACCAAAGCGGCCACGTTGACCGCCGGCTGCGCCGCCTCGATGGCCTGGCGGTAATCGGCAAAACGCGGGTACTTGAACGCCGAATCCGGCCCCAGCAGGTTCATGGGGTCGGGTGCGCCGCCGCGCAAGCGCACTGGCGATGCGCTGATGCCGCAATTGCCCACCACCACCGTGGTCACGCCCTGGCTGATCTTGGGCAGCATCTCGGGCTGGCGGATCACCACGGTGTCGTCATGCGTGTGCACATCGATGAAGCCGGGCGCCAGTGCCAATCCATGGGCATCGACCTCGACCCGGGCCGCCGGCCGGGGCGCGTCACCCTGAAACAGGCGCAGCCGCCCGACGGCGTCCACCCCCACATCGGCCAGGCAGCCAGCCTGGCCAGTACCGTCGTACACCGTGGCGTGGCGAATCAGCGTGTCAAGCGTGTCCATCACAGCACCCCGGCCAGGGCCCACACCAGGCCAAACGCCACCACCGAGATCAAGGTCTCGAGCACGGTCCAGGTTTTCAGCGTCTGCACCACGCTCATGTTGAAGTACTCTTTGATCAGCCAGAAGCCGCCGTCATTGACGTGCGACAGGATCAGCGAGCCCGCGCCGGTGGCCAGCACCAGCAATTCAGGGTGGGGATACTGCGTGGCCAGGGCGATCGGCGCCACGATGCCCGCCGAGGTGGTCATGGCCACGGTGGCCGAACCAGTCGCCACCCGCATCAGCGCAGCCAGCAGCCAGCCCAGCAACAGAGGCGAAAGCTGGAAGGCGGCCGACAGCGCCACGATCTGCGTGGTCACACCCGAATCCACCAGAATGCGGTTAAGGCCGCCCCCTGCGCCCACCAGCAAGGTGATGCCCGCGGTGGGTGCCAGGCACTCCTGCGAGAACTTGAGAACGTCTTCGCGTGAAAAGCCACGCGCCAGGCCCAGTGTCCAGAAACTGACCACGGTGGCGATCAACAGCGCGATCACCGAATTGCCGACGAACAGCAGAAAACCGTTCAAGGCACTGCCAGCAGGCGCCAGCACAGGGGCCCAACCGCCCAGCAGCATCAGCGCCACGGGCAACAGCACGGTGAACATGGTGATGCCGAAGCCCGGCAGAGATCGGGTGCCGGTGTCGCGGTCCGTGAACTGGTCGGCCATCGGATTGTGGGCGGGCAGCACGATGCGTGGCGCCACAAATTTGGCGAACAGCGGGCCGGCAATGATGGCCGTGGGCACACCGACCAGGATCGCGTACGCCACCGTCTTGCCCACCTCGGCGCCATAGGCGCCCACCGCCATCATGGCGGCCGGGTGCGGTGGCACCAGGCCGTGCACCACCGACAGGCCTGCCACCATGGGCAGCCCCACCATCAGCATCGACACCCCCGTGCGCCGGGCCACGGTGAAGGCGATCGGGATCAGCAGCACAAAGCCCACCTCGAAGAACAAGGGCAGACCGCAGACGAACGCAATGCAGACCATGGCCCAGTGCGCGTTGCGCTCGCCAAAGCGATCAATCAAGGTAAGCGCAATGCGGTCGGCACCACCGGACTCGGCCATCATCTTGCCCAGCATGGTGCCAAGAGCCACCACCAGGGCAATGTGCCCAAGGGTCTTGCCGACGCCAGTCTCGTAGGCGCCCATGATGTCCTTGGCCGGCATGCCAGCCACCAGCGCCAGGCCCAGGGACACCAGGGTCAGCACGATGAAGGGGTTGATGCGGTAGCGTGCAATCAGCAGCACCAACGCCACGATGGCGATGAGCGCGTAAAGCAGCAAAGAGGGGTTAGCGACAGCGGGCACGGGGTCTCCTTGGTTGTTTCTTGTAGCAAACGGTTCAATGGGTGCCATCTGCAGGACGGCGCCGACGCACCGATCCAGAGCGGCCTGGCACGCAGGTCTCACGGGGCGGTCCGACGGGCCGTCGGCGGGTCAGGGCCTCAGCGTCAGAACAGGGTCTCGACAGCGCTCAGCACCTGGTAGTGCTCGTCGACCAGCAACAGCTGACGCCATTTGTCGAAAGTCAGACAGGGGTGGGAGATGTCGAAGATCAGGATGTCGCCCACCCGCAGGTCAGCCCCCTCCGGCACGCTCATGAAGGCGTGCTGATCCATCATCGCCGTCAGCACCCAATCCTCAGGGGCTGGCCGCACACCGGCAAACCCGCCTGGGCGGGCCTGCAGGCTCACGGTGGGCAGGCCGGCATCAAACGCCGCATCGCGCTTGCCCAGCGCGATGATGGCGCGCCCGGGCTCCGGCAGGGACTGCACGTGGGCGCACAACTGCAAGGCTGGCAACAGGCTTTGACCCATCTCGCGGGCGACCGGGTTGTCGGCCCGGATGCGCCGCTCGGCCTGGCGGTAAATACCGACGTCGTGCGTCAGGTAACAGCCCGGGCGCAGCACCACGTCCAGCGTACAGCCCAGGTCCTGGCGCGAAAACACCTCGGCCACCACGTCAAACCAGGCAGAACCGGCCCCCGAAAGCAGCACCGTGTCCTCGGCAAACCGCTGCTCGGCCGCCAGCGCCCGGGTCCGCTCCAGCACGTGCTGCAAAAAGCCCCGGATCGCGTCAGACTGCTGCAACACCCCCTCATAGACCTCCACCCCGACCAGGGCCAGCGCGCGGGGCCAGCGCGCCAGGGCGGCCAGACACTCGGCCTCATGGGCCGCGTCGCGCACCCCGGTGCGCCCCCCAGGCACGCCGTACTCGATCAGCACCCGCAGGCGCTGCCCCACTTCGGTGAAGAAATGCCCCAGCGCGTCAATGTTGGCCGCCGAATCGACAATGCAGCAGAAACTGAAATCAGGGTCCTGGGCCTGGATGCGGGCAATCAGCGCCATGTTGCCGCGCCCCACCAGTTGATTGGCCATCAGGATGCGGCGCACACCGTGGCGGTACGCGGCGTTGACCTGCGAGGCCGTCGCCAGCGTGATGCCCCAGGCGCCATGCTCAAGCTGTCGATGGAACAGCGCCGGGCTCATGGTGGTCTTGCCATGGGGCGCCAACTGCACGCCATAGCGGGCCATGAAGGACTGCATCCAGCGCAGGTTGTGCTCGATACAACTCTCGCGAAGCACGGCCACCGGCAGGCTGACCTCATCATCAAGAATTCGCCATTGCAAGTCCTTGAGCTGGGCCGGCGTACACCCGGCGGGCGCCGCGCCCAAACCCTTGGTATCGAAGTTCAGGGGGGCCTGGGTAAAAGAGGCTGAAAGAGGAGCTGCAGTGTTCATCATCGATCCTGGTCTGGACCGAGATTCTTGGCGATGGCGACTGTTTCGCGTTTGGGATTTTCAAACACTTGTGACTCGCAACACCTGGTCACAGGTGCACGCCTTCCAAGGACTGTGCGGGCCAAGCCGGTAAAATCACAGGTCGCGGGCCAGGCTCAGGCCTCCGCCCTTGGCTCCAACGATGGATCCGCCGCCCCTGGCGGCTTCCGGCCAGCCCTGAGTGCTTGCCGGCCAGGCCACGACAACCCTCTGCCTCAATCGGACAAAGACCTTGAGCTTTCTCGAAGAAACCCGCCGCCGCCGCACTTTCGCGATCATTTCCCACCCGGACGCGGGCAAGACCACGCTGACCGAAAAACTGCTGCTGTTCTCGGGCGCGATCCAGATCGCCGGCTCGGTGAAGGCGCGCAAGGCCAGTCGCCACGCCACCTCGGACTGGATGGAAATCGAAAAGCAGCGCGGCATTTCGGTGGCCTCGTCGGTGATGCAGATGCTGTACCGCGACCATGTGATCAACCTGCTCGACACCCCGGGCCACAAAGACTTCTCGGAAGACACCTACCGGGTGCTGACCGCCGTCGATTCGGCCTTGATGGTGATCGATGCCGCCAACGGTGTGGAATCGCAGACTCGCCGACTGATCGAGGTCTGCCGTCAACGCGACACCCCCATCCTCACCTTCGTCAACAAGATGGACCGCGAAGTGCGCGAGCCACTGGACATTCTCGACGAGGTGGAGCGCGAGCTGGGCATGCCCTGCGTGCCCATGACCTGGCCCGTGGGCCAGGGCAAGAGCTTTGCCGGCATCATCAACCTGCGCACCCAGGCCATGACGGTGTTCGAGGCTGGCAGCGAACGCCTGCCGCACGACTTTGAATCCATCCCCTTGTCTGAGCGCGCCACACTGGTCAAGCGCTTCGGCAGCGAATTTGAGGCGGCCGTGGAGGCCATGGAGCTGGCCACGGGCGCCTCGCCCAGCTACGACCATGACGCCTTCCTGGCGGGCAAGCAGACCCCGGTGTTCTTTGGCTCGGGGGTGAATAATTTTGGGGTGATGGAGGTGCTTGACGCCTTGGTCGATCTGGCGCCTCCGCCGCAATCTCGCACGAGCACCGTGGTCGTCAACCGCCAGCCGGTCGAAAAAGTGATCCAGCCTGAGGATGACGCGTTTTCAGGCGTGGTGTTCAAGGTGCAGGCCAACATGGATGCCAACCACCGCGACCGCATCGCCTTTGTGCGCATGGCCTCGGGCAAATACACGCCCGGCATGAAGCTGCGTGTGCAACGCACGGCCAAGGAGCTGCGGCCCACCAGCGTGGTGACCTTTCTGTCGCAGCGGCGCGAAGCCGTGGATGAAGCCTATGCCGGCGACATCATCGGCTTCACCACCCATGGCGGCGTGCAACTGGGCGACACCATCACCGACGGTGCCAGCCTGCAGTTCACAGGCCTGCCCTTCTTTGCGCCCGAGCTGTTCATGAACGTGATCCTGAAAAACCCGCTGCGCACCAAACAGTTGCAACAGGGCCTGGCCCAGTTGGGCGAAGAAGGCGCCATCCAGGTCTTCAAGCCCGACATGGGGGGAGCCATGTTGCTGGGTGCGGTGGGTCAGCTGCAGTTTGAGGTGGTGCAGCACCGCCTCAAGACCGAGTACGACGCCGACGTGCGCCTGGAGAGCAGCCAATACACCGGGGCCCGCTGGATCACCGCCGACACCCCCGCCGAGCTCAAGGCCTTCACCGACGCCTACCCACTGCGTCTGGCCCACGACGCTGCCAACACCCTGGCCTATCTGTGCACCTCACCCTATGACGTGCGTCTGGCCCAGGAGCGCTTCCCGAAAATCCATTTCCACCCCTTGCGCGAGCACGCGGGCCTGGCCCTGCAGACGGCGGGTTGAAGGCCATGAAAGCCGAAACCGGCCCATCAAGGGCCTCGGCACGCGCCGTGATCCGTCAACTGTTCTGGTTCGGGGTCTCGGGTGTGCTGGGCCTGCTGGTCGACATGGCGGTGCTGTGGCTGCTCACCCCCTGGCTGGGCCTTTATGGTGGGCGGGTGCTGTCCTTCCTGTGTGCCGCCACCACCACCTGGGCCTTCAACCGCCGCCAAACCTTTGCACCGACCGGCCGCCAGGGCAAGACGCTGGTGGCTGAATATGTGGCCTACCTGGGCACCATGAGCGTGGGCGGGGTCATCAACTACAGCGCCTATGTGGCCTTTGTTCATCACTTTCCCGAACTGAAAGGATCCGCCATGCTGGGCGTCGCCGTCGGGAGCCTGGCAGGCATGTGCGTCAACTTCCTGAGTGCGCGGTTTCTGGTGTTTCGTCGTCTGTCGCATACCGGCCGCCATTGAGATGATCACGACTGTCAATCGGTGGAGCCTGTGTAGCCGCCCCTCTGACAAACATCGTCCCGCTTAACCCGAGACACCTTCATGAAGCTGAGTCAATGCTTGGAAAGGCACAACAACAACTTCGATTTGCTGCGCCTCATTTTTGCAGCCCTGGTGATCGTCGGCCACGCCTATGCGCTGGTACCTGCTGCCGAAGGACGAGGGGATTTTGTCCAAGCACTGCTGGGGTTCGACTATGCAGGCTCACTGGCGGTGAAATCGTTTTTCTTTCTCAGCGGGCTGATGGTCAGCAACAGCCCATCCCTGCGCCATGACCTGCCCGGCTTCATCGGCGCCCGCGTCTTTCGCATCTTTCCTGGCTTGATCGTCTGCACCGTGTTCTGCATGGCCGTGGTGGGCCCGATCATGACCCGCATGCCGCTGGGCGACTACCTGACCCACCCAGCGACCCGCAGCTATGCAAACAACATGCTGCTGAGCCTGCAATGGACCCTGCCGGGGGTCTTCGAATTGAACCGCATGAACGCGGTCAACGGATCACTCTGGACGCTGCCGTCTGAGGTGTATTGCTATTCGATGCTGGTGGCACTGAGTCTGATCGGCCTGATGGCAACGCCCATGCTCAGCACGGTGCTCGCTGTCGGCGTGATCGCTGCAGGCTTTTGGGCGCCAGACACCATGGCGACCCTGAAGTTTGGCGGTGAAGCCCGCCTGCTGCCGGCGTGCTTTGCGCTGGGCATGTTGATGGCCTTGAACAAAGACCGGATCGAGGTCCGGGCCAGCATCGCAACCGGCTTGTTGCTGCTGACCCTGCTGCTGCGACAAAGCCCCCTGTTTCAGGCGCTGGTGTACCTGAGCCTGTTCTACGGTTCGCTGGTGATCGCCAGCGCTCGCGGGTTCAGAAAGCTGCAAACGCCCGGTGACTTCTCTTATGGCGTTTACCTGTACGGATTTCCTGCCCAACAAATGGCCGTCGCATGGTGGCCTCAGTGGGGAATCCATGCCAATCAGATTTTTGGCTTCGGCTTGGCACTTGCCCTGGCAGCCGCATCTTGGTACGCCGTGGAAAAGCCAGCCATGCGCCTTGGAAAACGTTGGGTCACCTTCTGCGCCTCTCGCCCCTTCATGCAGGCCCTCACACCGAATCGCCTCAACCATCCACCATGAGCCAGCCTCACCCCACGCTGCAGAGCTTGACCAATTTGCCGGCAGAGCAGGCCGCTCCCCTGCTAGGCCTTCTCACTGACATCGACGACACCCTCACGACGGACGGTGCCATCACGCCCGAAGCCTTGCAGGCCTTGCATGATCTGAAATCGGCGGGATTGCGGGTGGTGGCCATCACGGGGCGGCCTGTGGGCTGGAGCGAGCCCTTTGCGCGGACCTGGCCGCTGGATGCCATCGTGGCAGAGAACGGCGCTGTGGCCTTGATCCCCCAGGCCGACGGCAGCTTGCGGCGGTGCTACCAGCAGAGTTTGGCCCTGCGAGAGCAGCAGTACCAGCGCATGCAGTCGGTGTTGCATGACATCGAAGCCAACGTGCCCGGCGCCCGACGGGCCACCGACTCGGACGGGCGCGAAACCGACATTGCGATCGACCACAGCGAATTCACCGAGTTGCCACCCCAGGCCATCGAACAGGTGGTGGCCCGGATGCGGGCTGCAGGCATGAACGCCACCGTGAGCAGCATCCACATCAACGGCTGGTACGGCCCGCACAACAAGCTCGAAGGGGCGCGCTGGATTTTGCGCGAGTTGTGGGATCGCCCACTGGATGAGGAGCTGGTTCGCTGGGTGTACGTCGGCGACTCCACCAATGACCAACTGATGTTCCAGCACTTTCCGCTCAGCGTGGGGGTGGCCAATGTGCGCCGCTTCGTCCCGCAGTTGCAGCACCTGCCGCGCTACATCACGCCCAGCGAACGCGGCGCCGGGTTTGCTGAACTGGCGCAGACCCTGCTGAGGGCACGCTCAGGCGCTGTCTCGATGTGAACCGGGAACTTCGATGGCAACATCGCGGCCCGTGCCGGCGGCGATCCAGCGCCGGGCCAGGCGGACCCAATTTCCCAGCGGCCGAGGCCAACCGAAGATCGCACCGGACAGGCTGGTCGGGGTTGCATGACAGGGCTATGGCAAGATGATGTCTCTTGTCAATTACCTGACGCTCAGGGAGGAAAGGGGAAACGATATCCCTGACCTGGTTGCTGTCAGCCACATCCACGCCAAAGGTCATGATCCAGCCACGCATTGCAGTCGTCATCCCCTGCTACAACGAAGCCCTTTCGATCCAATTGGTGATCGACGAATTCAAGATATGCCTGCCCGAAGCTGAATTATTTGTCTTCGACAACAATTCCAGCGATGACACGGCCGGCATCGCCCGCCGGGCCGGCGCCACCGTGATCCCGGTCAAACTGCGGGGCAAAGGCCATGTGGTGCGACGCATGTTTGCCGATGTCGAAGCCGATGTCTATGTGATGGTCGACGGTGACGCCACCTATGACCTGTGCGACATCCGGACCCACATCGATCAATTGCTGGCCCAACGCCTGGATATGCTGGTAGGCTGCCGGCGTGACGACGGTTCAAAACCGCAGACGTACCGGCCGGGTCACCGCCTGGGCAACCTCATGCTGACGGGCTCGGTGGCCTGGATCTTCGGCGGCGGCTTCACCGACATGCTGTCGGGCTACCGCGTTTTTTCGCGCCGCTACGTGAAATCTTTCCCGGCCATGTCGCAAGGCTTCGAGATCGAAACCGAACTGACCGTGCATGCGCTCGAACTCCGCATGCCCTATGCCGAAGCCGAAATTACCTACCGCCCCCGCCCAGAGGGCTCAACCAGCAAGCTCTCGACCCTGCGCGATGGCTGGCGCATCCTGGGCACGATCCTGAAGCTTTTCATCAGCGAGCGCCCGCTGGCCTTCTTCGGGCTCCTGGCACTGCTGCTGTCCCTGTCAGGTCTGGCACTGGCCAGTCCCCTTTTGCTGACCTACGCCAAAACCGGACTGGTTCCTCGTCTGCCCACCGGGGTCCTTGCCACCGGCATCATGATGTGCGCCGGACTGTCGCTGGTGTGCGGGGTCATCCTGCACACCGTGACCATCGGACGACGCGAGGCCAAGCAACTGACCTACCTGTCCATCCCGTACTACGCTTCGGTCCGATGAACACGTCCGACGAGGCAAGCAGACAACACATCCGACATGGGTCGGGCCATGGACTGGCCACTGCCCTGATCGACGCTCGAGCTTCGATGCCTTGCTAGAAACCCAATCAGCACGGGGACCCTCCTCCACACTCGGAACCCGGCCCGCAACAGACACAAAGCCGCATGACTGAATTCGCATTTTTGCAAAAGTTCTATGGATCTCTGGCCTTGATGGTGCTGGCATTCTGGGGGCTGGGGCGATTCCTTCTGGACATCCTCAAGGCCGAACACCGGGGCGACCGTTGGCTGTCCAATGCACTGGCCATTGCGGTTGGTCTGGGCGCCTTCGCACTGGCCCTCCAGGGCCTGGCCATCGCCGCTCAACTCAAACGTCCTTTCTTGCTGGCTTTGTTGATCCTGAGTTGGTGCCTGGCTGCTCGACAAACATGGCGTTCTTGGCAAGACCGGCGCTTGACTGAAACACGATCGAGCGACGTGACCTGGCAGGCCCTGGACCTGCTCAGCCTGGGCTTGGTGCTGACGGTCTGGGTACCCACTTTGGTGGCCCCCTTGACTCCCCCCATGCAATGGGACGAACTGATGTACCACCTGCCCCACGCCAAGCAATGGGCTCAAAGTGGAGCACTGACGATCAACGAATGGCTGCGCTACCCCTGGTTTCCGTATAACTACGACTTGCTCTACGCTGCGGCCATCATCCTCAAAGGCGATATTCTTGCCCACCTCCTGCATGCACTGGCGGGCTGGCTTGTGGCACTCATGATGTATCGGCTGGGCCTACGCCATGGCGGGCGGGCTGTCGCGTGCCTCGCGACGTCAGCCTGGTTAGTGATGGGAGGGCACCTTTATGCATCGGCCTACATCGATCTGGGCATGGCACTCTTCGTGACGAGCAGTTTCGTATCGATGTGGCTTTGGTGGCAGCAAAGGTCACAACAAGGCTGGCTGAAGGTTGCCGCCTTTTGCCTGGGCATGGCCGCAGGCAGCAAGTACCAGGCATTGACGTACCTCCCTCTCTTTGTAACGGTCCTGCTGTGTTTGGAGCGCAGATCATGGAAGACTTGGGCCACTGCAGCGGTAGCCTTTCTGCTGCCCTGCGCCTATTGGTACCTGCGCAACTACGTCGAGACAGGAGATCCTTTTGATCCGCTGGGTGCGCGCATTTTTGGCTTTCATGACTGGAACGAATGGGATCTGTCTGGGCAACTTGCTGACCTCAAGAGGGTCTCCAACTGGCCTCCCAAGGCACTGTGGCCGGCTCTTCTGGCCTTGTTCATGCCCCGCTTCTACCGCGACCCGGATCGACGTGGCCTCTTAATATTTGGAGCCTATGGCAGTCTGGTCTGGCTGGCCACTTCACATTACGACCGTTACCTGCTGCCGATGTACCCCGCTCTGGCCATACTAAGTGCCCAGGTGATCGTTGACGCAGCAGGCTGGGCACTCAGGTATCGGCCACGCCTGGTCCTCGAACCCGCATGGATACGCCAGCAGTTGAGCCTGCTGTTGGCATTGGGTTTGCTGGTGGCGGCTGGACGCCACGGTTGGCAGGCCAGCCAGGATTACCTTCGCCGCGTGGCCTTTACACCAGCCCAGCGGGAACTCATCCTGACTCAGGTCTTCCCGGTCTACCCCATGCTTCAACATCTGAACCTATTAACAGACCGAAAGATCTATCAAATCGGCCTGGAAAACCTGATCTATTACGCCCCAGCGCCCATATGGGGAGAGGTCTTCGGCCCTTGGCGGTACAGCGAGCGCCTGCACATTGGCATGCAAATAGGGGCGCAAGCCTTGGCACAGCGTCTCCGCAGCGATGGATTCAATACGTTGCTGGCGCGCGATGACGTGCTGCAAGATTTTCGGCGCGATCCCGAATTCGACCGCTACTTCCGCAGCATCGAGAAAGGGGCTGGGGCCGAGGCTTTCCATATCCTTCCATGAGTGTTGGCCCCTTTCACCTTCGGGCCGGTGGCGTCTCTTCTGAAGGCGCTCTCAACCCCCGTGGCTCGCGGAACCTGCACCGTGCCCCAGGCCGGGAACTTCGATGGCAGCATCGCAGCCCGTGCCGGCGGCGATCCAGCGCCGGGCCAGGCGGACCAGCAGCGGCGCAGCCCAACGCAGGGCCGCGGGCAGGTGGGTGGCCGGGGCACTGACCATGCCACAGCGGTAAATCAACAGCTCGGGCGCCCACTGCAGGGCCTTGCAGGCGCCGCGGCGGCGGCGCGACACCAGCACCCCCAGGGGACAGGGCTCGGCCAGGCAACACACGCCGCAGCCATTGCAGGGCTGTCCCCAGACCGGCTTGGACGGGGCTTCAGGGTGGATCTCGATGACGCGGTGTTCGGACATGGGCAACAGGCCACGCCATCATGCCAGCCCAAGCCCGGGGCTCACGCGATCAGGCCGGCTTGTTCAGGCCCAGCTTCTCGATCAAGGCTTTTTCGCGGTTGAAGGTGTCCTGGGCAAACTTCAGGTATTGGGCGCTGTCCATGTAGTTGGGCAGCATGTCGTAGCGGCCCAGGGCCTGCACATAGCTGGGCTCTTCCATGGCCTTTTTGAACGCGTCATGCAGGCGTTTGACGACCTCGGGCGGTGTGCCGCGCGGCGCCCCGATACCGAAGGGTGAGTTCTGCACCAGATCCAGCCCCAGCTCCTTGAGCGTGGGCGCATCAGGGAACTTGGCCAGGCGCTGCTCGCCCCAGGTGTTGAGCACGCGCAGCTTGCCGCTTTCCACCTGGGGTGCGAAGCCGGTCGAATCGGCAGCGGCCATCACATGGCCACCGAGCACGGCCTGCATCAGGTCGGCGCTGCCCTTGTAGGGCACATGGGTCAGCTGCAGGCCCAGCTTCTGCGCCACCTGCTCCATGGTCAGGTGCGGGCTGGTCAGGGTGCCGGTCGAGCCGAAGGTGAGCTTGCCCGGGTTGGCCTTGGCATAGGCCACAAAGTCGGCCCAGGTCTTGATCGCGCTGCTGCTGGGCACCACCAGGCCGAAGGCGTAGCCGGTGACGTTGATCACGTAGCTGATGTCCTTCACCGGGTCCCAGTTGATCTTGGTGGTGTAGGGCATGCGGAACACGCCCAGGGGGATCTGCGCCACGGTGTAGCCGTCGGGCGCCGAGCTCTGCAAGGCCTGCGCGGGCAGGGTGCCGCCTGCGCCGGGCTTGTTCTCGACGATGACGGGCTGGCCCAGGATCTTGCCGGCGTTGTCGGCCAGCTGGCGCATCGTGATATCGGTGGGACCACCGGCCGGAAAGGCCACGATCAGCTTGACCGGTCGGGTCGGAAATGCCTGGGCGCGTGCGGCCAGCGGGCCCAGGGCCAGGGTGCTGCCAGCCAGCTTCAGCAGGGATCTTCTTTGCATAGGGGTGTCTCCAGTGACAGGGCGCCGGGCGCCGATTCGCAGGCCGCGCTTTGGCGCAGCCTGATTCCGGCACCCTAAACGATCAGACCTCGGCGACCTGTCCCCCGCGCGCCAGCACCGGCGCCAGCGCCACCCCGGTGTGGGTGGCACGCTGCACCAGCCCCTCGGGGGTGGTAGCAGCCACGATGCGGCCGCCGCCCTGCCCGCCTTCGGGACCCAGATCGATGATCCAGTCAGCCTCGGCCATCACGTCCAGGTCGTGTTCGATCACCACCACGCTGTGGCCGCCATTGACCAGGCGGTGCAGCACATGGATCAACTTCTCGACGTCCGCCATGTGCAGACCCACGGTGGGTTCGTCCAGCACGTACAGGGTGTGCGGCGCCTTGTTGCCGCGCCGGGTCACATCGTCACGCACCTTGCTGAGCTCGGTCACCAGCTTGATGCGCTGCGCCTCGCCGCCCGACAGCGTGGGCGAGGGCTGGCCCAGGGTGAGGTAGCCCAGACCCACATCCTTGAGCAACTGCAGCGGGTGGCTGATGTTGGGCATGGAGGCGAAGAAGTCCACCGCCTCGTCCACCTCCATCTGCAACACGTCGCCGATGCTCTTGCCACGCCAGGTCACGGCCAGGGTCTCGGGGTTGAAGCGCGCGCCGTGGCAGGTCTCGCAGGGCACCTTCACATCGGGCAGAAAGCTCATCTCGATGGTGCGCACACCAGCGCCGTCGCAGGCCGGGCAGCGCCCTTCGCCGGTGTTGAACGAGAAGCGCCCGGCCGCATAGCCCCGGGCCTTGGCCTCCAGGGTTTCGGCAAACAGTTTGCGGATGGTGTCCCAGAACCCGATGTAGGTGGCCGGGCAACTGCGCGGCGTTTTGCCGATGGGGGTCTGATCGACCTCCAGCACCCGGTCGATCACCTCATAGCCCTGCACATCGGCGCAGCCGACCAGGCCCACACGGCGGCCCTCGGCCTGGGCCTGCCGCCCGGCCTGGGTGCTGCGCTGCTGCACCAGGGCCTGCACATTGGTGAGCAGAACATCGCGCGCCAGCGTCGACTTGCCCGAGCCTGACACACCCGTCACCGCCACCAGCCGCTTGAGCGGCACCTGCAAGGTGATGTTGGCCAGGTTGTGCAGGCGCGCGCCGTCGACGCTCAGCCACTGACCGCCTTCGGGCGCACTCAGCACCTCACGGCGCGGGGCCAGCGGGTGCCGGATGGCGTGCAGCAGGTAGCGGCCGGTGACCGACTCGACGCAGGCCCCGATCTCGGCGGCCGTGCCCTGGGCCACCAGGCGGCCCCCGCGTTTGCCCGCGCTGGGACCAATGTCGATGATGTGGTCGGCGTGGCGGATGGTGTCCTCGTCGTGCTCGACCACCACCAGGGTGTTGCCTTTGTCGCTGAGGTTCTGCAGCGCCTTCAGCAGGATCTGGTTGTCACGCGGGTGCAAGCCGATGGTGGGCTCGTCCAGCACGTAGCACACGCCCTGCAGATTGCTGCCCAACTGGGCCGCGAGGCGGATGCGCTGGGCTTCGCCACCGCTCAGGGTGGGGGCACCGCGGTCCAGGGTGAGGTAGCCCAGGCCGACCTCGTCCAGAAAATCGAGACGGCTGCCAATCTCGGGGATCAGATCGCGGGCGATGTCGCGCTCACGCGCACTCATCTCGTCGGGCAGGGCCAGCGAGGCCACCCAGTCGCGCACCTGCAGCACCGAGCGACGGGCGATGTCGGTGATGCCCACCTGCGCAAAGCGCACTGCCCGCGCCACCTTGTTGAGCCGGGTGCCCTCACAGCTCGGGCAGGCCTCATCGCTGAGGTCTTCCACCTCGGGTTCGGCAAAGGTCTGTTCACGCCCCTTGTTGTCGTCGTCACGCACCGAATCGTCGAGTGCCTTGCGCTGCTCCTTGCTCAGGCGCACGCCGGTGCCCACGCAATCGGGGCACCAGCCATGCTTGCTGTTGTACGAGAACAGGCGCGGGTCCAGCTCGGCATAGCTGGTGCTGCACACCGGGCAGGCCCGTTTGGTGCTGTAGGGGGTCAGGCGGCCGATGGCCGAGGTGTCGCGCCCCTCGGCCATGGCCTCCTTGAGGCCGGTCAGGTCGCTCAGCACATGGACCACGCCCTTACCGTGCTCCAGCGCAGTGGCCAGGGCCTGACGCAATTCGGCCTCGTTGTCGGGCCGCACCATCAGGCTCCACACCGGCAGTTCGATGGTGTGTTCCTTGAATCGGTCGATGCGCGGAAAGCCCGTGGTGGGCAGAAACTGGCCATCCACCCGCAGGTGGGTGTAGCCGCGGGGGCGGGCCCAGTCGGCCAGCTCGGTGTAGACCCCCTTGCGGTTGATCACCAGCGGCGCCAGCAGGCCGATGTGCTGGCCACGGAACTGGCGCAGCAACTGAGAGGCAATGCTGTCGGGTGTCTGCGGCTGCACAGGGGCGCCGTCGTGGACGCAGTGCTGCACGCCCAGCTTCACATAAAGCAGGCGCAGAAAGTGCCACAACTCGGTGGTGGTCCCCACGGTGGACTTGCGCCCGCCGCGCGACAGGCGCTGCTCGATCGCCACCGTGGGCGGGATGCCGTACACCGCATCCACCTCGGGCCGCCCGGCCGGCTGCACGATGCTGCGGGCATAGGCATTGAGGCTTTCGAGGTAGCGACGCTGGCCCTCATTGAACAGAATGTCGAAGGCCAGGGTGGATTTGCCCGAGCCGCTGACCCCCGTCACCACGCTGAACTTGCCGCGGGGAATGTCGACCGACAGGCCCTTCAGGTTGTGCTCGCGGGCGTTCACGATCTGGATCGCATCGGCCCCATGGGCCGGGGCCTGCCGGCGCGGGCGCACCAGGGCCTGCAACGGCGTGCCCTCCTCGACCGAATAGGCACCCAGGCCCATGGCCCGGTCGTACTCCCGCAGCGCCTGGCCGGTGTGTGAGCTGGCATGGGCTCGCACCTCTTCGGGCGTGCCCACGGCCACCACCAGACCGCCGGCGTCACCCCCTTCCGGGCCCAGGTCGATCAGCCAGTCGCTGGCACGGATCACGTCGAGGTTGTGCTCGATCACCAACAGCGAATGCCCGGCCTCCAGCAGCTTGCGCAGGGCACGCATGAGCTTGGCGATGTCGTCGAAATGCAGGCCCGTGGTGGGTTCGTCGAACAGGAACAGCGTGCCCTTGCGCGCCACCGGCTGGCGGCTGCTGCTGCCGGCCTTGGCGGCCTCGGCCAGAAAACCGGCCAGCTTCAGGCGCTGGGCCTCGCCGCCCGACAGCGTGGGCACGGGCTGGCCCAGCTTCACGTACTCCAGACCCACGTCCACAATGGGTTGCAGGGCGCGCAGCACCTCGCGGTCGGCGGCGAACAGGCTCGCCGCCTCGCTGACCGTGAGGTCCAGCACATCCGCCACACTCAGGTGGCGGCCACCGCGCTCGATCTTGACCTCCAGGATCTCGGGCCGATAGCGCTGGCCATCGCAATCCTGGCAGCGCAGGTAGACGTCGGACAAAAACTGCATCTCGACGTGCTCGAAGCCCGAACCACCGCAGGTGGGGCAACGGCCATCGCCGCTGTTGAAGCTGAACTTGCTGGCGGTGTAGCTGCGCTGGCGGGCCATCGGCGCGGTGGCAAAAATCTCGCGCAGGGTGTCCCAGGCGCCCACATAGCTGACGGGGTTGGAGCGCGCGGTCTTGCCGATGGGCGACTGGTCGACAAACACCACATCGCCCAAGTGATCGGCGCCCAGCAGGCGGTCATGCAGGCCCGGGGTCTCCGTGGCCTTGCCGAAGTGGCGCAGCAGCGCGGGCGCCAGCACGTCCTGGATCAGCGAGGACTTGCCCGACCCCGACACCCCGGTCACACACACCAGGCGCTGCAACGGGATCTCGACCGACACGTTCTGCAGGTTGTGCTCGCGCGCCCCCTCCAGGATGAGGCGCGGTGTGTTGTCGCTGACCAGGCGCTTGAAGCCCATGCCCACCTGCTTGCGCGCGCCCAGGTACTGGCCGGTCAGGGTATCGGCACGGCGCAGGTCGTCGGTGGACCCGTCAAACACGATCTGCCCGCCGCGTTCGCCGGGGCCCGGGCCCATGTCGATCATGCGGTCGGCCGCCAGCATCACGGCCGGGTCGTGCTCTACCACCACCAGGGTGTTGCCGGCATCGCGCAGCCGGTGCATGGCCTCGGTGATGCGGTTCATGTCGCGCGGGTGCAGGCCGATGCTGGGCTCGTCCAGCACGAACAGCGTGTTGACCAGGGAGGTGCCCAGCGCGGTGGTCAGGTTGATGCGCTGCACCTCGCCACCCGACAGGGTGCGGCTTTGCCGGTCCAGCGTGAGGTAACCAATGCCCACATCGCACAGGTACCTGAGGCGGGTGGTGATTTCCTCGTACAGCAGCTTGAGGGCCTGGGCCTCGCCGTCCGAACCGTGGCCCGGCAGGTGCAGTGCGTCGAAGAAACGGCGCAGGCGATCGAGCGGCAACAGCATCAGGTCATGCAGGCACAGGCCGGGCAAGGCCTCGAGCTGATCGCGCGACCAGGCCACCCCGGCCGGCATGAAACGCTTGGCCGGCGCCAACACGGCATCGGCGGCCTCGCGGCTGCCGATGCGCCACAGCAGGCTTTCGGTCTTCAGGCGTGCGCCCGCACAGGTTTCGCAAGGCGTGTAGCTGCGGTATTTGGACAACAGCACCCGGATGTGCATCTTGTAGCTCTTGGTCTCCAGGTACTCGAAGAAACGTTTGACGCCGTACCAGTGCTGGTTCCATTTGCCGTTCCAGTTGGGCGAGCCCTGAATCACCCATTTCTGCTGCTCGGGGGTGAGCTTGTACCAGGGCGTGTCCCGCGGGATGCCGGCGGCCTCGGCATGGCGCATCAGGTCGTCCTGGCACTCGGCCCAGGCCGGGGTCTGCATGGGTTTGATGGCGCCGGCCCGCAGCGTGAGCTTGTCGTTCGGGATCACCAGGCCGTAGTCCACCCCGATCACGCGCCCGAAGCCACGGCACACCTCGCAAGCGCCCACGGCCGAGTTGAAGGAGAACGCCGACGGGATCGGCTCGCTGTAACGCAGGTCGCTGTCGGGGCAGTGCAAGCCGGTGGAAAAGCGCCACAGCTGGGGTTCTGCATCTTCGCCCGACAGGGCATAGACGTTCAGCCGACCACTGCCGCGCTTGAGCGCGGTCTCGATGGCCTCGATCACCCGCACTTTCTCGGCGTTGCCCGCACGCAGGCGGTCGGCCACCACATCCAGAACTTTGCGCGGACCAGTGGGCGTGGCCACCTCGCGCTCGGCCTGCACCCGGGTGAAACCGCTGGCCGCCAGCCACTGGCTCACCTCGTCGGCCGTGGCGCTGGCCGGCAGTTCGACCGGAAAGGTCAGGATCAGGCGCGGCTCCACCCCGTCAACGCTGGCCGCCTGGGCCCGCGCCAGCAACTGGGTGTAGATGGTCTCGGGCGAATCATGGCGCACCGGCTGGGCGGTCTGGCGGTCGAACAAGGCGCCAGCGCGAGCGAACAAGAGCTTCAGGTGATCGTTCAACTCGGTCATCGTGCCCACGGTCGAGCGCGAACTGCGCACCGGGTTGGTCTGATCGATGGCGATCGCCGGCGGTACGCCCTCCACCCGATCCACGGCGGGCTTGTCCATGCGATCAAGAAACTGGCGCGCATAGGCCGAGAAAGTTTCGACGTAACGCCGCTGCCCCTCGGCGTACAGGGTGTCAAACACCAGACTCGACTTGCCTGAACCACTGGGCCCCGTGACCACGGTCAGCTCACCCGTTCGGATGTCCAGATCAAGGTTCTTGAGGTTGTGCTGGCGGGCACCGCGGATTTTGATGATTCCCTGGGTCATGGTCGGCTGGTTCCTGTGGAGGCCAAACATTCTAGGCAGGCCACCGCAATGCCGGCATGACACAGGCCAAAGCCCTTCAAACCCGCCACCGGCACCTTCACAGTGGTGACTCGCGACCTCAAGTGCAGGATCAGCTGGCAACGCCCCCTGGCTGATCGGCTCAGGCCCATAACGAAGAGGTCAGGCCGGCGCCGGGCCGCCCCAAGGCGGCCTGCGGCCCCCTTGGGGGGCAGCGACCACACGAAGTGAGGGAGCGTGGGGGCGCTACTCAATCACCACTGTAGATATCGACTTGCCGAGTCTCTGGCACAAACACCAACCCGATGGCCAGGGTGGCCGCCGCGATCACCACCGGATACCACAGGCCATGGAACATGTTGCCGTTCTGCGCCACCATGGCAAAGCTGATGGTGGGCAACAGGCCGCCAAACCAGCCGTTGCCCACGTGGTAGGGCAGGCTCATCGAGGTGTAGCGGATGCGGGTGGGGAACAGCTCGACCAGCATGGCCGCAATCGGTGCGTAGACCATGGTCACATAGATCACCAACAGGGTCAGGATGAGCACGATGGTCACATGGTCCACCTTGGCCGGATCAGCCTGGGGCGGGTAGCCCGCACTCTTCAGGGCCTCGCCCACCTGCTTCTTGAAAGCCGTGATGGCCCGGTAGCTCTCATCGTCAAACTTGTGGTTGACCACCCGCCCCACCGGGGCCGTGATGTCTTGCTCGCCAATGCGCACCCGCGCCGGGCCGCCAGCCGCCGACACCTGATTGGAGTAACTCACCGCGTTCTGGGCCAGGAAGCGCTTGGCAATGTCACACGAGCGGTAAAAGTCGATCTCGCGGGCCACCGGGTTGCCCTGGAACGAGCAGTCCCCCGCGGCCGCGATCACCACGATCTGATTGCGCGCCTGGGCCGCCGCCAGGTCGGGGTTGGCCGCCTGGGTCAGCGCCTTGAACAGGGGGAAATAGCTCACGGTGGCCAGCAGCAGACCTGCCAGGATGATGGGCTTGCGCCCGATGCGGTCGGACAGCGTGCCGAACACGATGAAAAAAGGCGTGCCCAACAGCAGGGCCACGGCGGTCAGGATGTTGGCGGTGGAGCCATCCACCCGCAGCACGTTGGTCAGGAAAAAGGGCGCATAGAACTGCCCCGTGTACCAGACCACCGCCTGCCCGGCCACCAGGCCAAACAAGGCCAGCAACACCACCCGCAGGTTCTTCCATTGGCCAAAGGACTCGGTCAGCGGGGCTTTGGAGGTCTTGCCCTCGGCCTTCATCTGCTTGAAGGCAGGCGATTCGTTCATGGACAGGCGGATGAACACCGACACCCCCAGCAACAGGATGGAGATCAGAAAGGGCATGCGCCAACCCCAATCGGCAAAAGCCGCCTCGCCCACCAGATTGCGCACGCCCAGGATGACGACCAGGGACAGGAACAGGCCGAGCGTGGCCGTGGTCTGGATCCAGGCCGTGTAGGCACCACGGCGCCCGGGCGGCGAATGCTCGGCCACGTAGGTGGCGGCCCCGCCATATTCACCGCCCAAGGCCAGGCCTTGCAGCATGCGCAGGGCCACCAGGATCACCGGCGCCGCCAGCCCCACCGTGGCATACGAGGGCAGGATGCCCACGATGAAGGTGGACATGCCCATGATCAGGATCGTGACCAGAAAGGTGTACTTGCGCCCGATCATGTCGCCCAGCCGACCGAACACGAGCGCACCGAAGGGCCGCACGATGAACCCGGCCGCAAAGGCCAGCAGCGCAAAGATGAAGGCCGAACTTGGGTCCAACCCCGAGAAGAACTGCTGCGCGATGATGCCGGCCAGCGAACCGTACAGGTAGAAGTCGTACCACTCGAAGACGGTTCCGAGTGAGGACGCGACGATGACACGGCGCTCCTCGGGTGTCATGGGTCGTGCAGGGGCTGCCATGGTGTGTCTCCGTTGGTGGGGGCCAGCGATCCGGCCCAGGCTGTGGCAGCCACTATCAGAAGCTACTCTGACCGAACCCTGACAAACAGACTTGGGACAAGCCCTGATGCAAGGGTAAACACGGGTCAGGGGTTTACCCGATCCCCCTGCCGCCTGTCGACAGCTGAACGGTCAATCACATACCGTTCAGCGCTCCACAACACCGCTGAAACCCGCATGGGGCCTGGGTTTGCTGATTTTCGACGCTCGCACGCCCGGCCTGGCTTATCGCTGGCTTACGTAAGCAGTTGGTCAGGGACGCTGCCCAGAATTGTTTCGTGGCCGGTGGCTTTCGGGCCACGCCCTGCATCCATTCCAACTACTGGAGAGAGACATGAGCGACCCTGTTGTCGACAAGATAAAAACCCACCCGAAGTACCTGGAGCTGCGCCGCAAACGCAATGGCCTGGGCGTTTTCCTGACCATCCTGATGCTGGTCGTGTACTACGGCTACATCGGCCTGATCGCCTTCGACAAGGCCTTTCTGGCTCAGCCCATCGGCGCCGGCGTGACCTCGCTGGGCATCCCGATCGGCATGGGCGTGATCGTTTTCACCATCATCATCACGGGCATCTACGTGAAGCGTGCCAACGGTGAATTCGACCAGTTGACCAAGGACATCCTGAAGGACGCCACCAAATGAACAAGCAACTCCAATTCGCACTGGCGGGCGCGCTGGCCCTGGCCGCCAGCGGCTCGGCCCTCGCGGCGGGCGGTGATCTGGGCGAAGCCGCCAAGCAGGCCACCAACTGGACCGCCATCATCATGTTCGCCGCCTTTGTGGCAGGCACGCTGTGGATCACCAAGTGGGCTGCGGCCAAGACCAAATCGGCCGCCGACTTCTACACCGCAGGTGGTGGCATCACCGGCTTCCAGAACGGCCTGGCGATTGCCGGCGACTACATGTCGGCGGCCTCGTTCCTGGGCATTTCGGCCATGGTGATGGGCGTTGGCTATGACGGCATCATCTACTCCATCGGCTTCCTGGTGGGCTGGCCCATCATCACCTTCCTGATGGCCGAGCGCCTGCGCAACCTGGGCAAGTTCACCTTTGCCGACGTGGCAGGGTACCGCTTCCAACAGGCTCCGATCCGCGCCTTTGCGGCCTCGGGCACCCTGGTGGTGGTGGCCTTCTACCTGATCGCCCAGATGGTGGGTGCCGGCCAGCTGATCAAGCTGTTGTTCGGCCTGGACTACTGGCTGGCCGTGGTGATCGTGGGCGCGCTGATGATGGTCTACGTGCTGTTTGGTGGCATGACGGCCACCACCTGGGTGCAGATCATCAAGGCCTGCATGCTGCTGGCGGGCGTGAGCTTCATGGCCTTCATGGTGCTGGCCAAGTATGGTTTCAGCCCTGAAGCCCTGTTTGCCGAAGGCGTGAAGGTGAAGGCGGCCATCGCCGCCAACGCCGGCAAGTCGCCCGAAGAGGCGGCCAAGATCGGCCTGTCGGTCATGGGCCCTGGCGGCTTCATCAAAGACCCGATTTCGGCGATCTCTTTCGGCATGGCCCTGATGTTCGGTACCGCTGGCCTGCCTCACATCCTGATGCGCTTCTTCACCGTGCCCGATGCCAAGGAAGCCCGCAAGTCGGTGCTGTGGGCCACCACCTGGATCGGCTACTTCTACGTGCTGATCTTCATCATCGGCTTCGGCGCCATCACCCTGGTGCTGACCAACCCTGAAATGGCCGACGTGGCCAAGGGCGTGATCAAGGGCGGTGCCGGTACCGCCAACATGGCAGCGGTTCTGGTGGCCAAGTCGGTCGGCGGCGACGTGTTCTTCGGCTTCATCTCGGCCGTGGCCTTCGCTACCATCCTGGCTGTGGTGGCCGGTCTGACGCTGTCGGGCGCCTCGGCCGTGTCGCACGACCTGTACGCCACCGTGTTCAAGAGCGGCAAGGCCGACAGCGCCTCCGAGCTGAAGGTGTCGCGCATGACCACTGTGGCCCTGGGCATCGTCGCCGTGGTGCTGGGCATCGCCTTCGAGAAGCAGAACATCGCCTTCATGGTGTCGCTGGCCTTCGCGATTGCGGCCTCGGCCAACTTCCCGGTGCTGTTCCTGTCGGTGCTCTGGAAAGACTGCACCACCAAGGGCGCTGTGATCGGTGGCTTCCTGGGCCTGATCTCCTCGGTGGGCCTGACCATCGTGTCGCCCTCGGTGTGGGAAGCCACGCTGGGCTACCCCAAGGGCTCGGCCTGGTTCCCGTACTCGTCGCCAGCCCTGTTCTCGATGGCCATCGGCTTCTTCGGTGTGTGGCTGTTCTCGGTCCTGGACCGCAGCGGCCAGGCCGCCAAGGAACGCGAAGCCTTCGCTTCGCAGCAGGTGCGCTCGGAAACCGGCCTGGGTGCCTCGGGCGCCTCGGGTCACTGAAGCGGAAACGGGTCGCCCTGACGCGCCCCGTCTCCCACCCATGAAAAAACCGGGCCTCGGCCCGGTTTTTCTTTTTCTGCGCTGCGGGCGCTAGCCGCTTTTCAGCGCCCGCAGCTTGATGAAGGCCAGGCCGGCCATCACCGCGTCATTGATGGCGTCGTGGGCATCGCGCAGCGGCAGCTGCAAGTCGGCCATCAGGGTGGCAAAGCGCAGGTCGATGTCGGCGTTGTCGTGCTGCTGGTAGGGAGGCAGCTGACGAAACTTGTGGTCGTAGTACAGGGCCGACACTTCGATCTTGGGCTGCGGCAAAGGCTGACCCAGCAGGGGCCGCACCACGCGGTTGAGCATGGCCACATCGAACTCCAAAAAATAACCCACCAGCGGGCGTGGCCCGATGAAGTGCAGCAGGCGGCGCACTGCCTCGTCGGCGGGCAGGCCTTCGGCCACGTCGCGCTCGCGCAGGCGGTGGATGCGCACGCTCTCGGCCGAGACACCGCGCTCAGGCCGCACCAGCAGCTCCAGCCGTTCGCTGGTCATGAGGCGGTCCCCCACGATGCGCACGGCGCCAATGGACACGATCTCGTCGCTGCGCACATTGAGGCCGGTGGTCTCGCAATCCAGCGAGACCCACTCATCGGGCGGAGGATCGTCGAACAGAAATGCAAACGACGGGTCGGCCAGCCGGCGCAAGGCCCAGTCACGGCGCAGGCGCTGCAACCAGCGGTTGGCCACCGAGGGCAAGGGCACGGTGCTCATGACAGGGCGTCCAGGCGAAAACGGTGGCGCAGCTGCACCTTGAAGCGCTTGACCACGCTCAGCGAATCCTTGAGCAGGTCGCGGTCCAGCGCACTGAGCTGGGCAAAGTCGACCGCGCCGGTGACCGGGCGCTTCAGGTCGATCTCGGCCAGGCCGGCCTTGAGCTTGAGGCCCATGAACACCTGCAGGCTGTCGGTCAATTCGGTGGCCGTGTCGGCACTGAGGGCCCCGGCGGCCACCAGGGCGGCAATGCGCCCGCTGGTGCTGGTCTCGGTGATCCGGTGGGCCAGCGCCAGGCTGCGCACCCCATGCACCAGCGGAAAAATGCCCTCTTTCTTGAGGTTGAGCTGGCGCCCGTCCTCGCCCAGCGAGAACAGGCGGTGCAGCCAGCCATTGGAGGATTCGCCAAAAGCATCGAGCGCCGAGGCAAAGCGGCTGAGCATGGCTTCGTTGTCCAGCGACAGCGCCTGCACCTGCTCCTGCACCCGGGTCAGCAAGAAGGCATCGCCGCACACCGCGTGGGCGTCCATGAAGATGGCCAGCTTCATGAGCTTGTCGGCATCGGGCACCAGCAACCAATCGCGGGCGCGCTGGCTGAACTCGCTGACGCTGCCGCGCCAGTCGGGGTTGCTCAGCATGATGTGGCCCGGGCATTCGGGGTAGCCAAAGCGGCTCAGGGCTGCTGAGAAGCGTTCGCACAGGGCCTGCAGGTCGGCTGGCGGCACGTAGCCGTCGCGCAGCACCAGGGCGTTGTCCTGATCGGTCTTGAGCAACTGCTCGCCGCGGCCCTCGCTGCCCATCACGAACAGGCAGCTGTTGGCGACCAGCTCGGGCGGTGCCAGCATGTCCCAGGCGCGCTCGAACAGGCGCAGATTGAGTTGCTGTACCAGCCGCGCAATCAGCCCCACCCGGGTGCCGCCGCGCGACAGCAGGCCGATCATGCGGTTGATCTGGCCTGCCGCCTGCTCCAGGCCGGCCAGATCGCGGGCCTGCTCGATCTGCACCGTGATGAGGTGCGAATGGTTGCCCAGGAAGCTGAACAGGTCCAAGGCCTCAAGGATGCCGCGCACCTCGCCGCCTTCGGCCACCACCACCCGGTGCACGCGGCTGCGCAGCATCAGGGCCATGGCATCGCCCAGCAGATCGCCCGGGCGCACGGTGACCAGTTGGTAGCTGGCCAGCTCGCCAACGGCCAATTGGTCGAGCGGTCGGCCATCGAGCACGGCACGCTGCAAGGCGGTGGCCGTGAAGATGCCCAGCCGGGGCGGGTCGCTGCGGCCATCACGCACCAGCACATTGGAGGTTTTCTCCGCCTGAAAGCGACGCACCACGGTGACGATGTCGGTGTCGGCCTCCACCGTGGGGGCCGGGCGGACAAAGGCCTCCTCGACCCGGGCCATGGTGAGCGAGTGAAGCTCGTGGCTGCCCTGACGCTGGGCCAGGGTGCTGAGCTTGTTGCTGAGATCGGAGAACAACAAGGCGCCAAAAGTGGCGTTGGACGCGATCAGTTCGTTGACCGCCTGGTGCGCCAGTTGGTAGGCCACCACCTCTTCAGACGCCACAAATCGGTGGCTGACCCGCCCGGCCACCAGGCCTCGGCCATCAAAGCAGTCGTCCGGGCCGTAGCTGCCGATGACCTCTTCGCCATCGAGCTGGGTCACAAAGCCCTTGATGATGACAAACAGATGGGTGGGCACGGAACCCACTTCGAGGATGGGGGTGCCGGCGCGAAAGTAGGCCACATCGACACTGTTGCGCACCAGACGCTGCTCGTCAGGTTTCAGGCAGTCGAATGGCGAAGCCGAGAAATTGAAGGCGTTGGGCATCGCTTGTCTCCGATCAGGGGCCGCTGCGCCGGGGCGGGCTGCGGTGTTGTCAGAGGATTGTCGCGTGCGCGATCACATCAGGACTTGACCCAGGTTCAGCTTTCGCGCCCCTGCCCCAGACCGTTCATCACCTGAGGCACGGAGTCCCAGTGGGTTTCCAGCCAAGGGTCACCCGCCAGGCAAGCCCGCAGGAGGGGCAAGGCGTCCAGGCCCCAGAACACTCGACCCTCGACCCGCCAGGCCGGCACACCAAAGGCCCCGGCGGTCAGCGCCTCTTGCGTGTTCTGGCGCAGCCGGGCCCGTACGGCATCGGCGCCCGGCTCGTGGCGCAGCGTGAGGCGCTGCTGCAAGGCCAGCAGGCGCTCCGGGTCGAGCGCATCGTGGCCGCCGTGCCAGACATGGCGCATCACCTCGCGCGCCACATGGCGGCTGATGCAGCCGTCCACGCTGGTGGCCAGGGCCAGGCCCAGCAAAGGCACGGGCGAGAACGGGTGCTGCGCCGGCATCTGCAGTCCCACGCCCAGGCTGTGCCCCAGCCAGGCCACGTGGCGGTAGGTCCAGTCACGTTTGGGGGCGATCGCCGCCGGCCCGCCGTGGCCGTACTGCTTGACCAGCGCGCCCAGCAGCACGGGCTTGTAGCTCACGTGGTAACTCAGGCCCTGCAGGGCCTGGGGCAGTTGCTCCAGCGCCAGCCAGGCATAGGGGGACACGAAGTCGAAGTAGAAATCGATGTGTTTCATGCGGGCCTGAGGCGCTGGGCCTGGGTTCGGGGCCATGTTCAGGCCTGGGGCTCGCGCACCAGGCCGCTGCGCAGCATCACCTGGCGCCAGACGCTGCGTTTGTAGCCGTCGGAGGCTCCGCTCCAGGCCCGCAGCTCGTCCAGCGTGCGGTAGCAGCCTTGACAAAGGCTGCGGTCGGCCGTCATGCGACACACCGAGACACAGGGCGAGGGCACGTTGTCTTCGGCCGCCAAGGCGGCCTCGGCCTTGGCGGCCAGCAGTTCAAGCGGCTGACTCATGGCGTCGGGGCCTGCACCACATCGGCCACCGGGGCGCCTCCCGTGAGGGCTTCCAGGTCTTGCGGGCGCAGGCGGAACACGCCGTTGGGGTGCCCGGCCGCGGCCCAGACTTCTTCGAAGCGAAACAGTTCGCGGTCGATCAGCGTCACCGGCGGGTTGAGGTGGCCCACAGGGGAGACGCCACCGATGGCAAAGCCCGTGCTGGCCCGCACGAAATCGGCGTCAGCGCGGCCGGTCTTGCCCACCAGGGCATCGACCTTCTTTTCATCCACCCGGCGATCGCCCGAGGCAATCACCAACACCGCGAGGTTGTCGCTCTTGCGCTTGAAGATGATGCTCTTGGCAATCTGGCCCACCGCCACACCCAGGGTGTCGGCCGCCTCTTGGGCGGTGCGGCAGGATTCACCCAGCATCTGCGGGGCGTGGGGATGGCCCTTGGCCTGCAGCGCAGCGGCCACGCGCTGCACGCCGTCAGGCAGGGGTTTCAGTTCGGCACCACACATGGTTCTGGCTTCCTCAGGGTTCATCACGGCCAGCATTGTGCCGCCGTCGGGATGACCGGGTGGTCCAGGAGGAAAAACCGGTCAGGCCACACGCTTGTTGAGGATGGCCTTGCCAGCCCGCGAACCGGTGGGCCGGCCCAGGTGGCGACTGATGAAGTCGCCGGCGTCGATCAAGGCGTCCAGGTCGATGCCGGTGGCGATGCCCATGCCATGCAGCATGTACACCACGTCTTCGGTGGCCACGTTGCCGGTGGCACCCTTGGCATACGGGCAGCCGCCCAGGCCGGCCACCGAGGTGTCGTACTGCCAGACCCCCATCTGCAAGGTGGCCAGGGTGTTGGCCAGGGCCTGGCCATAGGTGTCGTGAAAGTGGCCCGACACGTCGTCGAGCGCATACACCTTGAGGGCCGCCTCCATGGCGCGCTGCACCTTGAGGGGCGTGCCCACGCCAATGGTGTCGGCCACACCCACATGCTGCACGCCGATGTCTTTCATGAGCCGGGCCACCTGGGTCACGCGCTCGGGGGCGATGTCCCCCTCGTAAGGGCAGCCCACGGTGCAGGAGATGGCCCCCCGCACGCGGATGCCGGCGGCCAGCGCCGCGGCCACCACGGGAGCGAAACGCTCGATGCTCTCGGCGATCGAGCAATTGATGTTGCGCTGGCTGAAGGCCTCGCTGGCTGCGCCGAACACCACGATCTCGTCAGGCCGCGAGAGCACCGCCGCCTCGTAGCCCTTGAGGTTGGGCGTGAGCACCGAGTACTGCACCCCGGCACGGCGCTGCAGCCCTGCCATCACCTCGGCGTTGTCACCCATCTGGGGCACCCACTTGGGGCTGACGAAGCTGGTGACCTCGATGTGGGTGAGGCCGGCCTCCTGCAGGCGGTGCACCAGGCCGATCTTGATCTCGGCCGGCACGGGCTGTTTTTCGTTCTGCAGGCCGTCACGGGGGCCGACCTCGACCAGTTTGACGCGGGTGGGCAATGTCATGGGGTGTCTCCAAAAAAAATGCGCCGGCCTCAGTAGCCGCGCTCAGGGCTGACCACGCCCGCGATCGCACTCAGCGGTTCCCCGGCCTGCAAGGCCCGGATCTTGCCGGCGATCTGCGCAATGCTTTCCTCGCGCAGGGTGCGGGCCGAGGTGTGGGGTGTCACAGTGATCTGTGGGTGCTGCCAGAAAGGGTGACCGGCGGGCAGCGGCTCGGTGCGGAACACGTCCAGGGTGGCGCCGGCCACGTGGCCACTGGCCAGGGCCTCCAGCAGATCGGCTTCGACCAGGTGCGCGCCACGCGCCACGTTGATCACATAGGCCGCCGGGGCCAGGGCCGCCAGCGTGTTGCGGTCGATGATGTTCTCGGTCTCGGGGGTGAGGGGGAGCAGACAGACCAGCACCCGGGTGCCACGCAAGAAGGCCTGGAAGCCCTCGCCCCCCACCGGTCCCGAGAAGCATTCGATGCCGTCGACCTGTTTGGCGCTGCGGCTGTAGCCCCGCACCGGGAAATCGAACAGACGCAAGGCCTGGGCCACACGCTGGCCCAGCACACCCAGGCCCATCACGCCGACGGTGAAATCGGTGCGCAGTCGCGGCTTGCGGTACGACCACTTGCCCTGGGCCACATCGGCTTCGTAGCCATCGAGTTCACGAAAATGCCGGATCACGGCGTGGGCCACAAACTCAGCCATCTGCACCGACATGCCGGCATCATCCAGGCGCACCACCGGCACCCCGGCGGGTAGACGGCTTTTCATCAAGGCATCGACGCCCGCGCCGATGTTGAAGAGGGCACGCAGGCCGGGCTGTTGATCCAGAAAGGCCTGGGGCGGTGCCCAGACCACGGCGTAGTCGGCCGGCGCGGCGCCAGCTTGCCAGACAGAGACCCGGGCATCGGGAAAGGCGGCGGACAAGCCGGCCTGCCAGGGCTCGGGCTTGGTATCGGTGAGGCAGAGGGTGATGTTCATGGTGCAGCAGTCTGCCATCCCACAGGTCGGCCCGCAGTCACACGCCGGTCAGGCGGCCACCTTGACTGCGGTGGCCACCTCCAGGCGCAGCAGTTCGGCACCATCGCTGACCTGATCGCCTGGGGCATAGAGCAGCTCCTGCACCGTGCCATCGGAAGGCGCCGCGATGGTGTGCTCCATCTTCATGGCCTCCATCACCGCCAGGGGCTGGCCCTTGCGGACCACATCGCCGGGCTTGACGGCAAAGGACACCACCTTGCCCGGCATGGGCGCCGTCAGTCGACCGCCCTCGCCATGGCTGTCGCCGGCATGGGCCAGCAGATCGATCACAGTGATCTGGGAGGCCCCCTCGGCCGCAAAGACATGGGCCACCTCACCCTGGACATCGACTTGCACGACGGTGCGCCGGCCACCGAACTCGAGCAGCAAACCGGGGTCGGCGTGGCGCCAGCTCAGCGGGGTGGTGCTGTCGCCCATCGACACTTGCAGTTGTCCATCGTGCCCGTAGGTGAGGCGGGCCTCACAGGGTTCACCATGGAACTCGAAGGCGAAGCGGCGCACGGTCTCGCCATGCGAGCGCCAGCCGTCGCGACGGCTGAAGGGATCGGCACCCGCCAAGGCCTGCTCCGAAGCCAGGGTCTGGGCCACCACGGCGGCGGCCACCAGGGTCAGCCCCAAGGGCTCCTGCTTGAACAGGACCGCCTGCTCACGCTGGATCAGGGCCGTGTCGAGCTGGGCCCCCGCGAACGACGGGCTGCGCACCACATGGCGCAAGAACTGCACATTGGTGGCCAGGCCGACGATGTGGGTCTGGGCCAGTGCGGTGTCAAGACGCGCCAGCGCCTCTTCGCGGGTGGCGCCGTGCACGATCAGCTTGGCCACCATGGAGTCGTAGAACGGGCTGATGGCGTCGCCCTGGCGCACGCCATCGTCGATGCGCACCGTGCCGCGCTCAAAGCTGGTGCTGGCTGGCTTGCGGTAGATGTCGAGGCGCCCGGTGGCCGGCAGAAACTGGTTGTCGGGGTTCTCGGCACAGATACGGGCTTCGATCGCATGGCCCTGGATGCGCAGCTCGGACTGCTGCAAAGGCAGCGGCTCGCCGCTGGCCACGCGCAACTGCCACTCGACCAGATCCAGGCCCGTGATGGCCTCGGTGACCGGGTGCTCCACCTGCAGGCGGGTGTTCATCTCCATGAAGAAGAAGTCCATGCGACCGTCAGGCCGCTGCTCAACGATGAACTCGACCGTGCCGGCGCCCACGTACTGCACCGCCTTGGCGGCCGCCACGGCGGCCGCCCCCATTTGCTGGCGCATGATCTCGCTCATGCCGGGGGCCGGGGCCTCTTCGAGCACCTTTTGATGGCGGCGCTGCACCGAGCAATCACGCTCGAACAGGTACACGCACTGGCCATGGGTGTCGCCAAACACCTGGATCTCGATGTGGCGCGGGCGCTGCACGTATTTCTCGATCAGCACCGCGTCGTCACCAAAGCTGTTGATGGCCTCGCGTTGGCACGAGGCCAGCGCGGCGGCGAAGTCTTCAGCCCGTTCGACGGCCCGCATGCCCTTGCCGCCACCGCCAGCGCTGGCCTTGATCAGCACCGGGTAGCCGATGCGGTCGGTCTCGCGCTGCAGCAACGCGGGGTTCTGGTCGGCGCCATGGTAGCCGGGCACCAGGGGCACGCCGGCCTTTTCCATCAGCTGCTTGGACTCGGCCTTGAGGCCCATGGCCTTGATGGCCGAGGCCGGCGGGCCGATGAAGACCAGACCGGCGGCCGCGCAGGCCTGGGCAAAGTCTTCGTTCTCACTGAGAAAGCCATAGCCTGGATGGATGGCCTCGGCGCCCGTGGCCTTGGCGGCCTCCAGGATGCGCTCCCAGCGCAGGTAACTGTCCTTGGGCGCGCTGCCGCCCACATGCACGGCCTCATCACAGGCGGCCACATGCTTGGCCTGGGCGTCGGCGTCAGAGTAGACCGCCACGGTCTTGATGCCCATGCGGCGGGCGGTGGCGGCGACGCGGCACGCGATCTCCCCCCGGTTTGCAATCAGAATTTTCTTGAACATACGGTGGTCTCCAAAATCACGGTGCCCAGACGACCTGGTCGTCCACGGCGTACAACTTGCAGGTTTGGCCTTTGCGGGCCTGACAAAAGCCCAGCGCGCGGCCCACGGCCCAGTCGCCCGTGGCCCAGCCCACGTTGCCCGTGGGGCCGATGGCGAAGGCGCGGGGCGCCGGGGCGGCGAGGAATTTGCGGTAGAAGCCCTCGCGAGCGCTGTCGCTGATGGGCACCTCGTTCACAGCGTCGACGCGGTGTTGGCCCTGTGCAACAGGCACCGTGGGCACCCCCGATCGGGTGAAGCCCAGCTTGGCCAGGTAGGCCTCCACCAGGGGCACCCAGTGGTCCATGTCTGCATTCATGCCGTTGTGGCCGTCCTTGCCCGATGCCGGCAGGGTGTGGAACGCCACCTGGCCGCCACCGGCCGTCCAGGCCTGTTGCCAGCGGCGGGGATGGTCCTCGCCCCAGTAAAGGTCATTGGCCCAATAAAGCCACAGCATGGGCACCTGGGCCTGTCGGGCCTGGGCCTCCCAGGCCTTGGCAACCACCGCCGGGCCGCAGGGATTGCCGGGACGGCGCTCGGGGTCGCCACCGGTGCCCCCCGAAAAATTGATGCCGCCTACCAACCCGGCGGGGTGGCGCGCCACCGTGGCCACAGCGGTCAGCCCCCCCACAGACTGGCCCATGACCAGCCAGCGCGAGGTGTCGATGTCGGGTTGGCTCTGGGCATAGGCCAGGGTCGCCAGCACCTGATCCGAGGCGGCCTTGGCCATGGGTTCGATGCGCATGCCATTGCAGTTGCCACTGTCTTCGGGGTCGAAGTCGCCGTAGGTTTCCCAATAGCCCAGGCGGGTGGGCAGCATCACGGCAAAGCCTTTGGTGACCAGGTAGCGCGCCAGGTGCTCGTAGCGCTGGCGCCCCTGCTGGGCGCGCTTGTCGCGGGTGGCCCGGCCGTGGTTGAGGATCACCAGTGGGTGCGGGCCCGCGCCCACGGGCCGGAACACCGTGATGGGAATCTGACGCGTTTCCTGACGACCGTACAGGTCACTCACCGTGACGGGAATGTGCTGTATCTCTTCACGGAGATCGGCCGCGAGTACAGGCTCGGCCGGCGCTGCGGCGGCGGGGGTCTGCGCCCCGGCCTGGCCCAACGGGCCCAGGGCGAGCATCAACAGGCCGGCTTGGCCCAGAAGACGCAAACGTGTCGTCAGGCACCCCATGGCTCAACCCAGAAGCCAGTTCGGCTTGCGCTTTTGCAGAAAGGACTGGATGCCCTCGCGCCCTTCGGGGCTGACGCGCACATCGGCAATGCGCTCGACGGTGGCGGCGATCAGCGTCGCGTCGATGTCGTGCCCGGCCACGTCGTGCACCAGGCGCTTGCTCAGGCGCACGGCCTCGGGGCCGGCCGCCAGCAGGGCCGCCGTGACGGCGTCCACCCGGGCGTCCAGAGCATCCGCCGCCGCCACCTCATGAATGAAGCCGATGCGCAGGGCTTCGGCAGCGCTGAAACGCTCGGCCGTCAGAAAGTAGCGGTGGGCCGCGCGGGCGCCCATGGCCCGGATCACGTAGGGGCTGATGGTGGCGGGGATCAGGCCCAGTTTGACCTCGCTGAGGCAGTAATGCGCCGTGTCGACACTGATGGCCACATCACAGGCCGCGACCAGACCGGTGCCGCCGGCATAGACATCGCCCTGCACCCGAGCCACGGTGGGCTTGGGGCAGGCGTAGATCACGCGCAGCATCTCGGCCAGTTGCCCAGCATCAGCCAGGTTCTGCTCGCGGCTGTAGTCGGCCATGCTGCGCATCCAGTTCAGGTCGGCCCCGGCGCAGAAGGCCGGGCCCTGGCCGGCCAGCACGATGGCCCGGACCTCGGGGAGCAGTCCCAGATCGCGGAAGGCCTGGGTGAGCTCGGCGATCACGGTCTCGTTGAAGGCGTTGCGTACGTCGGGGCGGTTCAGGGTGACACGGGCCACGGGGCCGATGTCGACGGTGATGGTGCTCAGCGCGGCCATGTGGGGAGTCCTCTCAAAGTTTCGAACACGTCAAAATCTGCATCGCGGTGCAGTAGCTGGTGGCCATGGTGGATGCAGAAGCTGGCCAGCAGAATGTCGATGGGGCTGCGGATGGTGATGCCCCGTGCACGCAACTTGCGGTACTCGCGGGCCGCCAGCAGGGCGGCCGACGAGCCGCCCAACTGGACCTGCGGCAGACTGCCCAGGTAGTGCTCGGCCAACTCCAGCGCGCCCCCCGAACGAAAACCGCGCAACACCTCGAACATCACCAAGTCGGCCACAGCAATGTCACCACGATTGCCCTGCAGCAATGCCCTCAAGGCCTCGACAGCCCGGTTGCTGCGGCCTGCAAAGAAATCGATCCAGACACTGGAATCCACCAGAATCACGGGCGCCGCCTTTTGACTGGACGAGCCACGGCAGGCGTCGTCTTGTAGGCCGGAGCGGGCGTTTCTGCGACGGCCATGGCCGCGCCATGCTGGCTTGCCGTCTGGGCTGATGCCTCAGCCCAGCCCTCATCGGAATCATCCCAGTGCAACTGACCTTGCAGGGCCAGCAGGCCGTCGTAGATTTCTTTGCGCGCCAGCAGGCGCAAGCCGGCCTCCACAGCCTCTTTTTTGGTCTTGAACGCCCCGGCCGCCATGGCCCGCGCCAGCAGTTCGTCGTTGATGTCGATGTTGGTTCGCACAGGCGGCCTCGAATGTGTATGAATTCAGGAAAATATACACATCACATGCGGAAGACGCCAAATCGAGTGTCTTCGATCGGCGCATTGCGGGCGGTCGACAGGCCCAGGGCCAGCACGCGGCGGGTGTCGGCGGGGTCGATCACGCCGTCGTCCCACAGGCGGGCGGTGGCGTAGTAGGGGTGGCCCTGGTCTTCGTACTGCTGGCGGATCGGGGCCTTGAAAGCTTCTTCTTCGTCGGCGCTCCATTGGCCGCCCTTGGCCTCGATGCCGTCGCGCTTGACGGTGGCCAGCACGCTGGCCGCCTGTTCGCCGCCCATGACGCTGATGCGGGCGTTGGGCCACATCCACAGAAAGCGCGGGCTGTAGGCCCGGCCGCACATGCCGTAGTTGCCGGCGCCAAAGCTGCCGCCAATGATGATGGTGAACTTGGGTACGCTGGCGGTGGCCACGGCCGTGACCATCTTGGCACCGTTGCGGGCGATGCCTTCGTTCTCGTACTTGCGGCCCACCATGAAACCGGTGATGTTCTGCAGGAACACCAGCGGGATCTTGCGCTGACAGCACAGCTCGATGAAGTGGGCGCCCTTGAGCGCCGACTCGGAGAACAGGATGCCGTTGTTGGCAATGATGCCCACGGGCATGCCTTCGATGCGGGCAAAGCCGGTGACCAGGGTGGTGCCGAAGCGGGCCTTGAACTCGTCGAACTCGCTGTCGTCCACGACGCGGGCGATGATTTCGCGCACATCAAAGGGCTTGCGAGTGTCGGTGGGGATCACGCCATACAGCTCGCTGGCCTCGAAGCGTGGCGGCTTGGCCGCGTCGGTGGGCAGCGGGTCGGCCTTGCGGGCGTTCAGGTTTTTGACGGCCTGGCGGGCCAGCGCCAGGCCGTGCAGGTCGTTCTGCGCCAGGTGATCAGCCACGCCCGAAAGGCGGGTGTGCACATCGCCCCCGCCCAGGTCTTCGGCCGTGACCACTTCGCCGGTCGCCGCCTTCACCAGGGGCGGGCCGCCCAGAAAGATGGTGCCCTGGTTCTTGACGATGATGGTCTCGTCGCTCATGGCGGGCACATAGGCACCGCCGGCCGTGCAGCTGCCCATCACCACCGCGATCTGCGAGATGCCCTGGGCGCTCATGTTGGCCTGGTTGAAGAAGATGCGGCCAAAGTGGTCACGGTCGGGGAACACCTCGTCCTGATTGGGCAGGTTGGCGCCCCCCGAATCGACCAGGTAGATGCAGGTGAGGTGGTTCTGCGCTGCGATCTCCTGGGCCCGCAGGTGCTTTTTCACCGTCATGGGGTAGTAGGTGCCGCCCTTGACAGTGGCATCGTTGCACACGATCAGGCAGTCCACGCCATTGACGCGGCCGATGCCGGTGATGACACCGGCGCAGGGTGCCGCATCGCCATACATGGCGTGGGCCGCCAGCGGGCTCAGCTCCAGAAAGGGCGTGCCGGGGTCCAGCAGCATCTGCACCCGCTCGCGCGGCAGCAGCTTGCCGCGGGCCGTGTGCTTGGCGCGGGCGGCCTCGCCGCCACCAGCCGCCGCCCTGGCGACCTGCACGGCCAGGTCATCGACCACAGTGCGCATGGCGCTGGCATTGGCCTGGAACTCGGCCGAACGGGGGTTGAGTTTGCTTTCAAGAATCATGGGGGCCTCAGGCGGTCTTGGTTTCTTCAAGACCCAGTTGGGTCTTCATCTCGTCGCGGATCTTGAACTTCTGGATCTTGCCGGTGACGGTCATGGGGAAGCCGGATACAAATCGGATGTAGTGCGGCACTTTGTAGTGGGCGATCTGGCCTTTGCAAAAGGCTCGCAGTTCGTCCTCGGACAAAGTCTGGCCGGGCTTGACCACCACCCACGCACACAGTTGCTCGCCATATTGGTGGTCGGGCACGCCCACCACCTGCACATCCTGCACCTTGGGGTGGCGGTAGAGAAACTCTTCGATCTCGCGCGGGTAGATGTTCTCGCCGCCCCGGATCACCATGTCCTTGATGCGGCCAACGATGTTGACGTAGCCCTCGGCGTCCATGGTGGCGAGGTCGCCGGTGTGCATCCAGCCGTCGGCATCGATGGCCTCGCGGGTCTTTTCCTCGTCATCCCAGTAGCCATGCATGACCGAGTAGCCACGCGTGCAGAGCTCGCCCGAGCTGCCGCGGGGCTGGGTCGCACCGGTTTCGGGGTTGACGATTCTGACCTCCAGGTGCGGCTGCACCAGGCCCACGGTGCTGACGCGCTTTTCCAGCGGCGTGTCGGTGCTGCTCTGGCAGCTGACGGGACTGGTCTCGGTCATGCCGTAGGCGATGGTGATCTGGCCCAGGTGCATGTCGGCCACCACGCGCTTCATCACCTCGATCGGGCAAGGCGAGCCGGCCATGATGCCGGTGCGCAGGGTGTGCAGATCGAACTCTTTGAAGCGGGGGTGGTCCAGCTCGGCAATGAACATGGTGGGCACGCCGTGCAGGCCGGTGCATCGCTCATCCTGCACCGCCTGCAACACGGTCAGGGGATCGAAACCATCGTTGGGGTAGACGATGGTGGCGCCGTGGGTGAGGCAGGCCAGGTTGCCCAGCACCATGCCGAAGCAGTGGTACAGCGGCACGGGGATGCACAGGCGGTCGTCGGGCGTGAGCTTCATGGCCTCGCCGATGAAGAAGCCGTTGTTGAGGATGTTGCGATGGGTCAGCGTGGCCCCCTTGGGAAATCCGGTGGTCCCGCTGGTGAACTGGATGTTGATGGGCTGGGTGGCCTTGAGCGTGGCCGCAAACGAGGGCAGTCGCGGATCAAACCGGTCACCGCGGGCCAGCAGGCTGGAGAAACGCAGCATGCCGGGCTCGTCAGCCCCCTCGCCTTCGACATCGATCCAGAGCACGTTGCGCAACTCAGGCAGGCGCTTGGCCTGCAGCTGGCCGGGGACACTGGTGGCCAGTTCGGGCGCCAGCTCACGCAGCATGCCCAGGTAGTCGCTGGTCTTGAAGCGGGCCATGCTGACCAGGGCCTTGCAGCCCACTTTGTTGAGCGCGTATTCGACCTCGGAGGTGCGGTAGGCCGGGTTGATGTTGACCAGCACCAGGCCCACTTTGGCCGTGGCCAGTTGCATCAACACCCATTCGGCGTTGTTGTGCGACCAGATACCGACGCGGTCGCCGACGGTGAGGTTCAGCCCCAGCAAGGCGCTGGCCAGTTGGTTCACCTCAGCCTGCAACTGGCGGTAGGTGTAACGGCGACCCTGGTGCAGGCTGACCAGGGCTTCGCGATCGGGGTGGCGCTCGACCATGGCATCGAAGAAATCACCCAGGGTGTCTTCGATGAGGGCGGTGTCGGTGCGACCCTGGGCGTAGCTCAGGGCCACCGGTGCGGCGGTATCGGCTGGGACCATGTGTTTGTCTCCTCTGACGGGGTGGCGCCCTCAGGGGACGCCGCTCCGCAGGATACGTCGGCGACTCGAAAATGCCGAGGCCAAGAAGGTTGCAAATCACGCCACTGACCGGCACACTTACCGCATGTCGCCCGAGCCCCGCCGCCCCCCCTTGCCTGCGCCACAACAGGCGGCCACCCCCATGGCCTTTGTGCAGGCCATTCTCCAAGCCTATGAACGTCGCGGCCTGACGCCCGATCGGGCCTTGAAGGCGGCACAAATCACGCCAGATGAGACCCTGGATGCTCAAAAAAGGGTCACCGCCTTGCAGTTCGAGCTGTTGTCGGGTGCCGCCATGCAGGAGCTGGACGATGAGGCCCTGGGCTGGTTCGGACGGCGCCTGCCTTGGGGCAGCTACGGCATGCTGGCCCGGGCCTCGATCAGCGCGCCGTCGCTGGGCGTGGCACTGAAGCGCTGGTGCCGGCACCACGGCCTGATTGCCGACGACATCACACTGAACCTGAGCGTGCAAGGCCGGCACAGCAGCCTCACCATCACCGAGCACCGCGACCTGGGCGAACTGCGCGAATTCTGTCTGGTGTCGGTGCTGCGCAATGTCCACGGCCTGGCCTGCTGGCTGATCGACTCGCGTCTGCCGCTGCAGCAAGCGGCGTTCCCCCTGGCCGCGCCAGCCCATGCCGAGGTCTATCCCCTCTTGTTTCCGGGGCCGGTGGCCTTTGGTGCCGCCCAGGCCGGCATCCATTTCGACGCCCGCTACCTGGAGATGCCGCTGCGGCGCGACGAAGCCGCGCTCAAACAAATGCTGCAGCGCGCCCTGCCCTTGACCGTGCTGCAATACCGGCGCGACCGGCTGCTGGTGCAGCGGGTGCGCCAGTTGCTGGCCCGCCAGCCGCAGGACACTCAAAGCGCCGAGGCGCTGGCGCACTGGCTGCACATCTCGCCGCGCACCCTGCACCGGCAGCTCAAGGACGAAGGCGCCACCTTGCAGGCCCTGAAAGACGAGGTGCGCCGCGAGCGCGCCACCGAGTTGCTGCTGCGCACCAGCCGCCCCATCAAGCAAGTGGCCGAGGCGGCGGGCTTTCGCAACGAGAAAAGCTTCATGCGGGCCTTTCGCGACTGGACGGGGCAATCGCCGGCGGAGTTCCGGCGCCAGGCCGGCGCCGGCTGAAGTCCCAACGTCACCGTGGCCGGATTTGCACCGGCCGTGGCACACCACGGCTGGCGGGTGCCGCTACGCTGTGGGCAGCGAACGCATCACCCCAGGAGACACACCCCCATGATCACGCTGCATCACTGCGTCAGTGCCCGTTCATTCCGCCCCCTGTGGATGCTGGAGGAACTGGCCCTGCCCTACCGTTTGCGCATGCTGCCCTTTCCACCCCGGGTGTGGCAGCGCGAGTTCCTGGCGGACAACCCGCTGGGCACCGTGCCCTTGCTGGAGGACGGCGCCGTGCGCATGACCGAGTCGGCAGCCATCTGCCAGTACCTGACCAGCCGTGTGCCGGGCACCCCACTGGCGGTGACGCCCGACGAGCCTGACTACGCCCCTTGGCTGAACTGGTTGCACCAAGGCGAGGCCACCCTGACCTTTCCGCAGACCCTGGTCCTGCGCTATGGCCGATTCGAGCCGCCCGAGCGGCGCCAGCCCCAGGTCGTGGAGGATTACAGCCGCTGGTTTCTGGCCCGGCTCAAGGCGGTGGACGCGGCGCTGGCCACGGGTGCCCCCTGGCTGTGTGGGGGCCGATTCACGGCCGCCGATGTGTCGGTGGGTTACGCCTTGATGGTGGCCAGCCACCTGGGCCTGTTGGAACGCATGAGCCCGGCCATCCAGGCCTACTGGCAGCGCCTGCAGGATCGGCCGGCCTTCATCCGCGCCCTGGCGGCGCAACACCAGGCCGCCCTGGATCAGGGCGTGCCAACCACCCCGGCCCCTGAGACCGGGCCACCTGTCTGAAGCTAGGGCCTGTTAACACTGATTTCGCCGGATGCGTTGGAGATCCAAAAGGCCTAGCGCCAGGCGCCAACCGCAGCTGGGTCGGTGACCCAGCGAGGATTGGCAACGCCGCGATCGGCCTTTTGGGCTCCAACCCGAAGGGAAGCCGGCTGGCCAAGCGCCACTCGGCGTTGCGAGTCTTGCCCAGACGCCCGGTCTGGGCGGCGACACGCGCCTTGATTGGCGCTTGGCCAGCAGGCTTCGCACCGGCGAAATCAGTGTTAACAGGCCCCAGGCCGGCTCAGCAGCCCAGCAAAGCTGGCAGCTCGGCCATGCTGCGGAACACCTGCACCGCCCCCGCGGCCAACAAGGCGTCGCGGCTGTCGTGCAGGGTCTGGGCGGGCAGGTAGGCGAACACGGTGGCCCCGGCGGCCACGCCTGCCGTGACCCCGGTGACCGTGTCCTCAACCACGGCGCAACGGCGCGGGTCGGCCTGCAGATGGTCAGCCGCGGCCAGGTAGACATCCGGGGCGGGCTTGCTGCGCGGCATTTCGTGGCCGCTGAAAATGCGGCCCTCGAAATAAGGGCTCAGGCCCACCTTGTCGAGTTGCAGATTGACCTTGAACCGGTCTGCCCCCGAGGCGCAGGCGATGCGCCCCTGATGGTAGGCATGCACCCGCTCGACCGCACCATGCACATGCTCGACGGCGGTGAGCCGCTCGTTCAGGGCCGCATTGCGCCGGGCATAGAACTCGGCCATCCAGGCGTCGGTCAGGGGTTTGCCGGTGCGGGCCTCGATGTTGGCCCGCTCGTCACGCACGGCCTTGCCCACAAAGACACGGAAGCACTCTTCGGCACTCATCACCCAGCCCGACTCTTCGAGCATGTCGCGCAGCAGGCCATTGGTGATGGGCTCGCTGTCCACCAGCACACCATCGCAGTCGAACAGCACCGCATCAAATCGCATCATGGTTGAACTCCAAAATTCAAGACTGGCTTCAAGAGGGGCGGTCGGCTGGGAACTCGCCATCCACGTAATACCAGCGGGGCAAGCCCGGGCCATCGGCCACAGGCCGGGTTTCGCGCACAAAGCGACTGCGTTCATGCAGGCGCACCGCCCGGCCCTGCTCACGGTAGCGGGCCACGAACTCGACCTGGGCCCGATCGCCATCGGGCCAGTGGCCACGCAGCGCCAGGCCCAGCCAGCGCGGTGCGGGCTCGAAGTCCAACTCGGTGGGGCGGGTGTCAGGGTGCCAGGTGGCCAGCAGGTACTCGCGCCGCTGCAGCACAAAGGCGCTGTAGCGTGAGCGCATCAGGCTTTCGGCATCGGGCGCGGGTGCGTGATCAAAGTGGTCGACATAGCGGCCACAGCAATCCGCCCAGGCCAGAGGGCGGCTGCGAGGGTCCAGGCGACCGCAGGGGCAGGGATCAGAGGGGGCCATCACATTGACAGGCCGTTGCCGGCCAGGGCAAAGGCCCGGATTCTACGAGACGGCGGCCGGGGCGGCCGCCCCAGGGGTATCAGGCCAGGGCGCGCTGAATGATGATCTTCTGCACGTCGCTGGTGCCTTCGTAGATCTGGCACACGCGCACGTCGCGGTAAATGCGTTCCAGTGGAAAGTCTTTCACGTAGCCGTAGCCCCCCAGGGTCTGGATGGCCGCGCTGCAGACCTTCTCCGCCATTTCGCTGGCAAACAGCTTGGCCATGGCGGCCTCCTTGAGACAGGGGCGGCCGGCGTCGCGCAAGGCGGCGGCGTGCCAGATCAGCTGCCGGGCCGCCTCCAGTTGGGTGGCGCAGTCGGCCAGGCGAAAGCCCACCGCCTGGTGGTTGAAGATGGCCGTGCCAAAGCTCTCGCGCTGCTTGGCGTAGTCCACCGCCACTTCGAAGGCGCTTCGCGCCATGCCCAGGCTTTGCGCCGCAATGCCGATGCGCCCGCCTTCCAGGGCCGACAGGGCGATCTTGTAGCCCTCGCCTTCGGCCCCGATCAGGTTCTCGGCCGGGATGCGGCAGTGGTCGAAATTGATCTGGGCCGTGTCGCTGCTGTGCTGGCCCAGCTTGTCCTCCAGCCGAGCCACGACGTAGCCTGGGTTGTCGGTGGGCACCAGAAAAGCGCTCATGCCACGCTTGCCGGCCCCTTTGTCCGTGACCGCGATCACGATGGCCACATGGCCGTTCTGACCACTGGTGATGAACTGCTTGACGCCATGGATGACGTAGTCGTCGCCTTGCTTGACCGCGGTGGTGCGCAGGGCCGAGGCATCGCTGCCCACATGGGGTTCGGTCAGGCAGAAAGCGCCCAGCATGTGCCCCTGGGCCAGGGGCACCAGCCACTGCTGCTTCTGGGCCTCGTTGCCATAGCGCATCAGGATGGCGTTGACCGGGCAATTGGTAACGCTGATGGCGGTGCTGGTGCCGCCGTCGCCGGCGGCCACCTCTTCAAGCACCAGGGCCAGGCTCACATAGTCGAGCTCGGCGCCGCCATAGGCCTCAGGCACGCAGATGCCATAGGCCCCCAGCGCGGCCAGGCCCTGATGGGCCTCCTTGGGAAAGTGGTGCTCGCGGTCCCAGCGGGCGGCATGGGGCCAGAGTTGCTCGCGGGCGAAGTCGCGCACGGCGTCGCGGATCATTTCCTGGTCTTGGGTCAACAGCATTCTTGTCTCCTGGATCGTTGTTCTGGGGTGCTCCGGCTGGCGGAGGGTTTACCAATGGCTGGCGCGGCGGCCGTCGTGGTGCAGCAGGCGCCCCCGGTCGGCCTGGGTGAGGCCGGCCAGGGTGCGGCGCAGGCCCTGCACGCTTTGCTCAACCGTCAGCGGAGCGGACTCGCCGCCCATGTCGGTGCGCACCCAGCCCGGGTCGATGGTGACCAGGGTGGCGCGCGGGTAATCGTGCTGGGCCGCGGCCACTGCCATGTTGAGTGCGGCCTTGCTGACGCGGTACAGCCAGGCGCTGCTGTTGGGTACGCTGCCGATCTGGCTCATGGCGCTGGAGATGGCGGCAAACACACCGCCCGCCTCTTCGACCATGGGCATGACCTGGGGCAGCACCTGCATGGCGCCCAGCACATTGGGATGCATGACGGCATCGAAGTGCTCACGCGTGGGCGGTGAGAGCGCATTGCCGCGATCCATGACACCGGCCACATACAGGGCCAGGTCGATCTTTTCGCCATCCAGCTGCCACGACAGGCCACTGACGCTGGCCGGATCGGCCACGTCCAGCTTGAGCACCTGGGCGCCCAGCGTTTGCAGTTGGCTGCGCGCGGCCTCGCTGCGCACGGTGGCAATGACGCGCTCGCCGGCCGCCAGCGCCTGGCGGGCCAGTTCCAGGCCCAGGCCGCGGGAAGCGCCGATGATCAAGGTGGTGCTCATGGGAATGCTCCGTGAAACAGGCCTCGGGCTTCAGCCCAGGCCTTCCTGTTGCAATTGGGCCTGGTAGCGGGCCACCATCTCGGCCTGTGATTCGGGCGCGGTGGCCAGACCGATCTGGTCATGCAGCATCTCGCCCAAGGTGGGCAGCACGCTGCGCGGTTGCTGCGCCTCGGGCCGCCACAGGCGCGAACGCATGAGCGCTTTGGCGCAATGAAGGTAGGCCTCTTGCACCTGCACCTCGATGACCAGCCTGGGGGGCTGACGCCCTTGGGCAAAGCGCCGCGTGTACTCGGCCTCGTCGCGCAGGCGGGCCTGCCCATTGATGCGCAGGGTTTCGTCCACCCCCGGGATCATGAACAGCAGGCCGATGCGTGGGTCATGCACCAGGTTCTGCAAGGTATCGAGGCGGTTGTTGCCTGAGGAATCCGGCAACAGCAGGGTGTGCTCATCCAGCGTGTGCACAAAGCCGGGGGCGCCGCCACGCGGCGAGGCGTCCATCCACTGCCCCGGGGCGCCTGCGGAGGCCAGCACGCAAAAAGGCGACAGGCTGATGAAGCGCCGGGCGTGCCGGTCGAGTTGCGCCATCTGCTTGAGGCGCGGGCGCTCGGCCGGCGCTGGGTACAGCGCACGCAGTTGCTCCAGGGTACGGATCATGGAACGCCTCAGACGCGGGTCAGAGCAGTTCGACCGCCATGGCCGTGGCCTCGCCACCACCGATGCACAGGGTGGCCAGGCCGCGCTTCTTGCCGCGGGCCTTCAAGGCATGCAGCAGCGTGACGATGATGCGGGCACCGCTGGCCCCGATGGGGTGGCCCAGGGCGCAGGCCCCACCATGGACGTTGACGATGTCGTGCGGCAGTTTCAACTCAGTCATCAGTGCCATGGGCACCACGGCAAAAGCCTCGTTGATTTCCCAGAGGTCCACCTGGTCGGCCGACCAGCCGGCCTTGGCCAGGGCCTTTTGAGTGGCTCCCAGCGGAGCGGTGGCAAACCATTCGGGCTCCTGGGCGTGGGTGGCATGGCTGACGATGCGGGCCAGGGGTTGGCAGCCCAGCTTCTGAGCGGTGGACGCGCGCATCATCACCAGGGCGGCGGCACCATCGTTGATCGACGAGCTGGAGGCGGCGGTGATGGTGCCGTCCTTCTTGAACGCGGGCTTCAGGCCGGGGATCTTGTCGAGCTTGACCTTGCCCGGGCCCTCATCCACCGAGATCACGGTCTCGCCGGCCCGCGACTTGACCGTGACGGGGGCGATTTCGGCCGCAAAGGCGCCGGATTCGGTGGCGGCCTTGGCGCGCTGCACGCTGGTGACGGCGAAGTGGTCCTGCTGTTCACGTGTGAAGCTGTATTTGGCGGCACAGTCTTCGCCGAAAGTGCCCATGGAGCGGCCGGGTTCGTAGGCGTCTTCCAGGCCGTCGAGCATCATGTGGTCAAAGATACGGTCGTGGCCCATGCGGTAGCCGCCCCGGCCCTTTTGCAGCAGGTAGGGGGCGTTGGTCATGCTTTCCATGCCGCCGGCCACCATCACGTCATGGGTGCCGGCCAGCAGCATGTCATGCGCGAACATGGCGGCCTTCATGCCCGAACCGCACATCTTGGACAGGGTGACGGCCCCGGCCCCCTTGGGCAGACCGCCCTTGAACGCGGCCTGGCGGGCCGGGGCCTGGCCCTGGCCTGCCATCAGGCAGTTGCCGAACAGCACCTCACCCACCGCATCGGGGGAGACGCCCGCGCGCTCGATGGCCGCACGGATGGCGACGCCGCCCAGATCGTGGGCCGCGAGGCTGCTGAAGTCGCCCTGGAAGCTGCCCATGGGGGTACGGGCGGCGCCGACGATGACGATGGATTCGGACATGTTGATCTCCTGATGTTGGATGGGCTTGCTCGGATGAAAAGACGCCCTCATGAAGCCAGGCTGGCCTGCGAGGGTGAAAAGCGCCTGCTGCGCTCGTAGGGGAAGATGTCGTGCACGTGGCCGGCCTGGATGCGCTCTTTGTGCTGTTGCCAGAAGCTGACGTCAAGCAAGTCGGCGTGGTGCTGCATGAAGACTTCGCGCACCGCGGGATGGCCCAGCAGAAAGGGGGCGAAGGTCTCGGGAAACACGTCGCGCGGGCCCACGCTGTACCAGATCTCGCCCGAGAGTTCGTCTTCCTCATGGCGGGGCTCAGGCACGCGGCGAAAGTTGCAGTCGGTGATGTACTCAATTTCGTCGTAGTCGTAGAAGACCACCTTGCCGTTGCGCGTGATGCCGAAGTTCTTCCACAGCATGTCGCCCGGGAAGATGTTGGCCGCCACCAGGTCCTTGATGGCCTTGCCGTATTCGATGACGCTGCGCTCGATCTGGGCCCGCGCGGCCGGATGCTCCAGCCCCTGGTCGAAGGCTTCTTGCAGGTACAGGTTGAGTGGAATCATGCGGCGCTCGATGTAGAGGTGCTTGATGATGACCTCGGTGCGACCATCGCCGTCGCGGTCGCTGATTTCGAGCTGGCTGGGAGCGAACTTCTGGATTTCGGCGATCAACTCGTCACTGAAGCGCTCGCGTGGAAAGGCTACCTCGCTGTACTCCAGCGTGTCGGCCATGCGCCCCACCCGGTCGTGTTGCTTGACCAGCAGGTACTTGCCCTTGATCTGCTCGCGGGTGGTGTCTTTGGGGGGCGGGAAGTAGTCTTTGATGAGCTTGAAGACGAAGGGAAACGAGGGCAGATCGAACACCAGCATGACCATGCCCTTGATGCCGGGTGCGATGCGGAAGCGGTCGGTGGAATGACGCAGATGGGCCAGGAAATCGCGGTAGAACAGCGTCTTGCCCTGCTTGGCAAGCCCCAGCGCGTTGTAGATCTCGGCCCGGGGCTTGCGCGGCATCAGGGAGCGCAGAAACTGCACGTAGGCCGAAGGGATCTCCATGTCGACCATGAAATAGGCACGAGCAAAGCTGAACAGCATCTGCAAGTCGTCCTCGCCGAACAGGGCCGCATCGATGCGCAACTGGCCGCGGCTGTTGTGCAGGATGGGCAGGGCGAAGGGCAGCTCATTGAATCCGTTGATGAGTTTGCCCACGACATAGGCGCCCTTGTTGCGAAAAAACAGACTCGACAGGACCTGGATCTGGAAGTTGGCGCGCAGTTTGACCTCGCCCAGGCGCAGGTGCAGGGCCTGCAGCACACTGGCCACATCGCGGGGCAGGTCTTCGAACTCGCGCTGCAGCCGGAAATGCTCGATGAGCTGGGTCAGCACCTCGGGCAGGGTGGCGCGCGAGGGGTAGTAGGCCCGAAAGCTGGGCTGGGCGCCGGGTTCGTCGTTTTCGATGTACTCGGTGCTGACCGCGGGGCGCACAAAGATGAAGTCGTTGTGGAAATGGGTGCGGTGCAGGATCTTGGTGGTGACCGAGTTGAAGAAGGTCTCGGCGAGTTCAGGCTGGTGGTGGTCCACCAGCAGCCCGATGTAATGCAGCTTGACCTGTTGCCACACATCCATGGGCTGCGCGCCGGCCTTGAACTCTTTCTCAAGCCGCATCACGCATTCCTTGACGCGCAGGCCATAGAACTCGATGCGTTCGCGCTGGGCACGTTGTTGGCCGTGCCAGTCGCAGGTCTCGAAGCGGTGCTTGGCGCGGGCCGATTCGGTGCGGAACAGGCGGTAATGGCGGTTGAAGCCGTCCATCATGGCCTTTGCGATGCCATGGGCCTGGGGGGCGTCAAGCCGGGATGGGAACATGGCTCTCGCCCCGCCGCTCAGAAACTCAGACGCCGACGCCGCGCGGGTAGCGCTTGAGCCCGTTGCGGAACATGGGCATCACATCGTCGGGGCCTTGCATGCTGACGTGCAGGTCATTGACCAGGCCATCCTTGAGGCCATAGCACCAGCCGTGCAAGGCCAGCTTCTGGCCCCGGTGCCAGGCGTCTTGCACGACATTGGTCAGGGCCACGTTGCCGACCTGCTCGATGACGTTCATCTCGCACAGGACATCCTCTTGCTCGGCCAGGCTCAGGTGATCCAGGCGGCGACGATGACGCACCTTGACGTCATGTACATGACGCAGCCAGTTGTCCGCCAGACCAACACGCATGCCGCGCAAGGTAGCCAGCACGCCACCACAGCCATAGTGCCCGACCACCATGATGTGCTCGACCTTGAGGTAATCGACCGCGAACTGAATCACCGACAAGGCGTTCAGATCGGAATGCACCACCACGTTCGCCACATTGCGATGCACGAACACTTCGCCCGGATCCAGCCCCGTGATCTCATTGGCAGGCACTCGGCTGTCGGAGCAGCCGATCCACAGGTACTTGGGGTTTTGCTGCTGGGCCAGTTGGCTGAAAAAACCAGGGCGGGCCTGCTCCATTCGGGCCGCCCAAACGCGGTTGTTGTCGATCAGATGCTGAAGGCTGGAGGAAGAAGTCATGCGGCGATGTTAGCGGCTGTGCATGTCAGGTGCTTGAGGCTCAGCAAGTCTCCGCAAAGAGCTCGCGGCCAATCAGCATGCGGCGGATCTCGCTGGTGCCGGCGCCGATCTCGTAGAGTTTGGCGTCGCGCCACAGGCGGCCCAGAGGGTATTCATTGATGTAGCCATTGCCACCGAAGATCTGCACGCCCTCACCCGCCATCCAGGTGGCCTTTTCGGCGCACCACAGGATGACGCTGGCGCAGTCTTTGCGCACCTGGCGAACGTGCTCGGTGCCCAGCAGATCGAGGTTCTTGGCCACGGTGTAGGCAAACGAACGGCCGGCCTGCAGCACGGTGTACATGTCGGCCACCTTGCCCTGGATGAGCTGGAACTCACCAATGCTCTGGCCGAACTGCTTGCGGTCATGGATGTAGGGGATGACGTTGTCCATCACCGACTGCATGATGCCCAACGGGCCACCGGTGAGCACGGCACGCTCGTAGTCAAGGCCGCTCATGAGCACCTTGGCGCCCATGTTGAGGCCGCCCAGGATGTTCTCGGCCGGCACTTCGACGTTATTGAACACCAGCTCGCCCGTGTGGCTGCCGCGCATGCCGAGCTTGTCGAGCTTTTGCGCGATGCTGAAGCCCTTCATGCCCTTCTCGATCAGGAACGCGGTGACGCCACGGGCGCCCAGCTCGGGTTCGCTCTTGGCGTAGACCACCAGGGTGTCGGCGTCGGGGCCGTTGGTGATCCACATCTTGTTGCCATTGAGCAGGTAGTAGCCGCCCTTGTCTTCAGCCTTGAGTTTCATGCTGATGACGTCGGAGCCAGCGCCGGGCTCGCTCATGGCCAGAGCGCCCACGTGCTCGCCGGAGATCAGCTTGGGCAGGTACTTGGCTTTCTGGGCTTCGGTGCCATTGCGGTTGATCTGATTCACGCAGAGGTTGCTGTGCGCACCATACGACAAGCCGACCGAGGCGCTGGCACGGGAGATCTCTTCCATGGCCACCATGTGAGCCAGGTAGCCCATGTTGGCACCGCCATAGCTTTCAGGCACGGTGATGCCCAAGACACCCAGATCACCCATCTTGCGCCACAGGTCCATGGGGAACTGGTCGTTGCGGTCGATTTCGGCCGCGCGCGGGGCGATCTCGGCCTGGGCAAAGTCGCGCACCGCGTCGCGCAGGGCATCGATGTCGTCGCCAAGTTGGAAGTTGAGGCCGGGCAGGTTCATGGAAGTCTCCTTGGAATTCAGTATTTTTGAGGGACCGGTGCCAGCGTCTGCTGCATCACCGCACAGGATTGACGGCGCCCATCGGGCGCCACGTGAAAGAGTTCGGCCGTGGTCACGATGACCCGCTTGCCTGGACGCACCACGCGGCCCAACGCGTGAAGTTCGCCACCGTTGAAGCTGGCCAGAAAGTTGATCTTGTACTCGACCGTGACCACCTCCAGCCCCTCATCAAGCACCGACAGGCCCGCGTAGCCGCCGGCGATGTCCGCCAGGGCGCCCATGGCCCCACCATGGAAGCCCCCTTGCTGCTGGGTGACCCGATCGGAATAGGGCAAGGCGATCTCGCACAAGCCGGGCTCGACCCGCAGCAGGCGCGCCCCCAGGTGCTGCATCAGCCCCTGACGGGCCAGACTGGCTTCGATGCGGGCATGCAGGGCGTTGGGGACTGCAGCCTCGTCGGAAGTGGATCGGTTCATGGGCCGGCAGCTTAATTGACGTTTACGTAAACGTCAATCAGTGAAAGACTGCGAAAGGTCTCAGCGGATCAGGCGGCGCGACGCTTGCGAGTGGAGGACACGCCGATCGGGGCTTGAGGCGACGCCGCCGGCCCCGTGTCCCCCTCGGCCCCCTGCCCTTTGCTGGCTTTGGCAAGCAGGGCCCGGGCCTCCTTCTCGTGCACCTTGACCTCTTCAAGGTTGGCCTGCAGATCGGCCATCTGCTCTTCGAGTTGACGGCGGTGCCCGGCCAGCACATCGAGAAATTTACGCAACTGCGGTCCGGTGTCCCGCGGGCTGTCATACATGTCGATGATTTCACGCGCCTCCGACAGGGACAAGCCCAGGCGCTTGGCCCGCAACGTGAGCTTCAGGCGGGTGCGGTCGCGGGCGGTGTAGATGCGGGTGCGACCGCCAGGCCCCTCACGCAGCGGTTGCAGCAGCCCCATGTCCTCATAAAAGCGCATGGCGCGGGTGGTGAGGTCGAATTCGTGGGCGAGGTCGCTGATGGTGTAAGTGGTGGCCATGGAAAAAACAGATCGAATCGGTAGCACGGCGGTGACATCTGCCCTGTGCACGCCTGCCTAGAATGAGCCGATTACAGCTGACGCTTACGTCAACGTCAATCCTGGCGAACGCCGCGTCAAAGCCCTGACACAAGTCCAAACGAAGGCCCCACACCATGAACTCCCTCGAACTGGAACTGGACTACCCTCTCGGCGAGACCTTGCCCGAATCCGGCCACACCCTGGAAGTGGCGCCTGGGGTGCGGTGGATTCGCATGGCGCTGCCTTTTGCGCTGAACCACATCAACCTGTGGCTGCTCGCCGACGAGCTGGATGGGGTGAAAGGCTGGACGGTGGTGGACTGCTGCATTGCCAGCGACGACGCCAAGACCACCTGGGAACAGATTTTTGCCACGCAATTGCAAGGGCGCCCCATCCTGCGCGTGCTGGTGACCCACATGCACCCGGATCATGTCGGACTGGCGCATTGGCTGTGCGAACGCTGGAACGCCCCCCTTTGGATGAGCGCCACCGACTATTACGCTGCCCGCCTGGGTTCGCAGAGCACCACGGGCTTCGGCGGGCCTGATGCCGCGGGATTTTTTGCAAGCCATGGGCTGAGCGACCCCGAGGCCGTGGACAAGATACGTGGGCGCACCCGCTATTACCCCAGCATGGTGCCCGCCATGCCGAGCCGCTTTCACCGGCTCATGGACGGCGCCTCTGTGCGCATTGGCGCCCACGACTGGCAATGCATCAGCGGCTATGGCCATGCCCCGGAGCACATGGCCCTGCACTGCCCTACGCTGGGCGTTCTGCTGGGTGGGGACATGATGCTGCCGCGCATCTCGACCAATGTGAGCGTGTTCGACATCGAGCCCGAGTCGAACCCCTTGAAGCTGTTTCTGGATTCAGTGGATCGATTTGCCACGCTGCCGGCGGACACCCTGACGCTGCCATCCCACGGCAAACCCTTCCGTGGCCTGCATCAGCGCATCCGGCAGCTCCATGATCACCACCGCGACCGCTTGAGCGAGGTGATGCAAGCCTGCCAGGAACACCCCTGCTGCGGCGCCGACATCCTGCCGGTGATGTTCAAACGGCCGCTGGATTTGCACCAGACCACTTTTGCCATGGGCGAAGCCGTGGCCCACCTGCATGCACTGTGGTTTCAAGGCCTGCTGCGGCGGGAACTGGGCGCGGACGGGATTTACCGCTTCAGCGCGGTATCAAGCTGAGGCCTTTGCGCGCACCGCGCAGGTTCAGGCAAACACGTCGGCCTGAGCCAAAGGCACACCCTGTGCATCCTTGGCCGACAGACGGGGGGGCTCCCCCAGATCGGGCCACTGAACCCCCAGGGTGGGGTCGTTCCAGGCAATGCAGCGCTCGTATTGCGGCGCATAGTAGTCGGTGGTCTTGTACAGAAAGTCGGCGCTTTCACTGGTCACCACAAAGCCATGCGCAAAGCCGGCCGGCACCCACAACTGGCGGTGGTTGTCCTCACTCAACTCCACGCCCACCCATTGGCCGAAAGTGGGCGAGCTTTTGCGGATGTCCACCGCCACATCGAACACCGAGCCGCGCACCACGCGCACCAGCTTGCCCTGGGCCTGCTGCAACTGGTAATGCAACCCACGCAACACGCCCTGGGTCGATCGGCTGTGGTTGTCCTGCACAAATTCGACTTGCAGGCCGGTGGCCTCGTTGAAGGCCTTCTGGTTGAAGCTTTCGAAGAAGAAGCCTCGGGCATCGCCAAATACTTTGGGCTCAAGGATCAGGACTTCGGGAATGGCGGTGGGGATGACGTTCATGATGGGGCTTAATCTTTGAGCAGGCGCAGCAGGTATTGGCCGTAGCCGTTCTTGGCCAAGGGTTGGGCCAGGCGCTCAAGCTGTTCACTGGTGATGAACCCGTTGCGCCAGGCAATCTCTTCGGGGCAGGCCACCTTCAGGCCTTGGCGGCGCTCCAACGTGGCGATGAACTGGCCCGCCTCCAGCAGGCTGTCGTGGGTGCCGGTGTCGAGCCAGGCGTAGCCACGCTTCATGATCTGCACGTTGAGTTGGCCACGCTGCAGGTAGGTTTCATTGACGGTGGTGATCTCCAGCTCGCCGCGGGCGCTGGGGCGGATGCTCTTGGCGATGTCCACCACCTGCTGGTCGTAGAAGTACAAGCCCGTGACCGCGTAATTGCTCTTGGGGACCGGGGGCTTTTCTTCGATGCTGCTGGCCTTGCCACTCTTGTCAAAGGCCACCACGCCGTAACGTTCAGGATCGGTGACGTGGTAGGCGAACACGGTGGCACCGGCCGTCTGCGCATCGGCATTGGCCAACAGGGGGCCAAAGTCATGGCCATAGAAGATGTTGTCGCCCAGCACCAGGGCACTCGGGTGGTTGCCGACAAACTGCTCACCGATGATGAAGGCCTGGGCCAACCCGTCGGGGCTGGGTTGAACGGCGTACTGCAGGTTCAGACCCCATTGGCTGCCGTCGCCCAGCAGTTGCTGGAAGCGGGGGGTGTCTTGCGGGGTGCTGATGAGCAGGATGTCGCGCATGCCCGCCAGCATCAGGGTGCTGAGCGGGTAGTACACCATGGGCTTGTCGTACACCGGCAGCAGCTGCTTGCTGATGGCCAGCGTGGCCGGGTGCAGTCGGGTGCCGGAGCCCCCGGCGAGGATGATGCCTTTGCGTTGCGTGGTCATGATGTGTGGTTCTCCCTGAAGTTCTTGCCGGTTCGCTCAGGCCTGGGTCGGCAGCGAGGCCGGCAGGATTTCGTCGAGCATGCGGGCCACGCCCTGCTGCCAGTCGGGCAAGGCCAGGTCAAACGCGCTTTGCAGTTTGGCCGTGCTCAGGCGCGAGTTGTTCGGGCGCCGTGCTGGCGTGGGGAAGGCACTGGTGGGCACAGGGGCGATACCGTCTTCTGGCGTCTTGAGGGCCACACCAGCACGGCGTGCATGCTCGATCACAAAGCGGGCATACCCATGCCAGCTGGTCTGGCCTGCGGCCACGGCGTGGTACAGGCCTGAGAGTTCGGGGCGTACTTGCACGGCACGGATGGCGTGGGCACTGAGGTCGGCCAGCAGGTCGGCCCCGGTGGGGGCGCCGAACTGATCATCGATCACGGTCAGGCGTTCGCGCTCGGCCGCCAGGCGCAGCATGGTCTTGGCAAAGTTGCCACCGCGTGCGGCGTACACCCAACTGGTGCGAAAGATCAGATGGCGGGCACCGCTTTGCTGGATCAGTTGCTCGCCTTCGCGCTTGGTGCGGCCATAGACGCTGAGCGGGCCGGTGGCATCGCCCTCGTGCCAGGGCGCATCGCCGCTGCCGTCAAACACATAGTCGGTGCTGTAGTGGACCAGGGTGGCGCCCAGTTGGGCCGCCTCGCGGGCCAGCGCGCCGGGGGCCAGGGCGTTGAGGGTTCGCGCCAGTTCGGGCTCGCTCTCAGCACGATCGACTGCGGTGTGGGCGGCGGCGTTGACGATGACGTTGGGACGCAAGGCACGCACGGTGGCAGCCAGGTCGTCCAGCCGGCTGAGGTCGCCGCAGTGTTCGGTGCTGTGGCGATCCAGTGCCGTGATCCGGCCCAGCGGGGCCAGGCTGCGTTGCAGCTCCCAGCCCAGTTGACCGTTTTTGCCCAGCAGCAGGATGTGCAGGCTCATACGGCGCCTTCGCTGGCGTATTGTTTTTGCACCCAGTCGCGGTAGGCGCCGCTTTGCACATGGCTCACCCAGTCCTCATGGCTGAGGTACCACTGCACGGTTTTGCGGATGCCGGACTCAAAGGTTTCTGCCGGCTTCCAGCCCAGTTCACGCTCAAGCTTGCGGGCGTCGATGGCGTAGCGGCGGTCGTGGCCGGGGCGGTCTTTGACGTAGGTGATCTGCTCGCGGTAAGGTTTGCCGTCGCTGCGGGGGCGCAGTTCATCAAGCAGCGCACACACGGTGTGCACGATGTCGAGGTTGGGCTTTTCGTTCCAACCGCCCACGTTGTAGGTCTCGCCCACGCGCCCGCCCTCGAGCACACGCCGGATCGCGCTGCAGTGGTCTTTCACATACAGCCAGTCGCGCACCTGCTGGCCATCACCATAGATGGGCAAGGGCTTGCCCGCCAGCGCGTTGACGATCATCAGCGGGATGAGCTTTTCCGGGAAATGGTAGGGGCCGTAGTTGTTGGAGCAGTTGGTGGTGAGCACCGGCAGCCCGTAGGTGTGGTGCCAGGCGCGCACCAGGTGGTCACTGGCAGCCTTGCTGGCCGAGTAGGGGCTGTTGGGCTCGAAGGGGTTGTCTTCAGTGAACGCGGGGTCGGTGGGCGACAGTGACCCATAGACCTCGTCGGTCGAGACGTGCAGAAAACGGAAACTGGCTTTTTGCTCTGCAGCCAGGCCATTCCAGTAGCCGCGCACCGATTCGAGCAGGCGCAAGGTGCCAACAACGTTGGTCTGGATGAAGTCTTCTGGGCCATGGATGGAGCGGTCCACGTGCGATTCGGCCGCAAAGTTGATCACGGCCCGGGGCTGATGCACCCGCAGCAGCTCGTCGACCAAGGCGCTGTCGCCGATGTCACCGTGCGCGAAGTGGTGGCGGCCATCGCCTTCGAGCGAGGCCAGGTTCTCGCGGTTGCCCGCGTAGGTCAGCTTGTCGAGGTTGACCACAGGCTCATCGCTCTGAGCCAGCCAATCGAGCACGAAATTGGCGCCAATGAAGCCTGCGCCGCCGGTTACGAGAATCATCTGTCTGCCCTGGATGGAGTCGGCTCAGCCGGAGCCAAAGTGCCGGATTATCTCATTTGACGTCCGGACTCCGACGTCCGCTTCGGGCCCGACGCCGCCAACTGGGTGCGCTCACGCCGGACCGGGGCTAGCAAGATCCCTAGTATCTGTACCCGCCTCGCTGGGCTAGAGTGAAATCAGATTTCGAAAAATACTGGGAGACGACTTCATGGTGAAAAAGGCGCCTCGCAGAACTGCCGAGCGAATCCTCGAAGTCACGCTCGATCTATTCAATCGGTTTGGTGAACCCAACGTCTCGACGACGCTGATCGCTGGTGCTCTGGGCATCAGCCCCGGAAATTTGTACTACCACTTTCCGGCAAAGGACGAACTGGTCAATGCGTTGTCCGACCGCTACGAAGCCGAGTTGCGTCCTTTGCTACAGGATGTCTCAAGCATCAACGACCTGGAGGGGACCAAGCGCTCGCTTCATCTGCTTTTCGAATTGAACTGGTCTCATCGGTTCCTGTTTCGCGATCTCAACGATTTGCTGAGTAAGAACCGCCACTTGGAAACCCAATTGCAGAAAATTCAGATCGATTCATCGAGTGCACTGATGGGGCTGTTGCAGCGTCTCAGGGCTGGCGGAACCCTTCAAATGAATGCCGATCAAGTGGAAGTGACTACATCAAACCTGATGGTGGTGCTCAATTATTGGCTCAGCTATGAATATGTCCAGTCTCCACGTCTTGCGTCCAGCCCGGAGCAAGGAAAACTCAGCACTGCGCGTGGCGTCCTGCAAGCGCTGAGTTTGCTGATCCCCTGGCTGGGAACAGCCGAACGAGAACGCCTCCAAGAGCCTCTCATGTGCGAGCGCGGCAACACGCTTGACGTCACGACTTCCTAAGGAGACAAGCAATGGCAACCTGGTCCCCATTTCCACATCCGGGTCTGTTCAGCTTCACAGCGGATTCCGTGAAAAGATCCTGGGCAGTACTGCATGCGGGCGATTCTGAACCTCTGCCCCGTAGCCCTTTGCTGTTGCAAGCCTGGGCATACTTCCACAATGGTGATTTTTCGGCAGCCAGAACGCTGGGCCTGGAAGCGGCAGCCACTGGCGAAACAGGCGGAATGACCGTCGCCAACAAAGCCACCTGCATCTATGCCTGCTATCTCGAAAAAAGTGAGCACGCACGCCTTGATTTGTTCATGGATGTCGCTCAGCGTGCGGGTGTGCAAACGGTACATGCTCCTCAGGATCAGAATGCGTGGTTTTTGCTGGCTTACGCATTGGGGCGGTACAGCCAAGCCATCAGTGTCGCCAAAGCTTTGGCTCAAGGCTTGGGCAGCAAAGTCAAAGAGTCTCTTGAACGAACCCTGGAGCTCTGTCCCAAGCATGTTGAAGCACGCATAGCGCTGGGATCATTTCATGCCGAAGTCATCGACAAGGTAGGGGCCTTGATAGGTGGGATGACCTACGGCGCGCGCAAAGATGTCGGGCTGCAACTTTTGGCAGAGGCATTGCAACAAAATCCGGACTCGGCAGCGGGTCTGGTGGAGTATGCCGACGCACTGGTCATGTTGAATGGCGAAGCCTGTCATGACCAAGCAAATCAACTCTACGAACGTGCGGCCAGCTGTGTGCCTGTCGACGCCATGGAGGCGCTCTATTGCGAGTTGGCCAGAACCGAGTTGGCAACCCATTGAGCCATAGGCCCAATGCCAATCAAGCTTGGTCAGCGCTGGAAAATCTGCGAGCCGCGATTTCCAACAAGCCGTCAAAGATGAGATTGTCCACCAGTTCGCACTCAACCGACATGCTCGGCGCCATCTTCCATCCAGCACCGCCCGTCATCACACATTGCGGCTCCTGCCCGCAGTGCATCCTCAGGTGATCGACCATGCGTGCCACCGCCCCGGCAATCGCATAAGTTCCACCGCTGGTCAATGCATCACTGGTATTGGTTGGAAAAAGCTTGACCTCACCCGTCGGGACATGAAGACCTGCGGTACCTGATTCAAGGGCACGGAGCATGATCCCGTGACCAGGAAGAATCAGCCCCCCCAAAAACACGCCTTCTGGATCAATTGCCTCCACCGTCACGGCCGTTCCGACCATGACCACAATCAACGGCGCGCGCTCTCCGCGGCTCAACATGCGATGTCGGGCGCCAATCATGGCGACCCAGCGATCAGAACCCAGTCGGGTTGGATGGTCATACCCATTGTGCATCCCGGCTTCACCCTGAGTTGAGACCACCCACTTTGGCGGCACATCCCAGATTTCCATCTGCTCCTCGACCCGCCGCTTGACCGCCTCGCCGGCAACTATGCAGCCCAGCATGCGGTCTGGTGGGGTCAAAGAAGCCCACGCATGGTCGGCTAATTTGTCAACGTTCTCCAGAAACTCAGCGCCTTGCGCCAACACGGTCGCCCCTCGGTGTGGGGCTTCATACAGCGCCCACTTGAGGCGTGTGTTTCCGACATCTATAGCAAGGAAGCTCATAGAGCCAATTATGGCTACTTTCAGGAACTTACCTGTCCTGCAAATTACTTAAGGAGCACACTTGCCCCAGCACTGAATCGCCCCGGGTTTTGCGGAGGCTCAACACTCTGAGAGGATTGAGCCATGACGAAGTCAAACAAGTTTTCACCCGAGGTGCGCGAGCGTGCCGTACGTATGGTGCAAGAGCACCGTGGCGAGTACCCATCGCTGTGGGCAGCCATCGAGTCCATCGCGCCAAAGATCGGCTGTGTACCGCAGACCTTGAACGAATGGGTCAAACGTGCTGAGGTGGATGCAGGCGTGCGTGAAGGCGTCACAACCACTGAGGCTCAACGCATGAAGGAACTGGAGCGTGAGGTCAAGGAGCTGCGCCGGGCCAACGAGATACTCAAGCTGGCCAGTGCGTTTTTCGCCCAGGCGGAGCTCGACCGCCGGCTGAAGTCTTGAGAGCCTTCGTCGACAAGCATCGTGATGCCTATGGGGTCGAGCCGCTCTGCAAGGTCTTGCAGGTTGCCCCTTCTGCGTATCGACGACATGCGGCGTTGCTAAGCGCGCCCCACAAGCGCTGTGCTCGGGCTTTGCGTGATGAGGTCCTGTGCCCGCAGATTCTGCGTGTTTGGCGAGCCAATATGCAGGTCTACGGCGCCGACAAGGTATGGCGCCAACTGAGCCGCGAAGGGGTGAGACCGTGGCCCGCTGCACAGTCGAGCGGCTGATGCGCAAGCTGGGGTTGCGCGGGGTGATGCGGGGCAAGGTCGTGCGAACCACTGTCAGTGACGGCAAGGCGCCATGCCCGTTGGATCGGGTCAAGCGTCAGTTCAGAGCCGAGCGACCGAACCAGTTGTGGGTCAGCGACTTCACCTACGTTTCGACCTGGCAGGGCTGGCTGTACGTGGCCTTTGTCATCGACGTGTTTGCCCGGCGCATTGTGGGCTGGCGGGTGAGCAGCTCGATGCGCACGGACTTTGTGCTCGATGCACTGGAGCAAGCCCTATATGCCCGCCAGCCTGAGCGCGATGGAAGCCTGATATGCCACAGCGACCGCGGGTCGCAATACGTCAGCATTCGGTACTCCGAACGACTAGCTGAAGCGGGCATAGAACCTTCCGTGGGCAGCAAAGGCGATAGCTATGACACTCAGTTCCAATGTCCCCGGACGCCGACGTGATCTGACCCGAGCTACGACTGGCCGTGCTGCCTTTGCGTTGACCTGTCGATCACGTCGGATGTTCCCCCGAGCGCTGTCGGGCTCAATGCACGTGACCTAATAGGAGCCTTGTTCTGCACCATGAGTGTCCTGTCCCGCTATTGAGTTTGGTGGCGCCTTCTGCAACACAGAGGAGCTTGTGTGAATCAGGACGAAGTCATTCTTGGCGTTGATACGCATTTGGACGTACATGTCGGCGCAGTGATCAGCTGCACTGGCCGGCTGCTTGGGACGCAGGCCGTAGAAACGACCGCTGCCGGCTATTTGAAGCTGCTGGACTGGGCTCGATCATTCGGACAATTGCGTCGTGCCGGTGTGGAGGGTACGGCCACCTACGGTGCTGGATTGACGCGACTGATGCGCGATCATGGGGTCGAGGTGTTCGAAGTAAACCGCCCCGACCGCTCCGCGCGGCGGACGCGTGGCAAATCCGACCCCACAGACGCTGAAAGCGCTGCATGTGCCGTTCTCGCAGGCCGTGCGACAGCCGTCCCTAAACAGCAGTCTGGCGCTGCGTACACGATGCGCGCTGTCTCAGCGGCGCGCCGGAGCGCGGTGAAGGCCAGGACGCAGACCATCAACCAGTTGCGCGGAATTCTGGTCAGCGCGCCGCAAGACATTCGAGATCGTTTGCTGCGTCCCAACGCTGAGGATTGCGTGAACATGTGCTCCAAAGTGAGATCGCTGGGGGCTGAGCCCTTGCTGCAGTCTCTGCTAGCAACCCTGCGTCTCCTGGCGAAGCGTTGGCTGGCGTTGAAAGCGGAGGTCAAGGTTCTGGATGCGGAGCTCGAGCAACTCACCTGCCAGCATGCTTCGCGGCTTCGGCAGAAGTTTGGAGTCGGTGCCCAAACCGCTGCTGTCCTGGTTTGCGTGGCTGGAGACAACCCGGATCGACTGAAGAGCGAGGCCTCTCTGGCAGCCCTCTGCGGGGTCAGTCCCTTGCAAGCCTCATCCGGAAAGACCAAGCGCCATCGCTTGAATCGAGGCGGCGACCGTTCCGCGAACAATGCTCTCTGGACCATTGCGATGGTCCGAATGCGAAGTGACCCGCGTACACGCGAGTACGTCGCTCGCCGAACGGCGCAAGGGCTGTCGACCAAGGAGATCCAGCGGTGCCTGAAGCGGTACATCGTGCGCGAGCTGTACCCGTTGATATTGGGTGATCTGGGCCGGCCACCCAGCACCCCTTGACATAGGAGCGTCAACGCCTTGGCCGAGACTATCAACGGCCTCTACAAGGCTGAGTTAATACATCGCCGGGCGCCATGGAAAACAAAGGAAGCAGTGGAGTTTGCAACTCTCGAATGGGTGTCATGGTTTAACCACCATCGCCTGCTTGAATCCATCGGGTACATCCCGCCTGCCGAAGCTGAGGCAAACTACTATCGGCAACTCGCCAGTCAGAACACCGCGATGGTGGCCTGACTTAAACCAAACAGCCTCCTCGAAACCCGGGGCGATTCAGCACCGAGTGAAGCACCACCGCATGATGTGAGACCAAAGTAAGCAACCGGCCAAGTCATCTATCCAGAGCCCTCGCCATAAGGTATTCATGTCCACGCCAATCAGCGCGGACATG